>JAFZGF010000040.1 GCA_017555565.1 Oscillospiraceae bacterium
ATTGCCCACTCCGCGCCATATTTCTTCAGTGCTGGTGGCGGAAGAAGAAATAAAAAACAGATCTTCCATACCAGCCTTTTTTACCATATCTTTCATAATAAACTCTGCCATAGGGCTGCGGCAGATATTGCCGTGGCACAAGAAAAGTACTCTTATCATGCAATTTTACCTCTTTATAAGTCTTTATATCTCTATTTTTTGTTCACTCTGCACAAATTTTCAGAGTTAAAAATTCATAAATCTACGCCTCTCTACATAGGTTTTCGAGCAATTGGCGTACTAAATGGCGTACTGCAGCCGATCTTTTGGCCCTTCAGAACACCATTTTCGCCATGAATTTTACCCAAATCTTCTTACCTTGGTTTCCTCTGCCTGTCTCCCACTGAAAGACACGATCTGCGCCATAGATTCTTCGGCTTTCTCGTAACTGTTATGGGTGTAGACATTCAAGGTAACGCTGGCATCGGAATGCCCCATCAGGTACTGCAGGCTTTTTAAATCCATACCTGCATTGGCCATGTTTGTACAAAATGTGTGTCGAAATACATGCGGTGTAATGCGTGGAAGCGGAATGATATTTTCTTCATTGTACTTCTCACATAATCTCTGCACTACCTTCTGAATGTGCATGGCAACCTTTGGATTGCCGTTTTTGTCCAGCAGGAGAAATCCTGCATAGCCGTCTATCATAATCTCCTTTTTCTGCTTCTTTCGATTAGAAAGAATGTTGTAGAAACTTTCATAGACTTCATCACTCATAGGAATGTAGCGGCAGCCGCATTCTGTTTTTGTTTTCTCAATGTAGCGCTGTCCATCTCTGGTTCTTACCAGCTGATGATCCACACGGATTCTTCTGCGCTCAAAATCCAGGTCTGAAATGGTCAGTCCGCAAAGCTCGCTGATTCTCATGCCGGTTCCCAGAAGAATCTTGATTTCATCTAAGTATCTGCAGAAGTGGTCATCTTTTCTGATGTAGTCCAGAAACTGTTCCTGCTGCTTCGGTGACAAAGCCACCCTTTTCTGGGTGTTGTTTGGGATAATATCCAGACGAAACTCAAATGGATTCCTGCGAATAATATCCTCGGTATAAGCCATCTGAAAGGCCGGTTTTACCACACCACGGATACTTGCGATGGTGCTGTAGGAATAACCGTCATCAAACAGCTTAATGAACCATAGCTTTGCATCTGACATTTTGATGTCACGAATGATTCTTTGACCGAAGGCTTCTTTCTGCACCACACCCATCACAAATCGGTAACCTGTGGTGGTATTGTAGCGAACACCTCGTTTCAGGCTGATGTAACGCTCCAGCAACTGAATGACGGTGATTTCACCTCCGGCATAGTCAATTCCTTCGTGGCTCATCAATTTGATTTCATCCTCTTTCTTACGAAGTTTCATCAAATCCATGTCATAGATGGAACGACGCTTTTTATTGGCATCTGTGTAACGGAACTCATACATTCCGTTCTTTCTCTGGCTCTCTCCTGTACGTAAAATACGTCCTTTGTTATCTCTTCTTTTATCAGACATATTCTATCTCCTTTCTAACGAAAAGAGCCCCGATATGACGTACATGCAACGAATGAACCAAATTCGCCGCACCCCTATTTTATCATATCGAAGCTCTCTTTTCTATGGTAAGTTCAGATGTTATTTGCGGTTAAATGGAGTAACACTGCTCAGTGAATTTATCCAGCTGTTTTCTCTTAATCAATCGCTTTGTGCCTACCCACAGCACAAAATCGCATCTATCATTGTTGGTGATTTCTCTTAATTTATTGATACCGATTCCGGAATAAGCAGCCGCTTCTTCCAAGGTCAGATTTGTCTTTTCCCAGATAGGAACTTCTTTCATTGGCAAAACCTCCTGTATTTAAATATTGAACTGGCAAAGTGGCAAACAATTTTATCTATAGGCTGCTTGCCGTTTCGTTCTGCCCTTTCAGCCAGATCCACCAGTCTTTTCCCTGTCTTTCACTTTCCAATTTATCTTTCATGGAATTTCTTGCCAGACGAACGGTTCTTTCGGATATTCCTCGTTCTATGGCTTCTTTGTTGATTTCCGCAATGGAAACTTTTTTACCATCCGCAAGAAATTCATAAATCAATTTGATCGCTTGTTCCTGTTTTAATTCCGCTTTGGTTCCCTCACCACCGGCAAGCAAATCTTCTGCTGAAATGTCATAGGCTCCAATCCAGCGAAAGCCTTTCTGGTCTCCCAGAGAAAAGGCCAATGCCTGTCCCGGTGGTGCCAGGGAACTTTTCTCGTGAACAATCACTCGTGTGGTTGGATCATCTTTCACTTTACCTACGAAAAGAATACTTCTAACCACTGCAGCAATATCGATGGAACCAAGTCCACGATAGGTGCTTTGTGTTCCTGATGCTTTGTTCAGGTGCCCGATCATCACAATGGCACAGCCCGTAGATTGGGCGATGTCCGCTAACTTACGAAACACTGGGCGCACTTCATTGGCTCTGTTCATATCCACATTTGCTCCAAGAAATGCCTGCAATGGATCAATAACCATTAGTTTTGCATTGTTTTCTCTGATGGCTTTTTCGATGCGATCATCTGCCAATGTCAGCGGATTTTCGGCATCATCAATGACAAGCACTCGCTTCAACTCTGCACCGGATGAAACCAGTCTCGGCTTTACTGTATCGCCCAGACCGTCCTCTGCTGTTTGGAAAATCATATTGAACGGTTCAAAGGGTTCCATATCTGGCAGAAACATTTGATTGGTACAGGCAGCCGCAAGCTGCATGGCAAAGAATGTTTTTCCCTCTCCGGGGTTGCCTTGTACGATGGTTAATTTTCCAAATGGAATATAGGGATACCAAAGCCAGTCCACTTCGGTCTGTTCCACATCGTCCATGCAAATTACAGGGACAGATTTCGCTGGCTTCTCAGTTTTTCTGATTCCGATTACCATATGAGCATCGGACGCCAAACCATTTCGTTCATTGACCAGTTCTTCGTTCCAGTCTTTTGCCTGTGGCAGAAATCGATATACTGAGATTTCCTGCGAAATCAGTTCTGCCAATTTTTCTGCGGCATTGTTTCCTGCTTCATCGTTATCGGTTGCAATAAATACACTCTCAATATCTTTGCGTTCAGAAAGAAAACGCTCCAATGCTTTCGGAGAAACACCACCAAGCGACAAATAACTGCGTTCTCTCCATCCGGACGGATACAAAGCAATATGAGACAACAAATCTATAGGTGCTTCAAACACATACAGTTCGGTTCCTTTTCCTCTGTAACAGAATCCGTAGGATTTATCAGAACCTGTCACATCCATGCGAAAATGATCTGCTGTTCCTCTGCAGTGAGCATATCTAGGAATACCATTCTCATCCGTTCCTACAAAGACCACATTATGGTGCTTTGCATCTTCATAAATCAGACCGTATTCAATAAATTCTTCCACTAAATCTTGTGGAAGTTTCCTTTCTACCGTCAGGTACTTTAAGATTCCTTCATTGGATTCACAGCGAGGCGGAAGTTTAAATTCTGCTCTCGGTGACGATTCTGCTAAGCACTCTACTGCTTCTTCACCAATCAGCATCTGGACTGCTTCCGGAAAGGTCTTATCAAAAAATTCCATCACAAAATCTATCGGATAACCGCCTTTGTTTTGACTGTGACGGAACCATTTATTTTCCTTAACAGTCAGACTGTCATATCGTTCCCAGCGGTACTCGTGACCGCTTTTGATTAGCTTTTCTCCCTGTGAGCGAAGGAACTGTTCCAAGTTCACCTGATTCGCTCTGTCAATTTGTTCTTGTGTATAACTCATCGTTCCACCTCCTGATTACAATGTGGTTTCTGTTTCTTTTGTTTTATCGGGATGCAGCATATCGGGATGTGTTTCACGCATCACCTGGGCCACATCACTCTTGATCTGATACAGCACGGTCAAATCCTTTTGCAGTAGTTTGTATTCCTGATATTCCGCTTCTCGCTGTGCTGACAGTTCGGAAAATTCGCTCTGCCATGCTTTCAGAGGAAAAGGTTCTTTTTCAAAACCTTTCTCTTTCAGTTTTCGTTTTACCATGTAGAACTGGCGAAGCTCACTATCATGTTCCGCTTTGTATTTCTCTTTTGCTTTGGTAAAACTGTATTTTTCTTTTTTCATTTCATCAAAGACCGGCTTTAATTCTGCGTAAGTCTTTGCGTCCTCAATCAGCTGCTGAAGTTCTTTCAATCTGCTTTGTTTCTGATTCATAGAGGATTTTATGCTTTCCACTTTTTCGTCAACAGAAGAAAGATAATTCTCAAAATCGCTGAGTGTTAGCACACCTCGCTGTTTCAGATAATTACACTCATCCATGAAACGCTTCAGATTGTTTTTCTTAGCCTTGGTTTTTCCTCTTGCATAAGTCATAGCGGCCTGATTGCGGATGGCGTGTGCTTCACTGAGCAGCTGAGCCAGATAAATCTCCTGCGGCTCTTTCAGAATTTCTTTTGCTTCCTGAATCCATTCTTTCAGTGCCGCAATGGTAGCTCTCATACTGAGAATCATACGATTGGTGGCTTTTATCCAGCGGTTCAATTCGCCCTTTTCAGTGCGAATACCTTTCTTCTCCATTTTGCGAACATGAGGACCTTCGTGGACAGTAGGAATCAAGTCCAGTCCCTGATCTACATAGGAGCGATGGTCGATACGGCAGTCCAGACCTTTTTCTTCAAATCTGGCATTAACCATATCCGCCCAGGCTTCACGCCACATATCCAGCGTTTCCGGTCTGCCCCAATTTGTAGTTGGGACAGCATCAAACTCCCACCCGCCATTTTCCTTTTTGATACGATTGCCGTCTTCATCCAAATGATAAACTCGGTGCTGCTTGGCTCCCCATGTTCCATCATCATTCAGAGGACGAATGGGAACCAAAACATGAAAGTGTGGATTGGGGATACCACCTTCTTCTCGGTCGGGCTGATGTACCGCAAGATCGCAAATCATGCCATCAGACACAAAGTATTTCTGAACAAATTCTCTCGCCAGTTCGATGTTCTCCTCTAAGGAAAACTCATTTTGCAAAGCCATGTCGAAGCTGTACGCAAGCTGCGCCTTGTAATGCTTTTCGATCTGCTCCACTTCATTCCATAGCGTTGACCTGTCAGAAAATCTCTGTGGTGCGTGTTCCGGCAGAATGATTTCTGCCAGAATGACGCCGCCCTTCTTGGTGTAATCGTGAGTTTCACCATCCCAGAGGTTATGCAGCTTTTCACCGGCACGATAGGCAGCACTGGCAACAGCTGTGCGACCTTCGCTTCGTTTAATTTGATCCACATGGAAGTGATACAGTGCCATCAACTGCCACCTCCCATCTCGTGATTCTCCATAGCCGCATCCACCAATTCCTGCACCGCAGGCAGCGCAAAAATCTGTTCCATCAGCGAGTAGAACTCTACTCTTGTCAGGGAGTCCGCTTCCTTGGAAATGCTTTGGATGGCACCGCCCATGTTGCAGAGATGATGAGTGCGCTGTCGGTCGGCTTTCTTCTCCAGATGATTCTTACGATTTTTCAAAAGCTGAATCTTGTGTTCATATTGCTGCACCTTCAAACGGGCAGTTTCCAACTGCTCCAGAGTTTTTTCTTTGTTTTCCATTTCTCTTTTGCTCCTTGTCTTTTATTCATCCTTGCCATAGCAAGGTATGTAAAAAGAGATAGGCGTTAGCCGCAAGAGTTTACTCTTGACCGGAATGTAATTCCGCAATATGTGAATGTGTTCAGACACAGGAGCATCTACCTTCGGAGAACGCACATACCGTAATGGAATAACCGGTATAGAAGTGCGCCCTTAGTTCCTAAGGGATTTTCTTGTTTCAGCTTTTGAGAAAATTGTAATTGTTTCTACAGTGAAGTTTTATTGCCTCGTTGGTAGAGTAAGTTCATTTTATCGTTACAACCAGATTCTTTTTACCACCTGTTGGGTTGGATATTGATTGTCCGTTCCCATTTCTTACATCTTCAATTTTAAGTTAAGAAACAAAAAAATCTATGGACAGGTTGGCAAGGTTCATGCGCTCTCCGAGTCCATAGACATAAAGAAAACCACTAAAGTTTTCACTCCGGTGGTTTCAAAATCGTTAATTCAATTCACTTTTCATTTTGAGAAGTTCGTCTTTCTTCTCCAACAGTTTTTCAATCGTTTGATCAATCTTTTTAATTGCTTCATCGATATCCTTTTTTAATTTTTCATCCTCAACATCTTCAGCATGAACACCGAACACAAGATAATTCGTTGATACTTTGAAAAACTCCGAGATTTCAAGCAGAAAATCAATAGATGGTCTGCGCAGCCCCGATTCAATCTTAGCGATTGTGTTCTGACTGACATTTAGTTTCTCTGCAAGTTGTTCCTGCGTAAGCCCTCGTTCTTTGCGAAGCTGCTGAATACGTTTTCCGCATTCTTTTAAATCGTGTCTCATATATGTTTTCCTCTATATGTAGTGAATTCAAATAATTGAATTACTCAATCCCATAGCAATTTCGCAACAGGCTTATAATAGAATTTTGAGAGAAGCCTCGAATTCCAAGTGTTTTCAAATCGATGTTTTCCTTTTCCATTTCATTCAGGAATCGTTTCATATCAGCTTCAATTTCTTCATTAAGAGCCTGTCTGGATTCCGCAGTAATCAACTGACCAAGTCGAAAAACATCATTTTTATGTTTTTTGATATTTTTGCTATCAACAGACTCTCCATTCTCTTTTCGTTCAGTTAAATCAAGCCAGGCTTTCGCTTTGAATGGAATAAGGCAAACCTCTTTCAGTACAGGAATCCCGTCTAAAATAACTTGTCCGTTTTTCAGTAAATTATAATAAGCATCATTCAAAAGGATTGCTGACAAACTGGAAATCTCATCATCAATCGGAAGTGGTGTTAATACAGCATTTTCGTCCAGTGCAATAAACTCCGGTTTTTTAGAAAAGATTTCAATCATAAAAGGATACTCTTTACTTTTCGGAGAGGTAAAACGATAAAATTGTGTATTTCCTGTACTTTTATTTTTATGTTCATACTCCGCTTCTTTGATATAATCCCAGAACGCTTTTCCAAACTCTGCAGTAATGGATTCAACAATCAAAACAATATCCACATCTTTTGTTGCCCTAAAAGACATATCTTCATTTTCCATCAGAAGATCGCAGGCCGTTCCTCCGATCACCACATACTGATCTTCAAAGCCCTGAAACTTTTCTTTAAATTTTGTAAATCCCGTAACCATTTATTATCTCCATACTCCTTCCAGCAATTCTTCAATGGCTTCTTCTACTCGTTCATCTTCATTTTCCGTAAAAGACAGCGCAACAGATAATCTGTCTGCCATGTTATCTTCAGAAAATTGTTTCGGATCATATTCCCACAATTCAACTCTCACCTGTTCATCAGGGTCGATTAGTTCATTTACTAATTTTTCTTTCACAAAAGACTTGATATAAACAGCGTATGTCATCACTCTGTTCGGATTCAACATTGTTGCTTCTGCTAAAGCAGAATCTCCTGCAAGAACCATGTCTACTGTAATCTCTGCTTTGTTTAAATAACCGATTTTGCGAACTGGAGATGTCATGTATTCTTTTATCTTTTCATAAAGCTCCAATCCACAATAATCGGACTCTATTACTTTGTTCACGCCATCTTTTGTTGTGTAAAATAATCCGGTTGCTTCAAGCTGCTTCACTGCTCGGCTCATGGTCATTGCAGTAAAAGGAAGCTTTTTTGTGGCAGCAGAAACATATAGCTTTTTATTGTTGTTATAAAGATACATCAAAGCTAATTGCTGCGCAGAAAACATTAACTTTGTCACTTCAACAGTTTCTTCGTTTTCGTGCGTCAAAAATGTTCCCATAAACGGCAAGAATGCCTGTTTGCCTGTTATAAAAGAAATTCCGCTCTCTATCATCTTTTTTCTTTTGTATAACGAAATAGCTGGAAGTTTTATTACAACCGGAATATTTTCAATTTCCTGTATTCTTTTTATCTGTTTTTTTAACGCCGGAATAGTCACAAGTTCTTCTGTGGGTGATAACATGATACATCTGCAGCCATTTAATATTGCTACCGCAAAATCATAGCTTCCTGCAATATACATCGGTAATGCACCTTGTTTATTCCAACTTTCATATTTCACCTGTACTCCAAATATATCTGTCAGCACATCCATAAGAGAACTCCTTCTTAACTCATTTTATTTCATTATAACTTTTACAAAGTTAAATAGCAATATTTAAAGTTAAATTATTTGTAAATATTTTTTGAGAATTTCCGTTCATAAATACGCAAAAAACCAATCGCAAAATTTTACGATTGGTTTTACGATTGATTTCAATCACATTTTCTCGAATTTACGATTGTTTTCGGTCGAAAAGGACGCACCTGTCCCTACAACACTTCCCAGGTCGTCCGTTCGCCAAATAACATCCATTCGCCATTTTTGTGCAGATGCACACTTTTAGGGAATGGACATTGAATGTTCTCTATTTCTGGAACAGATTTTTGCAACCTGTAACAGTTTTCCGTTCCAAAGATGCCGCTTTCGAAACTTTAAAAATTTTTCGTTTTTGAAAGCGACGTGGTTTGCCTTAATCGAATAAACATAAACTGGTAACTGTACAATTAGGAGCCGGCCGTTGTTTCCTGATAAGGCGTTATGTGACGTCTTTGTGCTCTGTGGAGTGCTATTGTATGACTGATGAGTATCTCACAGGTGATTACCCTTAGAGACAATAAATACGGTCAGGAAATAAAGTCTTAATCCCGTAGACGTAGAAACGCCTCACCACTGGATTTAACCCCTGTAGCGAGGCGTTTTCCGTTATTAGTCATCGTTTGCCAGATACCAGCCATGTTCACGATGAATGCTTGGTGCATGAGGTGTTTCATCTCCCCAAGCTCTTTTGCTCATTTCTTTATCAAATCTCCATAACAGATTTTGCAACCTGCTGGCTTCTGAAAAGTTATCGCCTGAGGAACAATATTCCAATCTGACTTTTTCACGCTCCGCACTTAATACATCATCCGTTACTGTCTCAAACCATTTGGTGCTGTACATATTAGCCTTCTTTATTTCCTCGTTCAGATTTTCCCATAAAGCTTTGAGGGCATCTTTGTTTTTTAGGCCGAGAACAACGGCGATAATAGTAGGAATACTTACTCCAATAAGGATAAGCTGCTTTTTGTGATCCTTTATCCACGCAACAAAGCCTTTTCTATCCTTTAGAGCTTCTTCTGTTACTGGTTCGTCATTTACAACGATATTATTTTCTTTCTCACTCATACAGCGCCTTCCTTGTCAAAATTTTCTGTTGGTAAATAATACACTTTGCCGCCCTTGGATATCAGCTGAACATCCTCCGCATAATAATCTGTTGTATCATATTCGTGTACACTTCCTGCCGACTGAATCTTGATCATCTTTGCTGTACTCTTTTCAATGGCTCTAAAGTTCAAATCATCATTGAACAAGCCCGGAATAAAATGAACTACCCCATCAAAACCGGTTCTCTTACGACGAACTTCAGATGTATCAATACTTAGGCGCTCAGTCGTTGCCTGATGCCATCCGGTCAAACGACTCTGTGTTTCTGCAACCTGATCTGTATATGTAGGCAACAAAGCGATACAGTGTTCTCTGGACACAGTACCTATGTGCAATGTGTATCTTAACTCGGAAATCTTGTAAAGTACATCCAAAAGCGATTTTTGATACATATACCAGTTCTGAACTTCTGGTAATTCCTTTTCATAAGCTGCATAGTCAAGACCAGTCTTCTTTGTGTATCCAGCAAGAGCAAGATTAGCCTGTCCAAGAAGTTGCGTACATTCCTCCTCAAGACTATCGAGCTGTGAAATCTTCGAAAGTCTCAACTCTTGATTCTCAAGAATTTCAACCTGAAAATCTACAATCTTCTTCACATGAGCTACCAGAGAGAACACCCTGCTGCGATACTCATTATCTTGAAAGTCCGATATTTTAGAAATCCCATCACTGATTTCACCAAGCTCGGTGTTTATCTGAGTCATATAATACTGGCCCACAACCATTGATGCCACACCCATTGCAGCAGCTGCGGTGTTCGCTACAACAGCCGTGCTCTTTTGCGCTTCTACAGCTACTAAGTTTGCATGGCCACGAATACCATCCGCACCATGATAAATCCCACGAACAGCTCCCTCCATAGCCTTTGAATCGGTCAATTTTGCACCGACTGGAATAATAGCTCTATAAAGAACTTCTCCGTTCGCTTGAGCTGCCTGCGCTGCATTATTTACCACATTACCCACTTGAGCTAATCCAGGAACCAGATTATTTACATGAGCCAGCACCTTGCTATCGGTAATTTCAAAGAGCTTGTTCTCATCGGTTATGGACTCGGCAGGCAACATCTCCATTTGAATGACAAGCTCTCCTGATTCACCGTCCGGCTGAACCAGCTGAACTTCTGTCTTGTCTTTATCGTTTCCAGCATTCACTGTTACAACGCCAGATGGAGTCTTCTTTGTTTTCAAGAAAAGCATCATACTCACAGCAATTACAGCCACGATGATAACACCTATAATTGCGTATTCCATATTGGTCGCACCTCCATTTTAATTCTATAAAAGAATCTATTTTTTTCGCATCAGACATTGAGAAAAGACTCTCGCTGTTACTCTTCGTTCTTCTTTTTCTTCTTGTCGGTGCTAACGGCAACCTTCATAAGCCATGCGCCCATCAAACCGCCAACAACTCCCATAGGCCCAGCTGCAACCGCTACAGCTACACCAATACCAGCAGCCGCTTGCATCCATTCTTTAGATACAGCCTTTCTTGTTGCTGTACCTGCAAGTATTGATGGTGTAACCAAGTTTGCCTTAGCCATAAGATTTTCTCGGTCTTCCATCTTGTAATTCTCAGGATAGTCAACGAAAACATCTAATATGGTTTTCAACATTTCTGTTTCATCGGGATATTTAGCTATCTCAGCATCCAGCACACTGCGCATAGCAATGTACTGCGTTTTGGTCAGTCTATTACGACCATTTTCGATATTATTTATAGTCTGTCTGGTAACACCTATTTGATTACCAAACTCTTCTGCAGTCCAGCCAACAGCTCTACGGATGAGCAGAAGGTTATCTTGCATTCTCTGAATTTCATCCATTGTCATGCACCTCCTGTATAAATATTACGCCTTGACAATAAATTTGTCAATAGTATGCAAATTTTCCACTTGTAAAAACTATGAACACTTTAAGAAAAAAGAGCCACGTCTAAAACCGACATTCTAAACTCCCCCGCTCCCTTGTACCTATGCCGCATTTCTTTGTATTAAATAGCGAGTCTTATCTTCATTCACCAAAATGTGGGTGACAGCACTTACCAGCTTTCCTTTTTGTGCTATTGGTGACCCTCACATTTCTTGGACAATCCCCCTGTAAATCACGATTTATCTTTCAGGAGGTGGCGTAATGAATACATATAAAATCAAAGATATTTGCCATCTTGAAAAAGGAAAACAAATTGATACAACTTTACTTAATGATAATAACCCGTATAAATATATCAATGGCGGAATTAAGGAGTCTGGCTATTACACCTCATATAACACCGAAGGTGAAGCCGTGCTGGTTTCTGAAGGCGGAGCTTCTTGTGGGTATGTCAATTACATTAATGAGAAATTTTGGTGTGGTTGCCACTGCTATAAACTAACAGAATGTAAGTTTTTGCCAAAGTACATTTACTATGCTTTAAAAGGCAATCAAGAAAGCTTAATGGATTTACGCACCGGCGCCGCAATGCCTAATATTAAGAAATCTACTTTCTTAAACATGGAACTTAAATTGAGTGACGATATTTTAATTCAGGAAATGGTTGTAAACGAACTTGATAAAATACAACACACAATCGAGTTAAAAAAACAACAGCTTTCCAGTCTTGATGACCTTGTAAAATCACGATTTATCGAGATGTTTGGCGAGATAAATGATAACCCCAACAACTATCCGATTGTTACGATAGATAATGTTTGTCATAAAGTAACTGATGGCAAACACGGTGGTTGTCAAAAACAAGAAGACTCTGGCTATTATTATGTAGGCGCAAGAGAGATTTTTGACGGAGAAATCCATTATGATACAGCACCTCAAATTACGTACACTGACTTCGCCAAAGATTATAAACGCTGCAATATTGAAGTTGGTGATTTAGTAATAGTAAACACCGGCGCAACCATTGGTAAATCCGCAATAGCAAAAAGCCTTTTAACAGACCACACGCTTTTACAAAAAAGCGTTGCACTATATAAGGTTAATAAGGAGATTATCAATGTGTTATTTCTTCAATATTGCTATATGACACATCCATCATTGTATCTTGTTGAAGGTGCTGCTGCACAGCCAAATCTTTTGATTTCGACAATCAAAAAAACAAAGATTTATCTACCTCCAATCGAACTTCAAAACGAGTTTGCTGAGTTCGTTAAACTGACAGACAAATCGAAATTTGTTTATCGGTCTAACCTAAGTATTTTTTATGAGATATTTTTACGTTTTCGTCATCCACCATAGCATATTCAAGTGTAGTATCTATCTTTGCGTGGCCTAAAAGGTGCTGTACTTGTTCTATAGGCATACCCTTGTCTATTGCCTTAGTTGCAAGAGTGCGGCGAAATTTGTGAGGATGAACATTACCAATTTCCAAACGTTCCCCAATTTTTCGTAAAGCAATTTCAACACCACTAACCTTTAACCTATTGTATGGCGATAAAAGGCTTACAAATAAAGCGGTATTGTTATCTTTTCGTGATGCTATGTACTGTTGCAAATGAATTTTTGTCTTTGCATCAAAATAAACCTTTCTCTGTTTGTTGCCCTTACCCAAAACGATACATTCCTTGTTAGAAAAATCAATATCAGCAATATCAAGCCTTACAAGTTCACCTACACGAATACCTGTTGAGTAAAGAAGATCAATTATTGCAAGATCACGTAAATTTTTGCAGTTTTGTCGTATAAGCTCAATGCTTTCTTCTGAAAATGTTTCTTTTACAAGTTTCGGCGTCTTCACTTTGCGTATTCTTCGGGCCGGACTTTTAACTATGTAATCCTCATTTTCAAGCCAAGTGAAGAAAGATGAGATTATTCTTCGCATATTATCAATGGTGGATTTTGAAACGTTATTGTTTTCCTGATATTGCGATAAATAAAGACGAATATCCTCTGTTGTAACGGAATAATAAAACTTTGTCACATTCACAAACATTTTTTGCAGGGTTGTTTGATAAAACGAAATAGAACGGTTTGAACAACCTTCAATTTTCTTTGCGGCTAAAAAAAATGCTAAGGCTTCTTCGTTAGTCTGCGGTTGTGTTCTAACTACGTCAATAACATCCTTGTCCTTTAAAATTCTGTAAAGTGTTCTTTCAATGGTTTGCAGTTGATTGTCATCGAAATCAGCTTTTAATTTTTCGATGATTTCCGTGATGATTTTTGTGTTCATAAAAATTACCTCCTATATTTCACAGGAGGTAATTTCAAAATACTATTCACTTGTAGATTAAGCTGCAACATTGAGCGAATTTGTGAACATTGCCACAAGTTGAAGAATAGGAGCAAGCTCATTATCAAACAACTCAGGGATTTCAATATCAGAAAATGGCTCTGTATTAACCAAATCATCTTTTGTAACGTTACCGTTGCGTATTGCAAAATCTATGATTAAGTTAATCAGTTGTCGCTGTTCCTTGTTAAAGTCATTGATGTTTAAGAATTTTGCACATTTTTCATCAATAGCTTTTTTATCAAGTCCAACAATCTTTCTTATAAAGATAATTAACTCCTGTGTGCTTTCAAATTCTTCCTCTGCACTTGTTTCCGGTGTTTTCAACGAATCCAATACAGACTGAAGCTCATTCAGGTCGTTGCTGTTAAGTTCATCCAAATTTGTGATCTTCTTAACAGATTCCAATTCGCCAAAATGTTTTTGCAGATATGTGATGATTTTCTCTCTGTATGTCTTAAAATTATCAAAATCATACTTCACATCACGCTCTTTTGTTTCAATCTTATCGTTGAAGTTTGAAATCTTATCGCCATCAGGCTCACCACGAAGATACTTTATAAGCGGACCAACTTCTTCTTTTACCTTTTCGAGTTCGAAAAAGTCTAAATCCATATAATAATCTTCATCGGCGAGTTGTTTAAGAATATCCCTCTTATCAAAAATATCCTGAATACTCGCCTTTGCAAGCAATGCTTGTGCGGTCTTGAGAAGTTGTCCTTGTTGCCTTGATGAATCAACTGCATCATCCAACAGTGAAAGTTGAATAATGCTTACTCTGTAATCAAAAGATTTGGAGTAATTGTCGTCAGTGGTGTCTTGGTCTATGAGTTTTAGCAGTTGTGTTTTAATTTCATAGATATTCTTATCTGACAAATAATCAAACGCAGAAGCCTTTTTATATTTATCCACATAGTATAGCTTTGGCTTTACATCAATACGGTCAGTATCAAGGTTGGCAATCTTACCAACGAGCATATTTTTTAGTTTGCTGTGATATGCCTTGTATTCCGGCTGTTCCTGATATTCTATGGTTTGTAATTTGGAAAGAATATCTAAACGCAAGGAATAAATCTTCTGATTAAGGTTCAACGGAGTAGACGGGTCTTTTCCATCGGGATGTAAATCAAAGTATTCAAAGTTATTGCAGTAATCGAATACAAAGAATCCTTGCTTATCCACATAATCCTTGCGTTCATCATCCAAAGTCCTACCTTCAAAATAATCTCTCGGTGGAGTAATTACGTGCAAGTCTTTACAAGTTCTTGTTCCACGCCCCCACATTTGGTCAAATTTAATTCGTGAAAGAACTCTCTTAAAGAATACAAGGTTTACGATTTCGGGAATATCCACGCCGGTATCCATCATATCAACCGAAACAACAATTTGCGGATTAGAGTCTTTTTTAGCAAAATTGTCTTGGCGTGTTTTATTTTTCTTAATCTGATTATCAATTACCTGGCAGAACTCATCGCCTAAATGCGGATATTTCTTTTTGAAACGTTCAGCAATCTTTACTGCGTGATTATGGTCAACAGCAAAGATTAAGGTTTTACCAATTTTATTTCCGTTTTCAACTCTTAGTCCATTTGCAAAAAGGTCAGCAAACATTTTATCTATTGTATCATTATTGAATATTTCTCTGTAGAATGCTTTTCCTGCGACTTCTTCGGGAATATTGCCATTTTCATCAGCAAACATTTCCTCATACTGTGCTTTTTCATCTTCGCTCAGGTCATTGTATTTAAGACCATTTTTCATAACATCCGATGTTTTATCAAAAGCACGATAGCTTACCAAATAATTAAGGTTTACCGCTTCTTCAAATTTAACCTCAAATGTAGGTTCATCTGTGTTCAAATCAAGAATTTCATAGGTTGACCTGTCAATAGCCTTACTTGGTGTTGCAGTCAGACCGATTACAAAGGAATCAAAATACTCAAAAATAGCACGATAAACATTGAACAGCGAACGGTGTGCTTCGTCAACGAAAATCAAGTCAAAATGTCCTACTGAAAATTCTTTCTTCGGCTTGTTCAAGAAATTCAGCATAGAGTTATAGGTACACAGACAAATTCGTGCATTGGTATCTCTGTTAGGATTTTCGGCTGAAATATCGCTAACACCACCCTCAATATACTTGCTAAACGGTTTTAATGCGTTGCTTACAAGATTATTTCTGTCTGCGAGGAAAAGGACATTCTGCGCCCAATCGTTATTGATTAAAATTTTGCTTAGTGCAACAGCAGTTCTTGTTTTACCTACACCACAAGGAAGTACAAGCAGACCTTTTCTGCGCATAGTACCGTCTGTATTCATCGAATCGATCATTTCCTTGACCGCTTCAACAAGTTTGCTTCTGTCAATAATAGCAGTATCTACTTCTTTGTTTTTAATAGGCTTTCTTTTATCTTCTGCACCTGATTTCTGACGTTTAATCAGCAATTCCAAATCATCGAGAGAAGCAAAGTTCCCCACTTCCCTTGCTGGATAGCCTAAACGATCTTGAATTTTAATAACATATCCATTTGTGTAATAAATTATCGGTCTGTATTTTAAATCCAAATTTTTAACAAGAGCATCAGCATAATCCTTTGCCTGTTGTGCACCTGATTCTTCGGAAACACTTGTCCTTTTCGCTTCAATCACAGCGACAGGAAGCCCAACCTTGTTATAAATAACATAGTCGACATACCCTTTTGCCTGATTTGGCAAATCATGAACCTCTATTTCAATGCCCACCTTATTCGGAACTATTTTTCCCTTTTCTTTAAGCACAGAATAGCCTGCACTTTTCAAGTTGGTATCAATATAAAGTTCCCTTGTTTTAGCCTCTGTAATGGCATATTCAACCCTTGAAACATATTCAAAGGCCCTTTTTTGCATATCATCGAAATTGTGTGCTTTAGAAAAGATTTGAAAAGTTACCTCTTTTAAATTTTCTAAAGCAAGATCAGCAGTTTCAATATCAATGTCGTGGTCGAATGCAGCATTATTTCCAGCAAGATATGTAAAATGCAGTTTGTTATAATACTCCGTTTTTCCTAAAAACTGCTTGAAAGTTTTATCCTTTAACAGTTTTATAAGCTCACTTGAAGCAGCTTTATATTTAGGAAACTGCTTAGCATAGGTATAACGGACAAGACTTTCTAAACATCTACCATATTTGATGCAACGCAAGTAAGCAGCGTCTGTTTGATTCTCCGTTGTAACTGTTAAATATAAATTTTGGAGTTCATCTATATTTTTCAAATAATCAAAATTCATAGTTACTCCCTTTCTTTTGGTTATCAGCCAAAGTATTCATCCATTTTACTATCAAGTAATTCCTGTAAATCCTCAATCTGCTTCTGCACGATAAATTTCGATTTGTCTGTCAGTTCGACGAACTTTGCAAATTCGTTTTGGAGTTCGATTGGAGGGAAAATAAACTCTATTTTTGATAATTGCCCTTTGCTTAAAATCCCTTTTAATGCCATAGTGACCGTGCTTTGAATATAACTTTTTGACAGGTCGAAAAGTACATACAAAAACCATACATTGTTTTTATTTGGGATAATACCATTTATCTGCTGATTGAAAGCAACTTTTCGGTCTGTAACAGAAACATTACCGATACAACCAATACTTCCTGCTATACAGGTCATAAGAATACAATCCTTTTCCACACTACGTCCTACCTTTAATCCTTCCTCCGAAAGAGATTCGATAGCAGGCGTAAGTAATGCATTCGGAGTGTTGATGTTATCAGATTTTATCCACTCAATGAAATCACCGTAATAATTCGGTTTCTTGCGAGAAGGAGTATTACCTGTAATTATTTCGCATTCATCTGATAACGGTCTCTTATCCCAACCTTTTGGATTTTCTACTGGGTCACCAAACATCTCGATAAATCGTGATTTTACCAACTCATCAAGAGCATTTAAGCGTTGTTTTGCATTATCTATAGCGGCTGCAACAGTGTCTAATTCTTTTACGATGTTATTCTGCTCTGCAACAGAACGATTTTTAATTTTGAATTTGCTATATTCGGAAATCCAAACTCTTTTATGGCTAAAAGGGGTGTAATCAATCGCCTGCATTGCATAAAAATAATATTTAAGATTGTCTTCTGCATTTACCTTGTGCAAAATTTTCATTGCTGAAGATTTTACTTTGAAGTCAAAATCAACATATTTGCAATCAGCAGTAAAATCATCAAAGATAATCACGGGATTTTCTGATGCCTTGCATACACCTTCGGTTTCATCTGTATAACCTAAAACAAAAGACTTCCCTGCGGTCAATACGGGTAAAACAAAATCATCGGAATAATTCTCGGATTTGACAATATATTTAGTTGGTTGTTCGTACTTAAGTACATTTTCTAAACGAATATCCATTATTCCATACCTTTGCTAATCTCACCCATAAGTTCCTTGAACTGTTCTTCCAAATCATAAATAGATTTTATAATCTCAGCAGTAGGGCGATATTCTTTCTTTATAATCTCTTTTTTCTGATACTTATTAAGGCTGAGAACATAATCGTTATCGACAATATCCTGTTTTGTGATAAAGAAAGATTTTTCATATGGCGTTCTGCTTTCTTCTTTATCCAAGTTATGGAATCTCTCGATTATATCAGGAATATCATTTGTTTTAACCTCGTTACGCTTATCGTCAAGGGATAATCCGTCAGATTCCATATTATAAAGCCACACTTTATCTGTTCCACCATTTTCCGTTTTATCAAAGATAATAATAGCAGTCTGCACACCAGAATAAGGCTTGAATACACCACTCGGCAAATAAATGATTGCTCTGAGTCTTTGATTCTCAACCAATTCTTTGCGAATAATGGTATATGCTTTTTCGTTAGTGTTGTTTACTACTCCGACAGGAACAATAGAAGCGCATCTACCACCAATTTTGAGGCTTCTAAGGAATAACGCCATAAACAGAAGCTCTGTGGATTTTGATGGACAAATATCCTTTAAGGATTTTGCAAGATCGTTTGCATCAAGAGAACCGCTGAACGGAGGATTTGCTAAAATCAGATCATACTTGAATTCATCTTTATTATCATCTGTAAGAGAATTCTTATAATAAATCTGTGGATTCGAAACATCGTGTAATGTCATATTCATTGTACCGATTCTAAGCATATCAGGATCAGTTTCATTTCCATAAAACATTTCATTATTGAATGCATACCTGTTCTCTTTTTTGTTAAGTTCGCTCTTTTGATTTTCCGAAATATATTTTGCAGATTCCATCAAAAAACCAGCAGAACCCATGGCTGGGTCACAAATTTTCTCACCCAATTTCGGTTGCATCATCTGCACCATCATATTGATGATATGACGAGGGGTACGGAACTGACCGTTTGTACCGTTTACAGATAACTTGGCAAGCAAGTATTCGTAAACATCCCCCATAATTTCTTTATTATCAAGGTTAAGTTCATCATCGTTTAAGCCACGGATTACCTTTTCAAGAATTTTTCCACTTGGAATATCAATTTTCGCATCTGACATAAATCTTGAAAACGCATTATTTTCACCATTGTGCATTTCACGAATGAATTTAAAGACACAGTCCTTAACTACATGAAACATTTTCTCTGTTGAAAAATGTACGAAATTATGCCATCTCAAATCCTCATATGTAATAATATCAATGATATTACCATCCTCATCTTTATCTTCTGCAAAAGTTCCTTCAGGGAAAGTCGGGGTCTTAACTTTTACACCAAAGGCATTGGCATTGGCTTCTTTCTTAATCTGGGCATCATCTAACATTTTGATAAAAAGCAAATATGTAATCTGTGTAATATTGGTTTTGGCATCAGCCATTCCGTTATCCCACATGCCCTGCCAAATTGCATCTATTTTTGTTCTTGTCGTTATATCCATTTTTCCTAATCCTTATCTTCTTTTTTTACATTACAGATTTTCATAATATCCTTGAATAAGTTTTGCCATCAATTTTCTGCGCTCCTGAAGGAAATCATCATATTTTTCTACGGTCATTTCAAAAATATTATTAGGAATACAGTTTTCCTTCAGGTTTTCGGCAAGCATTTCTTCAGTAGAAATGTTACCAAAAACAATATCTTTTGTTACACATTGTTCTTTAACTTTTGTAAAATATGTAGCCGGTGCATCATCACTGATAGCTTTATTTACCTGTGTATCCAAATAAATATAGTTTGCAACCTGATTGTATTTTGTCTTTGCCGTTACACCATTCTTCTTTAAATAAGCTTTAGGGAAGATGTGGTGGACATCTCCAGATATTGTTATCAAATCTGAAATCTTCGTACCTTTCATCAGCAATGAATTACAGTTCCGGTTAATCTGCGCTGCCAAAAATGTATTGAAAGCAGGACTGTTAATCGAGGATGTTTCCAAATACTGTGGTAATGTAACTGTCCAGAAACTTTCTGATAATGCAGATGCTTCAACTTCGGCAAGGAATTTTAAGAATCCCTTTTCGCCAATATTTCTCATATCCCTATCCATCTGCGTCTCTGGCGAACCTATATATCTGGATGTTAAAGTTGAAAGAACAAACCATTTCTGCACATATCGTTTAATCTGTGCATTAGGAATTTCTGGATCGTCTAACAACATTAAGTACAGTGTATAAGCAAAATCCAAGGTCATTCTTGAATTAAGTAGTTTACTTGATACAAAACCAGCACCTTTGATTGCCATAATAAACTGTGCAAAATTATATTTGTTAATGAAGTTCATGATACCGCCATCCAATTTTTTATAGGATTCTTCTACGATATCATCACGGAATTCTTTTGTAATGAAATCTCTACCTGACAGCAAGCTCACCAAATCAGCCAATTTACCACGCCTGAATTGATGCATAAAAGATACCCTCAACATATCACCATAATCCGGATCGTAGATATCATCATAATCATTTGCCAACCATTTGATTTTATCCGCATATTTGGAATCCTGAAATTCATTGTCATTAACCAAATGAGCATAAAAATCCGGTTTTACTGCTAAATGGCAGAAATAATCCACTGTCTTTCTCATCAAGCTGCCATTATGTACTGAATCCGCAGCCATTTTAGACATAACGAAGTCGGATTGGCTTAAAGCAGTGCCTTTAGAGTTAATGCGAATGAAGATTTCTGTTACTTCATCAATATCCAAAGTTGCATCCAGTTCAATAACGCCAATCTGTCTGTTGGCAATGCTTTTTAGCTTTGTTAATGTTTCAGAAAGCTCATCTAAATCCACATCTGGATTGTTTTTTGCATACTCATTTTCAAAAGCTCTCTGTTTAAAGCCAGCTGAGAATAGTACAGAAATATCCGGAATCCATTTCTTATCTTTTAAATGAGAAGCATCCTGTACTGCAAACCTTTTTGTTTCATCTTCTGTCAACGGATTGAATGCTATTTTAATTCTTTCTTTGTTAAAATCATCATCCAGAACTTCTTTTCCAGATATGGCAGCCATTAACGCAGTTACTCTTTGCTGACCATCAATCAACACTTTTTTTCCGTTCGCTTTACCGCCATCTTTTGTTTTTACATCTGGATTCTTCCAAGTAATAATATAGCCTGTAGGATATCCGTTGTATAAAGAATCTATTAAATCTCTAACCTGACTGCGTTTCCATACAAATGGGCGCTGAATTTCAGGTATAACAAAATCTTCTGCATCAATCAGTCCAAGAATTGCATGGACTGAATACTGCATTAATGTAAATTTTTCACCAGTCATAATTGTTCCTCTTATCTATCAACTAATGCCTCTGTAATCTAAAATGCAACTTTTGCCCTTTAAACTATTTTCAAATGGGCGAATTGACATTTGGGGATAATCTTTTAAATCTTTAGAAACTTTTAGTAAGCAATCCTAAAATAATCCAAATACGCTTTATATTTATCCTGTGCTGTCAGACAGGTATCTGTCAGATAGCCTTTTTCATTGTTCCATTCTTTCAATCCTCGATAATAGAACATCTTGAGATTATCCTCGATGATAAACGGAACGATATTGTATTTCAGGCATTCCTTAAACATAATCAGTCTGCCCACACGGCCATTACCGTCCTGGAACGGATGAATTCGCTCAAACTTCACATGAAAGTCCAGAATATCTTCAAAAGTCTTTTCTTCTTTTCCATTGTATTCTGTCAGCAAGGCTTTCATTTTATCAGTAACTTCTTCTGGAAGTGCGGTATCCATACCACCGACCTCATTCGGCATTTTTTTATAATCACCTACAGCGAACCAATCTTTTCTGGAATCACTGGTTCCATTCTTCAGGATCAGATGAAGCTCTTTGATAAACTTCTCTGTCAGTGCCGCTTTCGCATTGTCGATAATCATATCAATACAACGGAAGTGATTTGCTGTTTCAATCACATCGTCCACATTTAACACTTCTTTTTCTACACCGATGGTGTTGGTTTCAAAAATATATCTGGTCTGATCGTGTGTCAGACGGCTGCCTTCGATATGATTGGAGTTGTATGTTAAATCAATCTGTGTTTTGTGGTAAATACCACCGGAATACTTGCTTGCTTTCTGCTCCTGCAAAATATCCAGTAATGTAATCGACTGTTCTTTCTTTTTATTGGATCGCTCCGGCTTTTCAGCATTTTCAGGGATATTCCAAGTCTTGCCGGTAAGAAACGCACCATTCACACGTCCCTGAGCACAGTAATTTCTGACACTGCGTTCCGACACATCCCATTTTTTCGCTATTTCAGTAACTGAAAGGTATCGCATCTGCTCTCCTCCGTTATAAATCAAATCTAAATTTACACTCTACTATGATATAGTATACCACATTATCGGCAATATATCAAACTTTTATATGATATAATATTTTTATTTTTGCCGTTCCCGGCATTGAATCAAACACAAAAAGAGCATTTGAGATATAATCAAACGCTCTTTTTCCGCAAATTTAGCACAAATCAATGCCCAATTGTAACCTACAACCATTATCACATATTTTATTAGATTTACAATCTACACATTTTTCTTTTTTTACATTTCTAAATGCTTCAAAAACTTCTCCATTCCATACATCAGTAATTGTTTTATTTCGTAACGACTCCTTGTATTTGCCTGCTTGATTATCAAACGAGCATGGATATGCATTCATTTCAGAATCAATGTACATAGAAAACTTCGCAGCTTCACACGCATCTACAGATGAAGTATTTATAGTGTCACAATATTTAACCAATGCAGATGTAAAACATGTATCAAATCCAACTCTATAAGGATGCTTTCTTCTTACAGCTACACTTAAAAATCGTAATAATCGTTGATCCCGTTTTACTTTCTTTTTATCAATACCTAACCCTACCGGTTTATATAGTATGAATATGATTGCGTTAATTGACTGTGGCCATAAATCTCTTTCTAATCTATAAGTAATTTCATCAATATTATCATCCGAAACAACACAATGAATATTCGTCTCACACCCTGCAGCAACAAACCTATTTATTGCTGCAATTGTAACCTGATTGGATTCTTTTTCACCATCAATCAAGCGAGAATAAAATGATACCGCAACAGCCCCACAATACTTCTTGATGTTATTAATTTCATCATCCGTAATATTATATCCACTTGTTGTTAAATTTGGAACAATATTGTACGTTCTTGTGACAGCCAATATTTCCTCGAAATTCTCATGTTTATTTGGATCGCCTGCTCCTCCTAATGCAACCTGAAAAACCTTATCTCTACTCTGCTCTAAAATACAGATATAATCATCTAATGCCATATTCTTTCTATTTGAACCGATTGCATTTTGATAACAATCAACGCCAGCAACTTTACAGATTCCGTATTTAGCCGCTTCGCAACTTCCCATTATACCAATATCAATCAATTCGGGAAAAGAACGCATAGTAGCTTCTAAATCAGTTCCAAAAACATTACTTCTAATTAAAGTTCCGTTTTTTTCATTAAAAAGCTCAAAAAAATGGTATTTCTTATCTTCGTAATAAATCATTTTTATCACCACATACAGTTTCTTGCATGAACATAAAAACCTTTTTCTTCGATCTCAAAACTATCCGTAGTAAAAAATCCTGTTAATGTTCCATCGTCACTATTTGTATACCCCATATATCCTTTATAACCTTTCTTTTTATATTTTTGGAATTTATATGCAGCTGCTTCCCCAAAAACCTCTTTTACATTATCAAAATTAACTTCATCCAAATCAAAATATCTCAATCCTCCCTGCGTAGCATATAAAATATTCTCACACAGTTCCATTGCTTCCTTTTCAATCGGCGAGTTTTTCTTAAAACCTAATTTTTTATAAAGATATTCTGAAGTCAGTTCTTCTTTAGATAATATCAGAAAATTGGTTGAAGAACTATTCGTGACATAACCCACTCTAATCTTCATATTCTATCCCTCCTACAAAGCCCCAAAACTGTTCTTTCAATTCATCATCATGTGAAAATGCATATCCAACTTGGTCCCCCTTCCAACTCAGATCTACATAATATCTCTTTTCATTACAAACTCTTCTTGCTAAATCTTCTGACATATTAAATTTGCATATTAAATATTCTTCGCATGTTTTAAACTCTTTTTTATAATATCGAGAAAATTCTCTCTTTATATTTGTTGCGTTCCCAAAATAAGAATCATAGATACGTGATATTACCTTGCCTGCATATGAATTTGCTTTTATTTTATATCTTCTCAAGAGTCTTCTTCGTGTTCCGACCTCGTTCTTGTTAAAGAATAAAAAATTATTAAATTTCAGATTCATCATCTTCACCTTCTTCAATAAAATATATTTTTCTCTTTAAATCACTCTTAATCAGTTCTTCATCGTATACATGCATAAAATAATCTTCTGTTTTTTCTTTATTTTCCCAGTTTAAGAAATGTAAAAACAAGAAAACATAACTTCTAAATCTTTTACAACCCGCCGGATTATTTCTAAGCAATTCTTTATCAATCCTCTTAAAATCTTTAGTTGTAATACCATCCCTATACCAGGAAGCCACCGTTCCTTTTAAGATATTGCAAAACTGCTTTGTTTGATGAATACTAAATAGTATCTCAAAAAACAGTTCCAGAGTATAACTACCGTTTTTCAATTCTTGGAGGATTATAAATTCAAACAATCTTGAAAGCTCATTCCCTGGATTCTCCAAAACAATGAATCTCACATATTCCTTCTCATATACCATCAAAGGATCGCCGTTCTCAAAAATAACTCTCAATCCCCAGCTATTCAAACCTTTTTCTCTATGCATACCATATGATTCCAGTGATTGATCATGCTGTTTCATAAATCTATCTAAAATTCTTTTACACGCAGTTACATCTCCTTGTTTTTTGTAATACCAATAAATATAATTAATAACCCCCTCTGTACACACAGCTTTTTCGGCTATCAAACTATCCATATATGTCATAATATCATCTTCAACAGGCATATCTGCTGAATCACACATTTTATTCAGCACATATTTTGCAATACAATAATCCCTCATCTCATCAAAAACAAAATAGATTTCTTCGTCTTCTTTTTCTCTAATCGAATTTTGATGGAGAATTAATTTTCTGCTCAGCAAAATGGATTCATCCATAAATTCTTTAACTTTTTCTGACAAATTATTATCTTCGTTAAGCAAAGAAAGTCTTACAGATGAATATTCTTTATTGCTGCACATCACCGCAATAACTTTGTCTAAAAAGGCATTACATTCTCTTTTTTCCTTTCCAGTTATAACTTCGATGTACTTTTGAAAAATTTCATATTTATTTAAACTAATTATATTTGCCTTGCTATCTCTATGAACCTCAAAAAACATTCTCATCAACAGTAATTGTTGAAATAATTTATCCTTAGCCTCTTGTGATACTTCACCAGTAAAATTAAAAGCACTTCGGTAATTTCTATACATCCTTTCTTTGGCCACAGATGAATACGTTTCGCTCATAATATCATAACAATAAACATCGCTCGCCACTTCATCCACTAAATATTTCCGATATTTTAAATCAAAATATTCGCTTCTGCAGGAAACAATTACTCTGACATTTTGATATTTCAACATGTTATCAATGAAGTTTGGCAGTGATTCCATAAATTCCATTGTTTCATTTTCATTTATTGCATCCAGTATGATATATACTTTTTTACGTAACATTCTACAAAGAAACATTTGAATTTTCCAATAAACCTTAAAACCAACCCGCTCATTAATAACTATTTTCTTCTCGAAATATTCATTGATGTCGCTCTTTATATCTTTTGAATTCATAAAAATGCACAACTTTCCAGAATAAACTAACATTTCCGTCAAATTACACAAAAGATTAGTTTTTCCATTTCCAGCACTGCCGGTCATAACGATGTATGATCTTCTTACAAACTCTGAACGTACCAACAGTTTTTCCAAATTTTCAATATATCTATAAGCGTATACCTCAAATAAATGAGCTGTAGATTCATATTCTTCCAGAACTTCGCATTTCCTTGAACGAATATTTTTCATTAAATCTATAGTCTTAGAAATCTCTTTATATAATTCATCTGCGGTTATGTTTCTCGACAAAGAAAAATGGACATCATACTTTTGATAAATAGTTTCTAAAAGACATCCATGTTCATCATCAAACAAACGATTATAATCTTTTACTATTCTGTTCTTCCATTTACGATCGTTTGTAAAATAGCGCAATAATTCCTTTGTATCATTTAACTCTACAAACAACCCTTTAATATATTTACCATTTTTAGACAATGTTTCTACCAATATATTGTTGCTACGATTTATTCTTCGTTCAAAAGTCAGTAATAAAACAGCACATACTACTACAAACACTACGGCTGGCCAATAAGTCGCCACATTTCCTATAAATTCAGCGAGACTTCCAAACCAACTTTCATTAACAGCTTCTAAAATGCTTTCAAAGTTCATAGCCTTGTTTTGCTCTACTGGTTCTGCCGCAACTGTTAACAATGTATATAACATCTATGATACTCCTCTTTTTCTTGTATTTATCCATAAACCTGGAATGTTCATATTTAGTTTAATTATAACATTTTTCAACAAAAAAAGCATTATATACGGCAATTTTGCGATAAAGAAACCAGCCCGTTTCCGAGCTGGCTCCATTTCACATTATGTATAAATCACTTCTCTAACCACTGCTTCCTCCGCCATTGCTTTCAGCATATTCATATGCCTTGCCCATGCCATAGCGTCCGTTTCCTTATCCGGTGCCGGATTCTTTTCAATCAGTCCTGCCATAATCACTTCCACTCTTTTCTTTGCTATCTCCTGCATCTCATACAGATGCGGAAACAGTTGTTCCGTCAGCACCAGATCATCAAACACAATCGGCTTCTGCTCCCGCAGATATGCTCTGCGCATCCGTCCATACTTATTCAGCACCTTATCTTCCACTGGTTCCAATTCAATTGCAGGAATGAAATAGTCTCCTACAGGCATACAGTTTTTCTGATTCTTCATTGTATTTTCCTCCGTAAATCTTTATCTTTTCACGGCGAAAATCGGTTCAAAACATGTAATTTTCATATCGGGGCTTTGAAAAAATTTGGCGTACAAAATGGCGTACTTGAGGGGTCTTGAGTGCCGAAAAACGTTGATTTTAAAGGCTTTTTCGAGGGTCGGTTGGTATCCTGCCGTGGCAGACAAACATTACTCTGTATTTCATTTTATTTTCCTTGTTCTGAATTTATTTTATTTGATTATACACTATATCATATAAAAAAGAAAAGCGGTCAAAGACCGCTTTTAAAATTCTATTAAGCTTTTGCTGCTTTTTCTTCTTCCATTTTTGCCAGTGCTTCTTCAATTGTGATAGCAAACTGGTCTGGGCAGGAAGTTGGTTTGAACATGCAAGGTGTGCCTTTCCATTTTTCGATAACGAATTTTGCTGGCAAACCTACAACGATCTGTGACAGACCTCTTGTGTTACCGTCGCAACCGCCGATGATTTTTGCATCTGTGATGATGCCGTCTTCGTTGATTTCAACCATTGATGCTCTTGAACAAACACCTCTGTGTCTTCTTGTATATTCCATATTTATAACTCCTCTGAATTCATACTGTTTGATGATAATATATTAGCAAAATAACCAATTTTTTTCAATATTTTTGTGATTTAATCACTATAGATCCTGCTGTATTTTTTTATGCTGAATTATACACAGTTTAATTGCCTTTTTATAATTGACATATGATTAAAAAAAATATAAAATAGAGTTTATACGAGTTTATAATTTAAGTTTATTATATATAGGAGGATTAAAATGAACGCATTTACAGCTTACGCTATTGCCGGTTTCACAAACGCTTTGATTTGCTGTTCTGCAATTGCTTTTCTTGTAAGCAAATGGACAAAGCTTAAATCCATTGTAAAAGTAGGCATTACTTACGGTGTATACGTACTTCTTGCTTTCGTTCTTTCTGCTGGCGGTAACGGACTGTTGAATCTTGATCTGGAAGTTTTCAACCTTACACTGTTCCTGTTCTACTGTGCAGGCGGCATTTGTGCATGTATTATGATTTATGTTTTCTTTGAAAGATCAAGTCTCGGTACAAAAGCAGCAAAAATTACAAAAAGGAAAAAATAATGAAGTTTTATCTTCTCAAACAGGCAGTCATAGGACCACAGGTTCCTATGGCTGTTTTTGAAAATTTATATAGTTCAAAGGAAAACGATCTGAAAGTTATCCTTTATGTACTGAACAAAGGTGAAATTGACACGCTGGACATCGCAAGAAATCTGGATATTTCCATGGCAAGTGTTCAGTCCAGCCTGCTGTATTGGACAGACAAAGGCATAATAATGGCTGAAGATGAACAGCTGGCAAAGCCTAAAAAGAAAAAAAGGCTGTCTGCACGGGATATTCTGGCTGTATCCGACAGTCATCCAGAAATCGAAATAATGGTAAACCGGCTGCAAAAAATATACGGCCAGGCCATTAATGAAAAAGATACAAATACTTTTATCAGCCTTTATCTTCTGGATAATATACCGGTTGACGTTATACTTATACTTACGGGCTATTATGCACCGCTGCAAAAAGGTCCTGCCTATACCGCCAGGGTTATCAGCAACCTTTTCGAAAAGAAAGGTATCACTTCTGCAGACAAGGCAGAAGAACATATCCGCATAAACGATGCCAGGGAAAAAGCATACAGTGAAGTGTGCAGTATTTTTGGTATGGATTGCGAAAAGCTGACTTCCAGCGAAAAAACAATTATCAATGGCTGGTACGAAAGCCTTGAAATGGATGTGGATATGATAAAATCAGCCTTTGAAACTGCCCAGGGCAATGCAAGCATAAGATATTGCAACGGCATATTGAAATCCTGGTCACAGAAAGGCTATAAAACTGTGGTTGACATACAGCAGGAACTCAGTTTCAACAATCTCAGTGGCAAAAATATCGATGATGACAACGACCTTATTCTTAAAGGTATGAATATTGTTCCTGTATTCAACAAAGGAGAGTAATTTATGAGCGGCGAAAGCTATAACAACGCCTATTCTGTTCTGGAAAACCGCAGGCTTGCCATGCGTGCAAAATATTTTGCAAAACAGGATGAAATAAACAAAAAAGTTCCACAGGTTAGCCAGCTGACTGATGAAATAAATCACCTGGGAGCCAGCTATACTTTGGCCGTTCTTGGAAAAAACAAGCAGGAGGCTGAAAAACTGCGCAGGGAAATGGATAATCTTGATGATATGCGCACACGACTGCTGAAAGAAAACGGCTTTTCCAAAAAAGATCTGGAAATGGAATATTTCTGCCCTGTATGCAAGGATACCGGCTTTATAAACGGCAAAACCTGCCAATGTATGAAGGAAGAAATCACAAGACAGCGACAGAAATTCCTGACTGTGCTTTCCCCTGCACCTCAGGCTGATTTCAGCGGTTTCAAACTGGATTACTATCCAAAAAAAGCAAAAGAATTATCCAATGGCACAATGATAGTGCCTTACAACCATATGAAGCGGATTTATGAATACTGTGTGGCATATGCACAGCATTTTTCCACAGATAACAAAAGCCTGCTGATGCTGGGCAGCGCAGGGCTGGGTAAAACCCATCTGGCCTGTTCTATTGCAAACGAGGTTATGTCCCACGGATACACTGTAATGTACTCATCATCACAGAGTCTGTTCAGCAAAATCGAGCAGGCAAGATTTACAGATGAAGATGTGATCAGCGATATTCTGAACTGCGATTTGTTTATACTTGATGACCTGGGTGCTGAAAGCATTACCAACTATTCATTGAGTGTTCTGTACAACATCGTAAACACAAGAATGATTAGTGGAAAACCTTGCATCTACACATCAAACATCACATCCCAGGCAGGACTGCAGAAAAGATATGGTGAAAAAATATCTTCCCGCCTTATGGGAAGCTGTGACACCTTTTTCTTTGTTGGTGATGACATAAGAATAATAAAAAACAGAGGACAGTTATAAACTGTCCTTTTTTGTTGCTTATTTTGTAAAATGATTATATAATTGAATTATTAATTCATAAAAGAGGGATTGTTATGAAAGCTGTTTATTTTCTGAATACAAACAGAGGTTATGGCCATGTTTCACATACTGTATGGGATATGCTGAAAGAAGAGGGTTATTTTACAGAGCCAACCGGCTGGGATTTTGACGGCCAGGAGGTAATGAAATACTCTGACGGTAAAAATGAATTTTTCTTTGCTCCTACCGATATAGCCGTATGTGTAGATTATCCACGCTATCTTCCGCTGATGAACAAATATTTTGCTGACTGTGATATTTCTGCAATGGTAACCTGGCACGAAGGCACAAACGCACCTGACAATGTGCTGACTGTACACTCTCTTGGAGATGTGGACAGTGGCTGCTATGGCGGCGCAAAGCCAAGACTGATGAGAAATCTTATGATGGCATATGAAAGAAACCGTGTAGAAATGGGTCTTGAAGAATACAGCGTAGTAACAGAAGCTACACACTGGTCCGGTGTGCACAACGGCCAGGGCGATGCTTCCCTGCTATTGCAGTTCCCTGTACCTATGCTGGATATTGAAGTAGGTTCCAGCGAAATGTGCTGGAACAACAAAGAGGCCTGCCGTGCCCTCGCCCGCAGTCTTGTTCATATTTTTGATGATGACGGCGCAAAAGTGCACAACATCCTTTGTGTAGGCGGTGTACACTTTGAACCAAACTTTGCCCAGGCTGTGTTTACACAGTGGGGCGAAAACGAAACATTCGGCGTGTCCCACATTATCGCAAACCAATGGCTTGTTTCCGGTCAGTATGAAAATGAGGAAGGCTTTGCCCGTGCCTGCAGATGTGTGGATGCAATTGAAGGTGGCATAGAGGCAATTTTCTTCCACGACAAAATGAAGGGCTGTTACAAAGACCTGGTAAGACAGCTGGGTGCACATTATAATGTGCCTATCTTCAAACATCAGAAACTGAGAACTCCTGCCGAGCTGGGATTGTAATATGGATAACAGCTACAAATTTTTTAACAACTCACGGTGCGAATATTACCCTTGTCACAAGGCAGATTTTCCGCTGAACTGCCTGTTCTGCTTCTGTCCTTTGTATTCAAAGGACAAGTGCCCAGGCACTCCCAGGTACATAATAGTAAACGGAGCAAAAATAAAAGACTGCTCTGACTGTGTTTTCCCCCATAAAGCAGAAAACTACGAAACCATATTAAAACTGCTGGCATCCAAGTGATGCCAGCTTTTTATTGCTATAAACATCTAAAAATGATATACTTGTTATGTTCGGGGAAGCAGGTGAAAAACCTGCGCGGGCCCGCCGCCGTAATACACATATATTTTCGCCCTTGCCTGCGCCACAGCAGGGACTGGTCATTGGCAAAAGCTGAGAAGACGGGTGAAAAGTGTACAGCCGGAATATCCGAGCGATAAAACTGCACAGTTCCGCGAGTGCCGGAGGCAGTAAAAAAACAAAACAAAATATAAAGGAGAAACATTTATGAAAACAAAACAGTTTAAAACTGCTTTGTCCAGAATCCTTTGTACAGTGCTGATTGTGGCTATGGCACTTTTTACAATCGGTTGCGGACAGCAGCAGGAAAAAGAACCAACAAATAACCTGATGGAATTTACACAGGTGTATGAAGATGGTGCAGTAATCGGTGAAGGTGAAACAGAATTCACTCTTACAGTTACTGACAAAGATGGTAACAGCAAAAAATTTACAGTTAAGACAGACAGCAAAACTGTAGGCCAGGCACTGCAGGATGTAAAAATTATCTACGGTGAAGAAGGACCATATGGGCTGTATATATCCGAAGTTAACGGCATTGTTGCAATTTATGAGCAGGACGGCACATACTGGGCATTTTATATCGACGGTGAATATGCAATGTCCGGTGTGGATACAACTGATGTTGTGGCAGGTGCCAATTACGAACTGAAAGTGGAAAAATAATGAAACTGACCGCCAGAGAAATGGCTGTTTTTTCACTGCTGGGCACGATGATGTATGCATCCAAGCTGATAATGGAAGCTTTGCCTAATGTGCATTTGTTGGGCACTTTTGTAGTAACTTTTACAATTGTATACCGAAAAAAAGCACTGTACCCTATCTACATATTTGTGCTTTTAACCGGTATTTTTTCTGGATTTGGCACCTGGTGGCTGGCATATCTATACATATGGGCTGTGCTGTGGGCCGCTGTGATGCTGATACCCGAAAAGCTGCCGCAGAAAGCAAAAAACATACTGTATATGATTGTCTGTGCCCTGCACGGATATTGCTATGGCATACTGTATGCCCCTGCCCAGGCGCTTCTCTTTGGGCTGAATTACAAAAGTATGGTAGCCTGGATAATTGCAGGCCTGCCCTGGGATTTTATTCACGGCACAAGTAATTTTTTGTGCAGTACAATGATACAGCCGCTGGTAAAGGCGTTGAAAATTGCAGAAAAAAACAGAAGATAAACAAAGTAAGACCCCGACTGCAGGTCGGGGTTTTATTGTTTAATAAATTCTTAGACTATGATAATACAGATAGCTTTGTCGGTGGAAAATTATATAACAATTTGATATAATGCTGTTAGGAAAATTTGAATAGGTCGAAAAGATAAGAAGAATTTATGGAGTAGCGGTATATGAAATTGATGAAAGCGGAAAGAATGCAATTAGAAAGAATTGTCGCTATATCAAAGAGAGCGTTTGATACAGATGTAGCAGTAGGAGGCGCAGTTGGGGACTATCCACCTGAATATGATTCAGTTATCTGGCATGCGCAAATGTTAAATGAGGGACATTTGTTCCAAGCAACCGTAGATGATGTGCTCATCGGCGGAGCAATTCTTTTTCTTAGCGAAAATAAAGAATCCTTATATGTTGGAAGAATATTTGTAGACAGTTTGCATCACAAAAAAGGGTATGGCATCGCTTTAATGGAGCTGGTGGAAAAAACATATCCTAATGTGAAGGAAATAAACCTTGATACACCGATTTGGAATGTTAGAACAAATTCGTTTTATAAGAAGTTAGGGTATATTGAGCTGAAGCAAGAGGATGGTTTTTCCTTCTATCAAAAGAATTTGAAGTGATAATTCTTATTCCCAAAACTGTTAATCCAATTCCAATTTAACACACAACAAAAAGCTCCCCTGTGCAATGGGAGCTGTCATTTTTGCTGGAAATGACTGAGGGGGTGTCATTCTGAAAGGCGTAGCCTTGAAGAATCGCATAACCACAGATTAATAGTCCAGCAACTCCTCCGAGCAAAATCTTTGATTTCGCCCACCTCCCCTACAAGTATGGGAGGCTTTCTTTTTATCTTTATCTATTCGCCAAATTCCAATTTATCTAATAATCAATTTATACGTATAACCACAAAACTCCCCTTATGAATCATAAGGGGAGTTGTTTTGTATACAGACAACCACCAGCTTAGCTGGTGGAAAATGCTTTAGCTTCAAGCATTAAGCGAAGCGAAATGTCATTCCGAGCATAAGCGAGGAATCTTTGCAATTAAATAAACATAAAAATAATTGCTCTACAGAAAGCTGTAGAGCAAAGATTCTTCGACTCGTTACACTCGCTCAGAATGACATATTACCACTTTAGTGGTTGCAGTGCGCGTAATGCAGTTGATGAATTTTCAACACCTCTTGAGAGGTGAGTCAGTAGTACGCCCTTATAGGGCTTGTGCAAACCACCAGCTTGCTGGTGGTTTTGATTTTTATCTTTTCTGTGCTGCTGTGCTGTGGAGATAGTTTTTGAATTTAACGCCGTCAAACTTGGTTACAACTGTAACGTTGTGTGGTTCTTTGCTGTCAAAATCATAAACGATCTGGCCGTAGCCTGGTTCAGATTTGGATTCACAGCGTGCTGTGCAGGTGCGCTGTTCAAGAACAACACCTTCGCAAAGGGCAGCTGCAACAGCTGTTGGGTCAGGCTGGCTGATAATATCCTTGCCGTAGAAATCGATGTTGAACTGCAACAGTTTGGAGTTTGCTTTAACTACAAAATCACCGAATTCTGTGCCATAGCTGAGGAGTTTTTCTCTGTCTTCCTTGTCTACTTCTGCAACGCCATAGCAGGCATCCAGCGGAACAAATGTTACAGGAATACCGCTCTGAAGAACGATATCACAGCTTTCTGCATCAACCCAGATATTGTATTCAGCATTAGGTGTAACTGGGTTAGGCATCTGATACTGACCGCCCATTGTCCAGATACGTTTAACACGTTTCATAGCTTCCAGGTTCAGCATTACTGCCATAGCGATATTTGTCATAGGGCCAAGAGTGATGATTTCCAAGTCATCATATTTAAGGGCAAGTTCAATGATTTTATCAACTGCGTGGCCAGGTGTGAAAGGCAGGGTTGTTTTGGAAAGACCAACATCAGAAAGGCCATCTTTACCGTGGGCATTTTCACCTGTCATAGGAGCGCGCCACAGAGGTTTTGTCATACCAGTATAAACCGGTGGCTGGTCAGCTTTGCCAATTTCTACAGCAACACGTCCGTTTATATTGGCTGTTTCGTGGTCCAGAACGCCTGCGCAGATTGTGATTGCTTCTACAACACAGCCAGGGTCACGGAGAGCAAGTATACACGCAACCAGGTCGTCGCTGGCGGCGTCTGTGTCTATAATAAATCTTCTCATAATTACCTCCATTATTTAACAGCTGTGATAACTGTGTGTCTCTTGCCTGTTGCTCTGAAACCATTGATAGGGTTCTGGCCTGCAAGGTCAATAATTGTCTGGCCGCGTGTGAAACCGATGCCTGTATCTACAGTAAGGAATGCATCCCAGGTGTCACATTCTGCACCAAGAACAACATCAAGTGCTGTCATAGGTAAATTGTCTGTGATGTGTGCAGGGATAAGTGTAAGATCGATACCAGCTTTGAAAACTGTTTCGGTAGCTTCAACGTCAGCAAGAATATTGTGCTGTGATGTAGGTGTGGTTGTCTGAAAGCCCAGCAGTGCACCACCGGCAATATAGATTCTCTTTACATTTTTCATTGCTTCTTCATCTTTCAGAATAGCAAGGGCAACGTTGGAAAGTGTGCCAAGGCAAAGAATTTCCAGGTCTTCTACTTCTTTCGCGCTGTCGATAAGGAAGTTTACAGCGTGTTTTTCTTCAAATGTGTATTCTGTTGCTGTAGCTGGGCATGTTTTGCCTGCAATATAGTCTTTCAGCAGCATTGGGCGCTGTGCACCTTTGAAAACAGGCACATCTTTTACAGCTTTTACAGCGTTGATATTCAGGTTGCACAGATCATCATAGTTTTCCACGTCTGGTGAAACTGTTACACCAAGAATATTCAGTTCTTTGTTTTCAAGAGCTTTTACAAGAGCGTCCTGGCCCAAAGAAGCGATATCTACAATAAGGTTTTTCATTATAGCCTCCTTGAAAGTTTATTAATAAACGTATTTACCTATTTTAATAGTAACATTTTACCATATAAAAAAGCAAGGAAAGACATTGCCTTTCCCTGCTGAAAAATTATAGTTTTTTATGTGCAAAAAGTCAGTCTGCCATCATATAAAGTGGCACACCGGAAAGCTGTGAAGATGTGATTTCTTCCATAATTTCCATATCGCTCTGTGGCATTATCTGGCCAACACCATAAAGCAGTTGATCCAAAAGTGTGGCTGAGGAAGCAAACTGTTTTTTATAGCCTTCCACACCTGTTTTTTCTTCCATCAGTGCAAGGGCTTCTTCCCATCCTTCCACTTTGTCAACAAGCCCGTTTTCAACCGCCTGGGTAGCTGTATACACCCTGCCGTCTGCCAGGACTTTAACAGTTTCTATATCCATATTTCTTGATTTTGCAACAATATCTGTGAAAATGCCATAGCTTTCGTCCACCATTGACTGATAGATGGCACGCTGATCATCTGTAAGTGTGCCTGCAGATGAACCCATTGCCTTGTTTTCACCGGTGGCAATTATGATTTCTTCCAGGCCCAGTTTTTCATACAGACCTTTCATATTTACGTATGAAATAATTACACCTATAGAGCCTGTGCGGCAGTTTCTGTTGGCTGAAATATAATCTGCGGCGCAGGAAATGTAATAGGCACCTGATGCAGCTGTCTGTTCAAAATACGCGTGGATTGGTCTGCCTGTCTTTTCTTTGTATTCCATAAGTTTAAGATAGAATTCATCAGAATGATAAACTGTACCGCCACCGCTGTTCACTTTAAGCAGGATGCCGTGGTTGGTCTCATCTTCAATAAGACTGTCCACATAATTCATAAGGTTTGAATGGTTGTAGCTGTAAGAATCCACAGGCGATGCAGGCGCAGCCTGTATAGTGCCTGAAATTGTGATTATCGCAAAGCTTTCATCAGGTGATTCTTCCATCTGTACTGTACCGCCACTGATTACAGAGCCTACACAGCCTGCCATCATAAATACAAAGACCAGGGACAATACTGCTAAAGCTACAAGTCCGTTTCGTTTAGTGTTTTTAGTCTTTTCCATTTTTATCTCCAAAATCTGATATATATATTCATTATATACTTTATTACAATAAATTCAATGATATATCTGTGAAATAACAAAGCCCTGCGGTTTTCTGCAGGGCTTTTATCAGAGATTATTTGTTTTCTTCTCTTTTTGCGTTGATTTTTGCGATAGCATCTTTTCTGGACAGGTTGATTCTGTTCTGGTCGTCAATTTCTGTAACCATTACGAGAATTTCATCGCCTACGTTTACAACGTCTTCAACTTTTGCAACGCGTTTTTCATCCAGTTTGGAGATGTGTACCAGACCTTCTTTACCTGGTGCGATTTCAACGAATGCGCCAAAGTTCATCAGTCTTGTAACAACGCCTTTGTAGATTGAACCTGGTTCTGGATCGTCTACGATTGTTTTGATGATATGGTAAGCTTTGTTAAGGTTGTTAGCATCCAGACCGGAGATAAATACGCTGCCGTCATCTTCGATGTCGATCTGAACTTCACATTCAGCGCAGATTTTCTGGATAACTTTACCGCCTTTACCGATAACATCTTTGATTTTTTCTGGGTCAATTTTCATTGACTTCATTTTTGGAGCATATTTGGACAGTTCTGCTCTTGGTGCTTCGATAACTGGTGCCATAATATCATCAAGGATATGCAGTCTTGCTTTGCGGCATTTTTCAAATGCTTCTTCGATGATTTCGTATGTGAGACCGTCAACTTTGATATCAACCTGGATAGCTGTGATACCTTTGTGTGTACCGCCTACTTTAAAGTCCATATCGCCGTGGAAGTCTTCCAGACCCTGGATATCCAGCATTGTCATCCAGCGGTCGCCTTCTGTGATAAGACCAACAGAGATACCAGCAACTGGTGCTTTGATTGGTACACCAGCATCCATCAGTGCCAGTGTGGAGCCACAGATAGAAGCCTGTGATGTAGAACCGTTGGAAGAAAGAACTTCAGAAACAACACGGATTACGTATGGGAATTCTTCCTGGGATGGGAGAACTGGAACCAGAGCTCTTTCAGCCAGAGCACCGTGACCGATTTCACGTCTGCCTGGGCTTCTTGGAGCGCGAGCTTCACCAACAGAGTATGGTGGGAAGTTGTACTGGTGCATATATTTCTTTTCATATACATCCTGCAGACCGTCGATCAGCTGACCGTCTTTCATTGTGCCCAGTGTAGCAACAGAGAGAACCTGTGTCTGGCCACGTGTGAACATACCTGAACCGTGAACTCTTGGCAGCAGACCAACTTCAGCAGACAGTGGACGGATTTCGTTGATACCACGGCCGTCAACACGTTTGCCTTCATCCAGCAGCCAGCGGCGAACAACGAATTTCTGCAGTTTGTACATGCATTCGTCAATCATACCTGTCTGTTCTGGGTACATTTCGTCGAATTTTTCGTGAACTTCTGTGTAGATTGGGTTCAGTCTTGCTTCGCGAACATTTTTGTCATCTGTATCAAGTGCAAATTTCACTTTGTCCAGAGCAAATTTTTTGATAGCTTCGAACATATCGTGGTCAACTTCAACGTGCTGGAATTCGTATTTTGGTTTGCCGATTTCAGCTACCATCATATCAACAAAGTCGATGAATTTTTTGATTTCTTCGTGACCTGTTCTGATAGCGTTCAGCATTGTTGTTTCGTCAACTTCGTGAGCGCCAGCTTCGATCATAACAACTTTTTCGCGGCTGCAAACAAGTGTAAGATCCAGTTTGTTAGTTTCTTTCTGTTTTGCGTTTGGCATCAGAACGATTTCGCCATCTACCAGACCTACAGAGATACCGCCGATTGGGCCGTTGAATGGAACGTCAGAAATGCAAGTTGCGATGATAGCACCCAGCATACCAACGATTTCTGGATCGCAGTCTGGTTCAACTGACATAACTGTCATAACGATGGAAACATCGTTTCTCATATCTTTTGGGAACAGTGGGCGCATTGGTCTGTCAACAACACGGCTGGACAGAACTGCGCTTTCACCTGGGCGGCCTTCTCTTCTGAGGAAGGAACCTGGGATTCTGCCTACAGAATAGATTTTTTCTTCAAAGTCTACTGAGAGTGGGAAGAAATCAATGCCGTCTCTTGGTGATGGGCTCATTGTTACGTTGGCAAGAACAACTGTTTCGCCGTATCTTACCAGACAGGAGCCGTTAGAAAGTGCACACATTTTGCCAGTTTCAACAACAAGTTTTCTGCCGGCAAACATAGTTTCAAATACTCTAAAACTCATTTTTTGTCTCCTTTTTTAATTCTTTATCAGGTGGCAAGAGAGTTTATATTTTCAGCAATTAGTTCAGTATTTATCAATGTGATAAACACTCAAATTACTGCTAAATATAATATCCTCCCTTGCCATATTCGCTTAAAATATAGACTTAAAGGCAGATGTTGCCATCTGCCTTATTGGACTATGTGAATTATTTACGCAGACCCAGTTTTGCAACGATTGCACGGTATCTTTCGATATCTGTTTTCTGGAGGTATGCGAGAAGGTTACGACGACGACCTACCATTTTGAAGAGGCCACGACGGGAGTGGTGGTCCTGTTTGTTTGTTTTGAGGTGTTCTGTCAGGTGGTTGATTCTTGCTGTGAGCAGAGCGATCTGTACTTCTGGAGAACCTGTGTCACCTTCGCGCATTGCGTATTTTGCGATAATTTCCTGTTTGTTCATAATTGTTTCACCTTTCTTAATATATATTTGCCCAAGACTCAGTATAGGGTATGGTGAGTGCCGCCCCGCGGCTGTGCCCCTGTACCGATTCATAGGTCACTATGAGATTATATCATTATTCGACCTGTTTGTAAAGTAGAATAATAAAAAATTTTGAAGATTATTTGGCTAAAATGCCAGTTTTTTCCAAATATTCCTTTGCCTTTACTGCACTGGAATAAATCATATCTCCCAGTTGCTGCAGGCTGTCGAATTTTCTCGCTTCAAAAAGGAAGGAGTAGAAATCCACCTGAATATTCTGATTGTAGAGGTCACCTTCAAAACCCAGAATAAATGTTTCGCATGTATAGCCTGAGCCATTTACTGTAGGGCGGTTGGTAAGACCTGTGGCTGACGGATATTTTTTGCCATTAACTGTGGTACAGGTGATATATACACCTGGTTTAGGGCTGCACATATGTGGTGGATACACCTGGTTTATTGTAGGTGTGCCGATAGTACGGCCGATTTTTTTGCCGTGCAGTACCTGGAAATTTACACCATATGGTCTGCCCAGCATAGCAGAGGCTTTTTCTATGTTGCCGTCTGCCAGTGCATTTCTTATTGCTGTGCTGCTGACAATTTCGCCATCGAAACAAACTGTATCAGCCTGCACAAAAACAATATTGTATTTTTCGCACAGCTGTTTAAGCACCTGCACGTTACCCCGTCTGTTTTTGCCGAAAAAGAAATTTTCTCCGCAGAAAACAGCCTGTGCACCCATTGAATCTATAAGAATATTTTTTACAAATTCTTCTGGTGTAAGGGATGAAAAATCAAGAAAATCAGGTGAATAGAACAAGTCTATGCCCATATTTCTCATCAAATCAAGTTTCTGGGCTGATGTAACAATATCCTTGCCTTTATGGCCCAATGTAACTGATTTTGTAAAAGTGAAAACAGCTTTTTTCAGATTATTTTCACAGGCGTAGGCACACATCTGATTTATAAGAGACTGGTGTGCAATGTGTACGCCGTCAAAATACCCCAGAGCAACAGCAGTTTTTTCTGTGTTGCGCCAGGAAATATTGTAAACTTCAAGCATCAGATTATTTCCTTTTCCTTTTCAACAAAAAGTTTTACAACGCTCATTTTCTTTTCTGTAACATTTGCAATAGCATAGAATTTATCTTTGTAATAAACTCTGTAGTCGCCATCTGCTTTTGCGATACGGCTTCTTGCACCGTTGAGCAGGCGTTTTGCCAGCTCCGGTGAAAGATCAATTCTTTCCAGATGCATAAATACCGTGTCAGTATTTACTATCAGGCTGTCGATGGTATCGTCGTTTCGTGCCTGCTGCAGTTGCTGCAGTGTAACACAGTCATCAAGAGTGTAGCCGCAGGCTTTTGTACGGGAAAGTGATGTAAGCACTGCACCGCAACCAAGATTTTCGCCCATATCTTCTACAAGTGTGCGGATGTATGTGCCTTCACTGCAAAGAACACGGATTTTGTATTCGTTGGCTGAAAGGGTTTCGTCTTCCAGCATTTCCAGTTCTTTAATAACCGCAAGACGTGGTTTGCGTTCGACCTGAGCAGCATCTACACCCCGGCGTGCCAGTTTGTAAAGTGGCTGACCGTTGATTTTTACAGCAGAATACATTGGTGGCAACTGTGTGATTTCGCCTTTGAAATTTTCCATTTCTGCCAGCACATCATTCTTTTTGGAAAGCACTTCCCTTTCCTTTATAACCTCACCGGTTATATCACCTGTGTCGGTATTGAGGCCAAGTTTAAAGGTAGCAATATATTCTTTATCTTTGATGATCTGCATATCAACAGCTTTTGTGGCACGGCCCATAAACACAGGCAGTACACCTGTGGCCATAGGGTCAAGTGTGCCTGAATGACCTACTTTACGTGTGCCCAGGATACCGCGTGCTTTGGCTATAACATCAAAGCTTGTCCAGTCCTGAGGTTTGAATAATATAAGAATACCGTTGCGGTCTACTGACATAATGTATTCTCCACCTCTCTGAGAATTGCTTTTTTAACTGTTTCGATACTTCCAATTACTTCACAGCCTGCTGCACGGATGTGACCGCCACCGCCAAGAGCTGAAGCAATTGCGCAGGCATCTACTGTTTCTCCTGTGCGGATAGACAGCTTGTAACTGCCTTCTTCACGAAGTGGACGGATAAGGATTGAAATATCTACACCTTCAAAATCACGTGGCATTGATGAAAGGCCGTCAAGGTCTGTAGGATCTGGCTGGATGTCCAGAATAGCTTCACGTGTAAGCACAAGCAGGGCACATCTGTCATCAAAGTAGTATTCCAGATTATTCATCATATATCTTTCCAGCTGTACAGCTTTTCTTGTTTTTGACATAAAGAATTTTTCCACCAGCAATGTGTGCTGTGCGCCCAGTTCCATAAGGCGTGCACCGATAATATGAGTCAGAGGTGTGGTGGAAGAATATTTGAAACAGCCGGTATCTGTAAGAATACCTGTGTAGAGACAGTCTGCAATATGTGGTGTGATTTCACAACCCATTTCACAGAGCACTTCGTACATCAGCTGTGCGGCGGCAGGATAGTCTGCCTTGAGGCAGAGATATTCCGCATATTCGCCGTTGGATCCGTGATGGTCGATACACAGATTTATTTTATGAGCGTATTCCATAAGGCTGTCGCCCAGCAGGTTGATACCTGCAACATCAACAGAAACTACAAAATCAATTTCCGCTCCTTCCTCCACAAGAGGAATGTTGAGATAATCGTATTTTGCAGGAATTCTGTTATGGCAAGAAACATATGCCTTTTTGCCTATGCCCGCAAGAGCATGAGCAAGGGCAGCTGCACTGCCAAGGGTGTCCCCGTCCGGATTTTTGTGACAGAGAATAAGGATATTATCCTTTTCAAGCAACATCCGGGCAGTGGACTGTATATCAATTTTAGTTGTCATTTTTATTAATATCCCTTAATATCTCGTTGATTTTCTGGGCATATGCTGCACCTTCATCTTTTACAAATGTAAATTCAGGGCTGCGTTTGATATGGAGGCGTTTTGACAGTTCGCCTCTGATAAAGCCCCGGCCTTTTTTGAGTGCCTTGATTGCATTTTCGCATGCTTCGTCGCCTTCCAGAACGCTGATGTGTACTTTTGCGTTTGTAAGGTCAGGAGCAGTTTCTACACGCATGATTGTAAGGAAACAGTCAAGACGTGGGTCTTTCATCTGAGATACAATGGAAATAAGTTCTCTTCTGATGTCTTCGTTCAATCTTTCAACTTTAGTTGAAGCCATAGTGATTAACCTCCTGTAATTTATTGTCAACGCGGTATATTACCGCAATAATCTGTTATCAATAAGGGCCGATGAAGGCATCGGCCCTTACATTTTTATAGTTTTTAAGAAGCGGGATGTCCGGCAGGCCATCCCCTACGCAATCTGATTAGTCTTCGCGGTATTCTTCCATAATGAAGGATTCAAATATGTCGCCTTCTTTGATGTCGTTGAATTTTTCAAGACCGATACCACATTCGTAGCCAGCCATAACTTCTCTCTGGTCGTCTTTGAAACGTTTGAGTGAAGAAATTTCATCTTCAACGATAACGATACCGTCACGAACAACACGGATTTTTGCGTGTCTTGCAACTTTACCTTCTTTAACGTAACAGCCTGCAATTGTACCTGCAGAGGACAGTTTGAATACGTTACGAACTTCAGCCTGACCCAGTTCAACTTCTCTGAACTTAGGTGCCAGCATACCTTTCATAGCGTCTTTAACATCGTTGAGTGCATCGTAAATAACGCGGTACATACGCATTTCTACTTCGTTCTGTTCAGCATCCTGTTTAGCTGTAGCATCTGGACGAACGTTGAATCCGATGATGATAGCGTTGGATGCAGATGCCAGCATAACGTCGGATTTGTTAACAGCACCAACTGCAGCGTGGATAACTTTTACACGTACTTCTTCGTTGGAGAGTTTTTCCAGAGACTGTTTAACAGCTTCTGCAGAACCCTGAACGTCAGCTTTAACGATGATTGGCAGTTCTTTCATTTCGCCCTGGGCAATCTGGCTGAACAGGTTATCCAGAGTAACTTTCTGAACAGCATTGAATTTTTCTTCCTTGAGTGCCTGCATACGTTTTTCAGCCAGTTCTCTTGCCAGTTTTTCATCTTCTACTGCGTCGAACAGGTCACCTGCTACAGGAACTTCTGTAAGACCGGTGATTTCAACTGGTGTGGATGGACCTGCAACTTCGATTCTTTCGCCTTTGTCGTTTGTCATTACACGAACACGACCAACTGCTGTACCGGCGATAAGAACATCACCTTTGTGCAGAGTACCGTTCTGAACCAGGATTGTAGCAACTGGGCCAAGACCTTTGTCCAGACGAGCTTCGATAACAGCACCTTTTGCACGGCGGTTAGGGTTAGCTTTGTATTCGTTAACTTCGCTGAGCAGGTTAACGTTTTCCAGCAGATCATCAATACCGATACCCATTTTTGCAGAAACAGGCACACAGATTGTTTCACCGCCCCATTCTTCAGGAACAAGGCCGTATTCTGTAAGTTCCTGTTTTACTTTGTCTGGGTTAGCTGTTGGTTTATCGATTTTGTTGATAGCAACAATAATTGGAATGTTTGCAGCTTTTGCGTGGTTGATGGATTCAACTGTCTGTGGCATGATACCGTCATCAGCTGCAACAACCAGGATAGCAATATCTGTTACCATAGCACCGCGCTGACGCATTGATGTAAACGCTTCGTGACCAGGAGTATCCAGGAATGTGATTTTTTTGCCGCCTGCAACTACCTGGTAAGCACCGATGTGCTGTGTGATACCGCCAGCTTCGCCGGAAGTAACATTTGTGTTTCTGATAGCGTCCAGCAGGGATGTTTTACCGTGGTCAACGTGACCCATAACAACGATAACCGGTGGTCTTTCAACCAGTTCGTCTGCGCTGTCTTCAACTTCTTCAAACAGTCTTTCTTCGATTGTTACAACTACTTCTTTTTCTACTTTTGCGCCCAGTTCTTCTGCAACAATAGCAGCTGTGTCGTAGTCAACAACCTGGCTGATGGAAGCCATAACACCCAGCATCATAAGACGTTTGATAACTTCGCTGGCTGTAACTTTAAGACGGGAAGCAAGATCGCCAACTGTGATTTCATCAGGAATCTGAACTTTAAGCTGTGCTTTTCTTGCTTTTTCCAGATGCAGTCTTTCCAGTTTTTCTGCTTCTGTTTCCTGTTTCTTTTTAGCATATGGGTTTTTGGAGTTCTGTTTGTTTTTGTTGCCGAACTTCTGTTTGCCACCCTGCTGATTTTTTCTCTGGCCGCCACCATAGTTCTTTGTGCCTGCCAGTTCGTCATATTTTTCATTGAATTTGTCCATATTTACATTTGACTGACGTGTGTCAACTGTAACTGTAACAAATTCCTGTTTTTCAACTTCCTGTTTTTCAACTTTAGGTTTTTTGTTTGTTTTTGTTTCAACAACTGTGCCGTCTGCACGTTTCAGAGGTTCGTTTGGATTGTGTGGAGCCTTTGGCTGTGCTGGTTTTGCAGCTGGCTGAACAGGTTTCTGCTGTGGAGCAGGTTTATTTTCCTGTTTTTTAGGCTGCTGACGGTTGTCACGATTATCGCGGCTGTCTTTGTTTCTGTTGTCCTGTTTGAAATCTTTTCTGTCTTTGTTGTCTCTTGCAGGGCGTTCAGATCTTTCATTTCTGTCAGCTTTTGGAGCATCTTTAGCTGGTTTTCTATCAGCTTTAGGTGCTTCTTTTTTAGGCCGTGGAGCAGCTTTCTTTTCTTCTTTAGCAGCTGGTTTTGTTTCCTTTTTAGGTTCAGCCTTTACTTCTTTTTTATCAAGGTATGTGGCAATGTTGTCGATTTTGCCCTGCTGTGAATACAGTTCAAAAGCGATGTTTGCCTGTTCTTCTGTGAGAACTGTGGATTTTTTTATTTCTGTACCAAGAACTTCGCTGAGCTGTGTCAGTGTTGTTTTGGCGTTGAGGTTAAAATCAGATATAAGGTCGCTTGCTTTATATTTAATTACCATTTACAACTCTCCTTCTGTCTTATTGAAGTGCGTTTCTTGCCAGTACAGCCAGATTTTCATCTGTAACTGCCAGAACGCCTGTCAGTCTGCCTGCAACCTGAGAAATCTCAAATTGGGTAAGACCTGTATTGTGAACTTCTGTGAGGTCTTCACAGAAATAATTTACTCTTTTTACTGTTTTTTCGCTCAAGTCTTCTGCCAGTAAAACGATATGGGCAGTGCCGTGGATAACCGCTGTTTTTACAGCGTCAAATCCCATAACCAGCTTGCCGGATTTTTTTGCCAGGGACAATGCAAAAAGAAGTTTATTCATCTGCTGTAATCTCCTGTTCAAGACGGGCATAAATTTCTGCGCTGATGGATGTTTCAAATGCTTTTTCCAGCTTTTTGCCTTTGATGGCAGCTTTCAGACATTTGATGTCATTGCAGATATATGCGCCGCGGCCTGGTTTTTTGCCTGTCATATCGATGGAAATTTCGCCTTCGGCATTTCTTACTACTCTGATAAGTTCTTTTTTATCTTTTGAAGTGTTACAGCCGATGCATTTTCTCTGTGGGATTTTTCTGATAGCCATAATGTCACTCCTTTTCCTTATTATTCGCCGAAGTAGCCGCTTTCAGGATGGATATCAATATTATAGCCTGTAAGACGGGCTGCAAGACGAGCATTCTGACCTTTGTTGCCGATAGCAAGTGAGAGCTGTTCGTCAGGTACTGTTACACGGCAGCTTTTTGGCTGCTGTGAAAGGATTTCTACGCTAACAACTGCAGATGGTGAAAGAGCAGCAGAGATAAATTCAGCTGGGTCTTCGCTCCATTTTACGATGTCGATTTTTTCGCCACCGATCTGTGCGATTACATTTTCAACACGGCTGCGTTTTGTACCGATGCAAGCGCCGATAGCATCTACGTTTTCGTCTTTGGACCAAACTGCCATTTTTGTTCTTGCGCCAGCTTCACGGCTGATAGCTTTGATTTCTACTGTGCCGTCGTAGATTTCTGGTACTTCCAGTTCAAACATTCTGCTTACAAAGCCTGGATGTGTTCTGGACAGCATGATTTTTGGACCACGGTCTGTGGAGATAACATCTACAACATAAACTTTGATGTGGTCGCCTGGTTTGATTTCTTCGCCTGGAATCATTTCTTCTTTAGGAAGAACAAATTCGTTGGAACCGATCTGCAGGATAGCAGCGCCACTCTTTTCGCTGATTCTCTGAACAATACCTGTTACCAGTTCTTTAGCTTTGCCCTGCATATCTGCAAACAGCTGTGCTTTTTCAGCTTCTTTGATACCCTGACGAATAACGTTTTTAGCAGCACCGATAGCGATGTAGCCAAAATCTTTTGTTTTAAGTGGGATTGGCAGAACTGTGCCAACTTTTACTCTTGCTCTGATTTTTTTAGCATCTTCCAGAGAGATTTCTGTATCTGGATCATAAACATCTTCAACAACTGTTTTCATAACAGCTACAGAGAAGTTTTTCTTTTCGTGGTCAACTGTAACATTTACGTTGCCTTCGATACCCAGGTCTTTTTCTACTGCTACTTCCATTGCTTTAACAATTTTTTCCAGCAGAACTTCTTTTTTAATGCCTCTTTCTTTTTCGATAATATCAAGGGCTTCAAAAAATTCTTTATTCATTTTTTATCTATCCTCCTAAAATAATCCTTCGTCATCACAGAGTTTTACATAGGATGTTTCTTTTACAACGACATCCATAGAAATACCGTCTTCTTTTTCGATTGTGATAACGCCATCGTTATAAGCTGTAAGTGTACCTTTTACTTCTTTTACGCCGTCAACAGCGCGGATAAGACGTGCCAGAACAACCTGACCCATTTTCTTTTCGAAGTGGAAAGGTTTGGTAAGTTTTCTGCCCAGACCTGCAGAGGAAACTTCAAAGTTATAGCTCTGTTTGATTGGGTCAGCTTCGTCAATCAGCGGGTCAACCGCACGGGACACAGCCACACATTCATCGATAAACACACCTTCGTTGTCTTTATCGATAAGAATTCTCAAAACCCAGTCCGGACCTTCTTTTTCAAAAGTAACGTCCCACAGGATAAGACCCTGCTGGTCGCAAATAGGTCTTGCCAGTTCTTCTACAATATCAGTTGCTTTTCTTCCTTTAGCCAAAGCAGATTACCTCCATTTTATATTTTGCTAAAAACAAGAGAGTGGGTTACCCCACTCTCCTTTGCTTAAAGATTAATTTACGATATAAATATATCATATATTTTGTGATTTTGCAATAGTTTTTGTGTGATTTTTTGAAAGATTTGCTGAATTTCCTAAATATATTGGTTTAAATCAGCATCTTGTATACTTCTTCAATTTGTTTGTATGGTGGATAATATGATTCTTCATATTCTTCTATCCACTTATCTGCTATACTAAAATATTCTTCTTTTGAAACCTGAACTTCATCAATATAAAACTCATTTTCAGTTTCTTTACCCATATGGACTTCTTCAAGTTTTAATACGTTTGAAAAAGTTCCATCCGCATTATGCTTACAAAAAGTATATCTGTGGTAAGTACCAACACGACGATAACCTATCATACCATTTTTCAATATACACATATCGCCAACCCAACTATGTACAATATCGCCATTTACATATGTGTAAACTTCGGCCTCTGCCAAAATAGGAGAGCCATAACGCACCAATAATTCTGGTATACCATCATTTTCAAAGTCGTACAGACAATAACCGGTTACAACGTCGTCGTCATAACAAAAGTCATCTTTATAACTCCAATTTTCCAATTTCTTAATCATATAATCATTATAAAGTTTTATAGCCTTATTGTATTCATTACTCTTTGAAGCATCTTCTGTAAAGAAATTATATTTTACAAAATAATTTGTTTTTTCGTCACTTATATTATCATTTACAGTCGAATTCATATTTTGGCTGTTTGATGGCTCTGAATCAGGCTCTGTTTGACTACTTTTATCATATACAGATGATGTCCGAGATACAGAAATGGCATCTTTCTCCGATGAAGACCGTGACACTGTACTTCTTTCCACCACTGACGATGAATGTGGCACAGAATCTGTATGCCCTGTGGTACAGCCACAAAGCAATATAGAAAATATTAAAATCAGTGCAATTAATTTTCTCACATAACCACCCCATTTACTTGTTCTAATTATAACTTTTATTTACAGCATAAACAATAATTGTGATAATTTTATTATAAAAAAGAAAAGGGACGATGTGGGCATCGTCCCCTACTTATATATAATTTTAAGCGGGCGATTCGTGAATCGCCCCTACGCGCCAATTATTGTTAAAACACCCATTCGCCGTTTTCAAACAGCAGGACTTTTTCGCCGTTTTCGCATATACCTGTGATTTTCATATCAGCAGAGCCAATCATCACATCTTCGTGAATAACAGACTGGTTTACACCTTTTGCCAGCAGCTGTTCTTCGCTCATTTTTTCACCGCCAACAACTGTACCTGGGTAGCCTTCGCCAAAGGCGATATGGCAGGCGGCATTTTCGTCAAACAGAGTGTTGTAGAAAAGGATATTTTCTTTGTTGATAGGGCTGGAAGAAGAAACCAGTGCTACTTCACCGATACGTGATGCGCCTTCGTCTGTTTCCAGCAGGCTTTTCAGCAGGTCTTTGCCTACTTTTGCATCATAGTCCACAACCTTGCCGTCTTTGAAAGTCAGCACAAATTCATCAATAAGGCTGCCGTTGTAAACATAAGGTTTTGTGCCGTAAACAATACCGTTTACTCTGTCTTTGTGTGGTGCAGTAAACAGTTCTTCTGTTGGCATATTAGGAATAAATTCCACACCTGCTTCACTGTATTCGCTTACACCGCCCCACAGTCTGTCTTCAGCCAGACCTACATAAAGGTCTGTGCCGTTGGAAGATTCAAAGTGAACTTCTGTCAGTTTCATTTCGTTGATTCTGTCACGGCGTTTTGCTGCAGTGCGTGCATAGTCCAGCCAGTTTGCAACAGCATCGCCTTCAACACGGCTTACTTTGAAAATAGTCTGCCACAGTTTTTCCATAGCCTGGTCAGCTGGCAGGTCTGGGAAAACCTTCTTTGCCCAGCCTACAGTAGGCACAGCAATAACACACCACTGAATACGGGATGCCATTGTATAAGAGCGGTATTCTGCCAGAGCGTTCATTTTTGCAATGGATGCGGCATTGATTTTCTGCATATCAAGACCTTTGTAAATTTCAGGGTCAGAGCCAGTGATAGAAAGGATTGCGGCACTGCCTTCGGATTTGATGTACTGCAGATAGGATTCCTGAATCCAAGGTTTTACATCACAGAGAACTTCCTGGGCTGTGCGTTCCATTTTGATTCTGGACAGTTTTTCATCTGACCAGTTTACCACGACTTCCCTTGCACCTGCATCGTAAGCCGCTGTGGCGCAGTGATGCACAAGGTCTGCCGCTGTGATTGGAGCGTTGATAATAAGTGTCTGACCCGGCTGGATGTTTACACCAGCTTTTACAGCCATTTCGCCGTATTGTTTAAGCAATTTATCGTTCATAGTAGTTACCTCTTTTTATTTTAATAGATATATTTTAACACAAAGTGCAATGTTTAAACAAGGTGCATTTCCATTCAATATTGCGATTGCAAATTGTTAAGAATTTCTTAATTTTATCGAAAAACGATAAAATTCACTTGAAAAACAATAATTTTATGCTATATTAAAATCAAACAACAGTATGGAGGCTTCTATAATGGACTGGAATAAAGACAAAAGCCTGTGGCTTTCTAAAATATGTATAAAACTTTTTACCATTACAATGATCGTGGTGGCTGTATTTGCACCGAAGATTTTTTCTGCGCTGATAGAAGTAAGGATAGCCTATCTCGGCGGCACTTTGCCATATTTCCTTATCAGTACATACACACTATGTGTACCTGCTGTAGTAGCACTGTACGGACTATGGCGGCTGCTGGATAACATTGACAAAGGTGAAGTATTTATCAACAAAAATGTGGATATCCTGCGTATGCTGTCCTGGCGGTGTATCTTTGCAGGTGGAATATGCTTTGCAAGTGCGGTTTATTACCTGCCATTTATGATAATTGCCGCTGCTGCCGGTTTTGTTGGACTGCTGCTGAGAATAGTAAAAAATGTTTTTGCGCGGGCTGTGGAAATCAAGCAGGACAATGACTATACAATTTAGGCGGTGATAATATGGCTATTGTGGTAAACATTGACGTGATGATGGCAAAAAGAAAAATCAGCGCCGGAGAACTGGCAGATAAAATAGGCATTACACCCGCCAACCTTTCCATATTGAAAAACAACAAAGCAAAGGCTATTCGTTTTTCTACCCTGGAGGCACTGTGCAAGGCCCTGGAATGCCAGCCAGCTGATATACTGGAGTTTGTTGACGATTAACCGTCATTTATATAGCATCGTTTGCAACTGAATAATTTTTTGTAAGGAGTAACTTATGAATGAAAATACACGCACATCTATGGAAAATACCATAGGTGAAATTAAAGTCAGCCAAAAATCAGATACACCGATAACAAAGTATGATAAAACTGATAGTTTATTCGCCATTATGTATATTGTGCTTGGTTATGGTTTTGTAAGATATTTTATACTTGATTTTTATTATGAAAGTTTCCGGATTATCTTTCCTGTATATTCTGTAGTATATATAGCTACTGTACTGATTTATGCAAAAAGAAAGGGTAGCATACCACAGAAAGAAACATACTTTTGGATAGCTGTAATGCTGTGTGTGGCCTTTCTGTTTAAAATCGAAAACTTTTTCCGCCTGATTACACAGACACTTGTTGCGGCATACTTTACTGTTATGGTTGGCGGTATGTACAGCGGTGGAACATCCAACTACATATGGGCGGATATGGTACACACATTTATTGGCGCACCTTTCTCCCATTTTGTCAGCATCTTCCCTGCTTTCTTTGGACTTTTCAAAAAGAAAACAAAAACTCAAAAAACAAAACTTCCACCTGCTGCCGCAGGTGTGATTATGGCGATAGTGGCACTGTGTTTTATTATGCCGCTGCTGATAAAGGCGGATAGTAATTTTTTAAGCGGTATATCAGATTTTATAAAAAAGCTGATATCTGATTTCAACCCTGGATACACCTTGTTCACCATTGCTGTGCACACTATGCTGACCGTACCCGTGGCCTGCTATCTGTACAGCCTTGGTTACAGCAGTATGAATAATACTGGCAGACTGTTCAGCATAAATGAGCTGGACAACGGCCGAGAAAAATTCAGAATCTCACCTGCTGTTACATTAAAAGTGTTTTTAAGTATTGTATGTGTGGTTTATATTATGTTTATTGCCCTGCAGGGTGAATATCTGCTGGGGGCATTTGCAGGAAAACTTTACCGTGGTATGACCTATGCACAGTATGCAAGAACCGGCTTTTTTGAACTGTGCAAAGTATCAGTTATTAATCTGACATTGTTGGCAATAGCAAATCTGCTTATCAAAAAAGAAGAAACCAAATCTATAAAACTGCCGATGGTGGTGTTGTGTGTGCTTTCCCTGCTATTGCTGTCCACCGCCATGGCAAAGATGGTTATGTATATATGCGCCTATGGGCTGACAGTAAAAAGAGTGATAAGTACTGTGTTTTTAATCTGGCTTGTTGCGGTGTTTGTGATGTGTACTATAAGGCTGTATAAACCGTTTAATCTGGTGAAAACTGCTGTGATTACAGGGGCTGTGATGTTCTGTATACTGTTCAGTTTTGATATTGGACTGCACAGCAATAACTTTAACAAAAAATATGGTTTTGAAGAAACAACAGTACAGTTTGAAACAGTTTTTGAAGGTACAGTATATCTGCCGGCCAAAAGTGAAATAACCTGGATAAATGTACACCACAGCAAGGACCCCCAATATAGCTATTCCCTGTCAGACATAAATAAGTTTTACCGCATAATGCAAAATGCAGATTATACTGACTTGTCTTCTGTGCAGGATTTCCCGATGCGGGAAGAATATTACATTATTACCATATATCCGGATATGTATGAAAACAAACCCGATGTGGTAATTTACTGTTATGAAAAAGATGGACAGATTTTTCTTGAACAGCCATATAACGGCATATGGACAACCCAAGAGAACCTGCCATATATGTTTGACAATTACAGATTTTAACAATATTGACTTTTACCCCTTTTAAATATACAATATATGTAACTATTAATATTAAAGAGGTAAAAAAATGAAAGCAAGAATTCCAAAACACAGAGAATTTATTATAGAAATCGACGAAAACTACGAAAAAGCTGACGAATGCTGGGAAAAACTGCAGGAAATCATGGATGAATACAAAAAACAGGGCAAATCTGTTTACACAAAAACATTTATCGAAGACAACGAAGATAAAGTAAAAGCTCTGCAGGAAATTTACGAATTCACATACACAATCGAAGAAAAATAATCTGTAAAACGGGCGTATTAAATTCGTCCGTTTTTTATTTGCTGGGAGGTAAATATGAAACTTTTTGACAGTCACGTTCATTACGAAGATGCAATGTTCAAAGATGACAGATATGAAAGACTGGACCATCTGCGTGATACTGATGTAAAATTTATTCTCAACTGCTGCAGTGATGTGGAAGTTTTTGACACTGTAATGGATATTGTGGACAAATATGATTTTGCTTACGGCAGTATCGGTATTCACCCACACTGGACAGCTGAAACACCTGACGATTATCTGGACAGAATCAGAGAACTGGTGAAACACCCTAAAATTGTGGCCATCGGCGAAATGGGTCTGGACTATTTCTGGGATGAACCAAAAGATTTGCAGGAAAGAATTTTCAGAGAACAGCTGGAGCTGGCAAAAGAACTGGATATGCCTGTAATTATCCACGACAGAGATGCCCACGAAGACACAATTAAAATTCTGGAAGAATACAGACCAAAGGGTATTCTCCACAGATATTCCGGCCCTGTGGATATTCTGAAAAGAGCATTTGACATTGGTATGTACATCAGCTTCAACAACGACCTGACATATCCTATGTGGAATGCCGGCCCTATCGCCTGCCTGATGGAAACACCTTGGGACAGACTGCTGATAGAAACAGACTGCCCATATGCACCACCATACGAAAGAGAAAACGACCGCTGTGAAGCATATGATGTAGCAAATGTAGTTAAAGTGATAGCCCAGCTGCGTGGTGTAAGTGAAGAATTTGTAGCAGAAAAAGCACTGGAAAATGCTATGAGAGTATATGAAATCAAACTGTAATTCTGTTTTACACATATTTTTCTCACAAAACTAAACTATGATAAAAATACAAACCATTGAAGGAGGGACAGTTATGATAAAAGCCTTTCTTCAATGGTTTGCTTCTGTTTAATGAGGTGATACTATGAATTTGTGGTCTTACATATTCTTTCAGCTATTGCCCGACTATCTGCCCCGAATTATTCTATCCGGTGCTATCATCTTTGTTATTCTTTGCAAGCCCGGTATAATGAAAAAAGTCTACAAAAAGATGGGACACAGTCAGAAAACAAATATTCTGTATCGGATAATTTTTGCTGTTTTAATTTTATTACTTGTAGTATGCATATGGAATTGTGTATGGAGTATGCTGCTGATGATTTTAACTATGATACACTGATTAGGTATATAGCGAGGTGAAATTATGGTTATAGACAGAAAAATAAATTGCAAATCCCATCAGGATTTTGCTGACTATCTATCCAGAAGGCTGGCAACAGAACTGCCTATGATGCCAAAATACAACGGAACAGATATTTATTTACACAATATAAAACTCAGTATCAGAATACATGAACCTTTTTTCTTTATGGTATTGACCGATGTTGACGGTACTGAGCTGATAATGGATAAAACCCTGTATAAGTATGAACACCGAAGAATTGACAGTTACATAGCCGAATATCAAGACCCACAGTTTGTAACCGATATAAATCCTGGACTTATAAAAAAAGACAGTACACAAGAATTTTCCACAAGGATTTCTACTAATATGGAAGATTTAATATCTCATATTTCAGAAAGTATCAGAGTAGCTGAATCCAGACCGGAGCGGGTATGGGACTATAACAAAAACGATGTAAAAATTTCTATAAGAAATTACAATTACCACGCAAATCGCTACTTTATAACCTTTATAAAGAAAGCAGACAGCAGCTATACTGATATTAATGCACTTGGAACCGACCGTTCCTCTTATCACGAAAGAAAATGGCGTCTTTTTGGAATTACAGAAAAATTGGATACAACAAAAACTATGCTGGAAATTCTGGATAAATACTGACATAAAAAACGCACCGCTTATGCGGTGCGTATATTTTTTGCTTAATAAAGAACTTTTGAAAGAAATTCTTTTGTTCTTGGGTTCTGTGGGTTGCCAAAAATCTGTTCTGGTGTGCCGGATTCAGCGATAACGCCGCCATCCATAAACAGCACTCTGTCAGAAACTTCTTTTGCAAAGCCCATTTCGTGTGTAACGATAACAGCTGTCATACCGTCTTTAACCAGGTTTTTGATAACCTGCAGTACTTCGCCTACCATTTCTGGGTCGAGAGCGGAAGTTGGTTCGTCAAACAGCATTACATCCGGTTCCATAGCAAGAGCACGAACAATAGCAAGACGCTGTTTCTGACCGCCGGAAAGACGACGTGGATATTCATCTCTCTTTTCTGCAAGGCCAACCATTTCCAGCAGTTTCATAGCCTGTTCTTCAGCTTCTTCCTTGCTTTTCTTTTTGATAAGCATTGGAGCCATTGTGATATTTTCGATAACTGTCATATGTGGGAACACATTGAAGTGCTGGAAAATCATACCCATTTTCTGACGGTGTTTATCGATGTTTACTTTTTCCTGTGTGATGTCTACGCCTTCGAAGATGATGGAGCCAGCCTGTGGTTCTTCCAGCATATTGAGGCAACGGAGAAATGTACTTTTACCGGAACCGGAAGCACCGATAACAGAAACCACTTCACCTTTTTTGATATGTTCGCTTACACCTTTGAGAACTTCAAGGTCACCAAAGGATTTATGTAAATTTTCTACCTTAATCACTTACTGCCAATCTCCTTTCGTAAATGCCAACCAGTTTGGAAACTGATGCTGTGAGAACCAGGTACAGAATAGCTGAAATAATCAGTGTTTCAATCTGCAGGTATGTAGCACCACCGATGATTTTCTGCTGGGACATAATTTCGCCCAGGTAGAATGTGGATGCCAGGGATGTTTCTTTAAGCATCATAACAAGTTCGTTACCCATAGCAGGCAGGATGTTTTTAACAGCCTGTGGGATTATGATTTTTGTCATTGTCTGACTCTGACTGAGGCCCAGACAACGGGCTGCTTCTGCCTGACCTGGGTCAACAGCCATAATACCGGAACGAACGATTTCAGCAACATAGGCTGCGGAGTTTACAATAAGAGCAACTGTGATACTGATTTTTTCATCATCCAGTGCAGGAATAAGTGCCGGCATAAGGAAGTAGAAGAAATACAGCTGAAGCAGCAGTGGTGTGCCACGCAGAACTTCGATATAAGCAGTTGCAAGAGCGTTGAGCGGTTTAAATTTGCCGATACCGAAATTGCTCATTTTCATAAAAGCAATTACTGTACCGAATACAAGACCAAAGAAAACAACAATACAGGACAACCGCACTGTAATTGCCATACCTTTGAGCAATGGCTGGTGATACTTGGTCATCAGCATTATTACATTGGAAAAAATTCTTCCTAAATTCAAGGTATATCCCCCTTTTTCATATATCCAGCCGGTAGGTGATGCCTACCGGCTGTAGTGTGTCTGTGTTTAATATTATAATGGATTAATCGTTAACTTCAAGACCCATTGAAGCAGCTTTGTCTCTCATATCCTGACGAATCTGAACATAGTCGATATCTTTGTCAGCAGCCAGCAGAGCTTCTTCAATAAGCTGTGCCAGTTCTGTTTCGTCAATGTTTACAAGACCGCAGTTACCTTCAGAGAAGTATTCAAATTTGAAACCAGCCATTTCCAGTTCGGAGTTGTTTTTAACCTGGAGGTCGCCAACGCCGGAGTCTGTGATAAGAGCATCGATTTTGCCTGTAGCAACCATCTGTGCAGCTGTGCTGAGGTTGTCAATAAACATAACTTCTGCAAGAGAATCAACATCCAGCTGATCCTGCAGCAGGTTGTACTGGAGAGAAGCAGGCTGTACGCCAACTTTGAGACCAGCGAAATCTTCAGCTTTTTCGATTACCAGACCTTTTTTAACAAGAGCGCCGTGGTATGTATCTTCATCAGAAGAGATTGTAGCGTATGGACCAACACAGTTGTAGTTCTGTGCACGTTCAGGAGTTTCTGCATAACCAGAAAGTGAGAAGTTTACAGAGTTTGTGGAAACTGCTGCCTGGCAGGATGAGAAGTCCATTTCTTTGATTTTCAGTTCGATTGGTGTGCCGAGTTTGTCGCTGAGGTATTTAGCAACATATTCGCCGTAAATAATATCCGTACCCATGATTTCGCCTGAAATAGGATCTTTGAATTCAGATGGTGCGAAGTCTGGAGATGTGGCCATTGTGATAAAGCCCTGTGCTTTGATTTTTTCGATTGTTGATTTTTCTTCGTCTGAACCGCCGCAAGCAACCATAGACATTGCCATTGCAAGAGCAAGAACGAGTGCGAGTAATTTTTTCATAATTCTTTCCTTCTCTAATTTATTATATAGCCTCAGAAGCAGGCTTAATTTGTATGAGTGTATTGTACACTTATTTTTATGCGATGTCAATGTATATTTATAAAAATAGAAATATTTGTGCAAATAGACAAATTTATAACGAAATGTTTAAAATTAATGTACATATCGTCAGCCTTTGTGTAAGTTTTCCACTAAAAAGTATTTTCCGGGCATACAAAAGCAGTGAATTCGTATTCAAAAATTCACTGCTTTGTTGTAAATATTCAGTATATTAGCTATAGTTTGGGATTAATATTCATACAATCTGTGTATAAAATGTATCAGTTTACTTCAAGACCCAGTGAAAGGGCTTTGTCTGTCATATCTTTGTAGATAGTATCGTAGTCCAGTTCATCATTAGCTGCTTTCAGTGCTTCGTCAATAAGCTGGCCCAGTTCAACTTCGTCAATATTTACCAGAGCGTGTGTACCGTCTGATTCGTATACAAACTGGAATTCTGCCATTTCAAGATTATCAGCGTTTGCAATAAGTGGAGCTGCAGAGCCGTTTGTCATAATAACAGCATCAACTTTATCTGTTGCTACCATCATAGCACCTGTTGTAAGGTTATCAATAAACTTGATTTCCGGCATATCTTCGATAGGAAGCTGTGCCATTGCCAGGTTGTACTGAAGAGATGCCTGCTGGCAAGCAATCTGCAGACCCTTGAAGTCATCAGCAGTTTTCAGTTCAACACCTTTTTTAACCAATGCACCGTGGTATGAGTCGTCTTCCATTTTCAGAATAGCATATGGACCAGGAAGAATGTAGTTCTGTTTTCTTTCGTCTGTATCTGCATAGCCGTTCAGTGAAAAGTTTACAGAGTTTGTAGCAACCGCTGCCTGACAAGCCGCGAAATCCATTTCTTTGATTTTCAGTTCAACAGGTTTATCATATTTTTTGCTGATGTAATCTGCAATATATTCTGCAAACACAACGTCTGTGCCCATAACTTCGCCTGTGTTAGGATCTTTGAATTCGCTTGGAGCAAAGTCTGGAGAAATTGCAACTGTGATATAACCGGCCTCGAGAATTTTATCAATTGTAGATTTTGGTTCTTCTTCTGTGCCGCCACCGCAGGCTACCATTGACAACGACATAACAACTGCAAGTGCAAGTGCAAATAATTTTTTCATAATGTTTACCTCTCTCTATATAACCTTTGGGGGTTGTTTATTTGTATGGCTGTATTGTACGCTTATTTTTATACATTGTCAACGTATATTTATAATATAAATCATTTTTGTATACAATGCCAAAACAACGTCGTTTACGTCCACTCTTTTCGTCATTGTGTTTATAATATTTCATCAATATATTGATTTTTGTTGCATTTTACTAATTTTTATTCACATATTAAACATATTTATTCACATAAATATATCACACTTAGCCTTAACCACACTCAGCATTGTCTGTTGCATACATATATGATATACTATAGACATATCAAAAGCTGAAAGGTGCGCCTATGACTGATATATCTGTGAATAATCTGATGAACATCATTACCGATAAACTTATACATACACTGAATGAAAATCTTGTCGGCATATATCTCCACGGATCTGCTGCTTTTGGCTGTTTCAACCCAGACAAAAGTGACGTTGATTTCATTGTGGTAACTGAAACAGAACCTGATTTTGACCAAAAGAGAAAAATCATTTCATTTTTGCTGGAAATCGACAGTATGGCTCCCGCAAAAGGGTTGGAGATGAGCATTGTACTTAAAGAGCATTGCCATAATTTTGTATACCCTACGCCATATTGTCTGCATTTTTCAAATTATCACAAGGAAAAATATATACATGATATTGATGGCCATATAAGAAAACTGCACGGCACAGACAAAGATCTGGCCGCACATTTCACAGTTATAAACACAGTAGGTGTTACCTGGTATGGCGAAGATAAAAGGGTTGTTTTTTCACCAGTTCCAAAGGAATATTATTTGGACAGCATAATAAACGATATTTCAGATGCTGTAGAAGATATATCAGCAAATCCTGTATATTTTATACTGAATTTATGCAGGGTGTATGCGTATATAACCAACAATATAATATTGTCCAAAGAGCAGGGCGGTTTGTGGGGTATAAAAAATATTCCACAATACAAATCAATTATTGAAACAGCAGTTGAAAGTTATAAAAATTCTTATAACCAAGACTTCAATTACCGACAGCTTGTGGAGTTTGCTGAATTTATGACCAATAGAATATCCGCTGACAGACTATAAAAAATTTACACCCTTGATATTATCCTTAAAATAAAGTATAATAAATCCGATTATATGTAAAAATGCGTCATATAAAATATAAATAATACATTAACAAGGAGATGGTAACTAAATGGACGCGGACAGTTTAATACTGTTTTTATTTTTTCTTTTATGTTCAGCCTACTGTGCATCGGCTGAAACAGCCTACACTGCTGTAAGCCGTGTAAGACTGCGCACAATGGTTGACAAGGGCAACAAAAAAGCCAAAAAGGCATTGTGGATATGCGACAGATTCGATAAAACACTGACAACAGTGCTTATCGGCAACAACGTATTCCACGCCAGCTGTGCTGCTTTGTCCACCCTGCTGGTTATTAAACAATTTTCCAGCGAATATGTAGTTTATGGCACTTTGCTGACTACAATTATCGTTTATCTTTTTGCCGAAATGCTGCCAAAAAGCATTGCAAAGGTTCGCAGTGAAGAAATTGCTCTTCTCTATGCACCAAGCATGACACTTTTTGTAAAACTGCTTACACCTGTTTCTTTTATTTTCTCTGGTATTTCTGCCATTATTTCACATCTGTTTGCATCTGAATCAGACAGCAACACAGTGACAGAAGAAGACCTGCTGAATATTATTGAAACAATTGAAGACGAAGGTGTTCTTGAACCAGAAAAGCAGGCGCTGGTAAATTCAGCTATCGAATTTGCTACAAAAGTGGCAGAAGATATAATGATTCCTATAGAAGAAATGGTGTCTGTTTCCAGTACTACCCCTGTAGAAAAACTGGCAGCATTTTTGAAAACCTCACCATATTCCCGTGTGCCTGTATACGAAGGCAGCAAGGACAATATCGTAGGTATCCTGCCGGTTACAGTATTTTTAAGCAAATATGCTATGAAAGCACCTATCACAATCAGAAAAATGCTGATGAAACCTTATGTTTTCGACAGCAAAACTGAAATTACAGAACTTTTATCCAGAATGCGTCTGAACAAGCTGCATATGGTTTTTATCTGTGATGACAACAAGAATAAAATCGGTATCATCACAATGGAAGACATTCTTGAAGAGCTGGTTGGCGATATTCAGGACGAAAGCGATACAGGCGAAGGCCTGCATCTGATGTAAGGAGGTGCAGAGTATGGAATATATTGCTATAGTTTTATGCCTTATGGGCTCTGCATTTTTCTCCGGTTCAGAAATTGCATATACATCGCTGAACAAGCTGAGAATGAAGGAAGATGCTGAAGGTCTTTCAATGGCCGAAAAAGTAATGCGCTATATCTATAAGCATTACGACAGAGCGCTTTCCACAATACTTATAGGCAACAACCTTGTTAATATCGCTGCTACATCAATCGCCACTGTTCTGGCGGTAAATCTTGCAGCATCAATGGACGGCAAAATTACAGATGATATGGCATCTACCATAACAACCTTTGTTATGACAGTGCTTATCCTGATTTTTGGCGAAATCACACCTAAAATTATTGCACGCCGCGCAAGCGAAGGCTTTGCAAAAATAGCCGCACTTCCACTGCGCGTGCTGATGGTTATATTCTTCCCTCTGGTATGGATGACAACACTTATCGTTGATACTATGAGCGTTCTCTGGCGCAAAAGCGAAGAGGAAGATGTTACAATCACAGAAGAAGAATTTGAAAACATTCTCGATACAGTTGAAGACGAAGGCGTTATCGACGAAACACAGACAGATCTTTTACAGTCTGCACTGGAGTTTACTGACCTGGATGCCTCTGATATACTGACACCGCGTATCGACGTAATCGGTTTTGAAATTCACGACAGTATGGAGTATATACTGCAGACAATCAGCGAAACACAGTTCTCCCGTTACCCTGTTTATGACAGAACTATCGACCACATTGTGGGTGTTCTTATTGTAAAACATCTGCTGAAAGAACTGATGGACGATGAAAATGTGAAACTGGAAAGCCTGTTGCTGGAACCTGTATACATTCCTAAAACAATGAAACTTCATTCCATTATGAATGAGTTCCGCAGAAATCAGACTCATATGGCTGTTGTAGCCGACGAATACGGCGGCACAATGGGTATCGTTACAATGGAGGACGTTCTGGAAGAGCTGGTTGGCGAAATCTGGGACGAAAACGACGACATTGTAAACGACTGGCAGGAAATCACTGAAAACAGATTTGAATGTTCCGGTGATATGAATCTGACTGAACTGTTTGACAATCTGGACCTTGACGACGAAGAACTGGAAAGTGCATATTCAACAGCCGGTGGCTGGGCAACCGAAATTATTGGTGCAATGCCTGTGGCCTTTGATGCCTTTGACTACGAACACTATACAATTCTTGTAAAAGAGGTTGATGAAAATCACCGTATTTCCCGTCTGCTTATTCTCAAGCATAAGACAAACGAAGAAGACGAAGATTAAACAATAAAATAAAAAGCCAGGCTGATTATTTCAGCCTGGCTTTTTATTTGTATAAATAATAATATTGCATCTGTCAAGCAAATTGAGATTTATCTCTCTATTAATACCTCAACAATATTTTTTTCGATATATTCTACTCTGTCAAAAACCATAGGTTTAAAATGTGCAGTTATGGCTACTACAATATGATTTTTTCTATCAATGTATATAACATTACCGCCATCACCAATTGCAGCAATTACATCTTGAGTTCTGTGAGGAAGCCACCACAAAAAACCATAATCCTGGTTTCCAAACTTTTCATCCGTAGATACGTAGGATTGTGTCATCATTTCAATCCAATTCTCACTTACAATACGAGCATTGTTATATACCCCTTTATTAAGAACCATTAACCCTATCTGTGCCATTTCATAAGCTGAAAGAGATAATCCCCAACCGGCTGTAGGCATACCTGTCGGGTCCAAAAACCAAACCTTTCCGTGGTCATTTCTGTTCATTAAATACTCAAACTGGTCTTCCTTACTGGTACAGCCTGCGTTTATTCTTGGTTCAATTCCCAAAGGCTTAAAAAGATATTCATTAGCAAAATCAAGCACATTCATACCGCTTGTAATTCTGATAATTCCCAAAAGGATTTGAACACCAAGAGTGTGATATCTGAATTCTTCGGTAATACCTTTGCGACCGCCCAAAACATCCAATGTTGTCAGTGTCCAATCTTCTGATGTGCAAATCTTTGTCCAAGGCTCGCTTTTCCCCTTATAAGGTGCCGTCATTGTAAGCAAATGTTTAATTTTAACATTAAATATCGTTCGCTCTCCTCTTTTGGGAGTGTAAGTTTCCTTGTAATAGTCCATCACAAAGTCATCTACACTTTTTATCAAACCCTGGTCAATAGCAATACCTATCAGCAATGATGTTACAGATTTTGTCACGCTCATTACATTCATTGTATCGTTCTTGTCAAAACCATCTTTATACTCTTCAATTTCAAGAACATTATCTTTATAGGCTACAATCTGTTTTATATTTATATCGTTTTTACTCGAATAAGTATCTAAAACTTTATTCATTAAAACTACCTCCTGTAAAGCAGTAAAATCATATTGTTTGGACGTCCTATAATAAGCCTAAGTGAATTTAAAATTAATTTCAATAGTTTTCTTCAAAAAAAGATGTCTGAATTAACAGACATCTTTTCACAACATAATATTCTTATTTATCTGCTCACCAAATTCAAGTTTTCCTAACTGTTATTTCCATTTTTTACATTGAATAAAATAATACAAAAACAGACACAGCGCTATGCTGTGCCTGTTCTATTTCTATAATAATGCCGATATTTTATTCAGCAAGGAAGTCGTGGGCAAACTGTGCATAAACTGCTGCACCGCGTTTGAGAACTTCTTCATCCACGTCATATTTTTCGTGGTGGTTAGAGTAGATTTTGCCTGTTTCTGGGTTGTGGCTGCCAATAAAGCCAAACAGACCAGGAACGTGCTGCATATAGAATGAGAAGTCTTCGCCACCCATCTGTGTAATCATTGGAGCAAGTGCTTCTTCGCCATACAGTTTTTTAACTGCTTCCTGACCGATTTTAACCAGTTTTTCGTCATCATTGATAACTGGGATAACCAGCCATCTGAAGCTGGACAGTTTTGCTGTTGCGCCGTATGCTGCAGCTGTGTTTTCAACGATTCTGGAGATAGCTTTTGGTGCTTCTTCCAGCATATCTTTGGAGAATGTTCTTACTGTGCCTTCAAACTTAGCTTTACCAGCGATAACATTCCAGCGGCTACCTGCTTCAACTTTACCTACTGATACAACCAGTGGGTTAAGTGGGCTGTTGTTTCTGGAAACAAATGTCTGCAGGTTCATAATAATTGCGGACATAACAACGATAGCATCAATGCCTGCCTCTGGGGAAGAACCGTGTGTGGACAGACCTTCGATTTCAACGTGGAATTCAGCTGTTGATGCCATTCTGTTGCCACTTTCGATGTTTACATATGGTGCTTCCAGCACGTTCCAGATATGTGCGCCGTAGATAGCATCTACACCATCAAGAACACCAGCTTTAATAAATGCAGGTGCGCCAAAGCCTGTTTCTTCTGCAGGCTGGAAAATAAGACGAACTGTACCATTAAGATTTTCTTTGTTTTCTACCAGCATTTTTGCTGCACCAAGAAGCATGGAAATATGGCAGTCGTGACCACAGGCATGCATGCAACCATTTGTTGATGCAAATTCAAGACCTGTTTCTTCGCATACTGGCAGTGCATCAATATCAGCACGCAGAGCAACTGTTTTGCCTGGTTTGCCACCAACGATGTCTGCTGTACAACCGTATGCACCAACAGATTCGTATGTTTTTACTTCCAGCCCCAGTGCTTCAAGGTCTTTGATAATAGATGCTGTTGTGTTAACTTCCTGTTCGGAAAGTTCTGGATACTGATGATAGTATCTTCTTCTGTCGATGATATAGCTTTCAGTTTTTTCTGCTAATTCTCTGAAATTCATAACTTTACCTCTCTATAAGTTATTTTTTACTATAATATCACAAATAACATATTCAGTACAACAATATTTTTAATTTTAATCTGTTAAGCGGGATAAAACTGATTTGAATACGACCATCATAACCAAAAGAAAAGCTGATACTGTGAGATAAACTGCGGCAAATCCCCGCTTTTCACTTATAGCCCCCCACAACAGTGCACCGATGGTCATACCCAGATCCTGGCTCATCATAAATGTACCGGTGGCAAGACCGCGGTTTTCAGCAGTGCATCGTGATACGGCAGTTGTATTTACTATCGGGTGAATAAGTGCGGCGCCAACGCCATACAATGTTGCAGCGACAAGAAACCATAGTGTACTGTAGGAAAAAGCCAGAATTATAAATCCTGCAACATAAATTATATCCGCAAGATAAAACACTTTATTCTTATGATTCCCCGAAATTAGCTTTGTACAGGTAAATCGTACTGCCAGCATAAACAAAGAAGACACCGCAAAGAATACCCCCGGTGTATTTATTTCCCTTTCCTCTGCCATAAGAGGAACAAAAGAATTGACAGCCGCTGATGACATAGCAAAAAACACTATTGTATAAGCCCGTGGCAATGCTGTTTTTTCAACTATTCTGAATTGTTTATTGATATCTGTATACTTATTTTCAGAATATTTTATAAAAAAAGAAATCAGCAAAGATAGAACCGTCAAGCCGGTGGTCACCACAGAAACCCATATAAAGCCACGGCTGTACAGCCATAGACCAATGCCAGGCGCAAGTGCACCTGCTATAACACCGGTAACACCATAAACAGAAATTGCAACACCAATCTTTTCGTCAGGTACCACATCACATACCGTTGTGCCTGCACTTGTTGTAAAAGCAGAATAGCCTGCACCGAATATCACTCTTGCCATCCGGAGCATAAATACCGATTTCCCCGTCAGAAGAAATACGCCAGCAATAAGACTGAGCAACAGACCCCAAACCAGAACGAGCTTGCGCCCTTTTCTGTCTGTAATCCAGCCGCTGAAAGGGCGTACAAAAAAGGATGCCAAAGTAAAAACAGCAGCAACACCCCCTGCTACAGACTTTGTGGCACCGAGCGAAACACTGTACTGCGATGAAACAGCATTTATCATATATGCTGAAGCATAGTACAGTGTGGATGATATAATTACAAGAATATAATTTTTGGACAGCAATGAATTTTTCATAACACCTTTTATTTAAATTATTGCCGTAAAAAAGCAAAATAGACCTGCGGGAACAGGTCTATCTGCTTATAATATGTTAGGAATATTAAATTAAGGGTATTGCCCTTAAGGCGAAAGTAATAAAACAGCTGTTATGCAACACAGGCAGTTTTTCTGCCAGCACCTCTGTAAACAGAAAGCTGAACTTTTTTGCTTCTGCGGCGGTTTCTGATAATGCGACGGAGCTGATTTTCTTTGTTGTAACAGATGCTTGTAAGCACACCAAACAGCATAACATTTACAAAAACTGTGTAAAGAGGATTTGTGCCGATGGAACTGATGCTTACAACTGTGAGAAGTGCAAAAACAACTGTGAAGAAATTATATAAATAAACTTTAGACTGTATTTTCATAATATCACCTTTAACAACTATAAGTTGTTTCCTTTGACTACATAATACTACAACTTTGAGTTGTTGTCAACAACTTTTTCACAATTTTATATGTAAAATACTACTTTTAGTTGTTTACAAACTAAAAATTATGATGTATAATATATTCAGAATAACAACTGAAAGTGGTGAAGATTTTGTTCAGCCAAAATATAAAGAAATTGCGTAAAGAAAGAAAAATGAGTCAGAGCCGGTTGGCGCAGGAACTGCAGGTTACACAGCAGGCCGTTGGTAAATGGGAAACAGGCAAAAGTACGCCTGACTCTGAAACTTTGCGCAAAATAGCTGAATTTTTTAAAACAAGCGTTGACTTTCTGCTGGGAGTTGACAAATTGGTAGAAAATGCTGTTGCTGCTGTAGGCGGTGACTTTGCTATACCTATTATCGGCACTGTAAAAGCAGGTTACAATGCCCTTGCCTACAACGATGATTATGGCGTAGAGTATGCGAATGTACGCAACCCTGAAGAATATTTCTACCTTATTGTAAAAGGTGACAGTATGGAGCCAAGAATCAAAGATGGTGACCTGGCCCTGGTACACAAGCAGCATACCCTTAATGATGGAGACCTGGGTGTTATTGTTTATGGTGACAATGAAGGCACACTGAAGCGCTTTGTAAAAAAAGGCAACACAATTATTCTGCAGCCATTCAACCCTGAATACGAAGCAAAAGTTATTACAGGCGAAGACCTGAACGATGTATACATCGCAGGCAAGGTTGTGGAAACAAAAACAAAATGGTAAATATGTAATATTCGGGGACGATGCAGGCATCGTCCCCTATGTTTTTATTGAAGAAAAATTATTGTTTATTTATAATTTAAGTGCAATATTTTATATATTAAATCGTATTTTAAGTGAGGGGGGTTGGAAATGGACAGAGATTTTGAACGTATAGTCAATAGCCATGCTGATATGCTGTTGCGTATCTGCATGCACTATACAAACAACATCAGCGATGCGGAAGATGCCGTGCAGGCTGCATTTCTGAAGCTGGTGGAAAAGAATATTATTTTTGACAGCCCGGACCACGAAAAAGCCTGGCTTATACGAGTGTGCATAAATTTATGTAAAGACAGTATGAAAAGCAGCTGGAAAAAGAAAGTTTTTTCTGTCCACGAAACAGAGTTCAAAGACCAACCATATGAAATAACTGATAACAGTCCCCTTCTGTCCTACATACGAACTCTGCCCCCAAAACAGAGAACCGCAATTTATCTGTATTACTATGAAGATATGCCTGTAAACCGGATAGCCACAGCAATGGGTGCCAACAAAAACACCGTGTTGTCATGGCTGCGCCGCGGCCGCAAGGCCCTGGAAAAAATGTTGAAGGAGGAAGTGTAGATGTTTAAAGATGACTACCGCAAAGAAATGGAAAATATTTCTGCCAATGAAAAGTTTAAACAGGATACCATTTCTCTTATGAACCAGAAGAAGTCTGAATTACAGCAAAAAGAAACAAATACAGTAAAATTCCGTCCTGCATTATACAGAAAAATTGCCGCCACGGTGGCTGTAGCGATGCTGTCCCTGGCAGTATTCGCCTATTCTCAAAGTGATTTTGCCATAGGACCGGACCGCACAGAAACCGAAAAATTTACACAGCAGGAAAATGAAGATATCACAAAAGACAAAGATACATATGATAATCTTCCATATGATGCCGCTGCCAACGGTAAAATGATGAGGGTGTATACTGTAAATGATGCTGTTGAAATCAACGCAATTCCCCAGGAAAATCAACAGAAAACAAAAATTTATTTCAATACACAGTCAACCGGTGGATTTGGTTTTGAGGGCTATATGTATTATTCTTCTTCAGAGCTTGAACAGAATCCTACATATTCTATCAACGACAGTTTTGATACCCTGCCGGTTTATCAGTTCGTCAGCCTTTCAGCTGAAGAAATAAGAAAAGAAGTGGCTATGAACTGCAGCAAACTTGGCAGTGGAGACACTGATTTACAGTTTACCTGGCAAAGAAATATCTATGATGATGACTGCTATGTAAAAAATTGTGAAACCGCAATAACCTTTAATTCCAACATACCAAGCGAAGAATATTATCTGTCTACTGTTGATGGCACACTTATTCAGACCTATCCAGAAAGAAAGGAACTGGGTAAGGTATCGGTATGGATGCCAAACAGCTGGTACAATGTTACTCTTGATAGGGTAATATCACAAAGCCGAGACGAAATGGAAATAGCTAAAGCAGTAACTGCGGAATATCCCGGAATTTTCTGGGGTGAAGATACAACCTATGGCAGTTGGTACGACTATACATTTACCGGAAACGCCAATACATCAGTTTTTGCATATAAGCCGAGTGATGACTATGGAGAAAATATATTTAACTATTCTGTAAACAATATTGATATTGCACAGTTTGCAGTTTCGGATGAAGATTCCACCTGGGACGAAACTTTTATCAGGCTTCCATTACCTTGCTATAGCAAAATGGACGATCTGCCAGCTATCAATTGGCAGCAGGCATTGGATCAGATGTACAGCGGAAATTACTTCACTTCCGCACCAAAACAGATTACTGAAGATACAGTTGTAACCCATATAGAACTTGTGTATCTGGAACCACCGTACGATATACCTACACTGTCACGAAAAGGCTACAGTATACCGTTTTACAGATTTTTTGTAGATCTTGGCGAAGAATATCAAAGACAAACTGACAAAGGTATTATGAAAACATATGGTGCATATTATGTGTGCGCTGTACACCCCGATTATGTTCAGCTGGATGACGGCTATTACCGTTTCAATTAGGAGAATATTATGAAAAAAATATTTGGTTTTATTATAGTAGCTTTTCTGTGTTTTGCCCCGCTTACTGGCTGTGCACAGCCTGATATAGAAAAACTGTCACCGGAAGAAATGCCCGAAAAGGCTGTGATGATAGATGATGTGCTGTATTATTACACAGGCCAGCATATTGAACTGCTGCGTTGTGGTGTGATGGATGGAAAAATAACAGAATTTGTACCGTCTACGCAGTTGCCAAGTGAAAACAATCATTCCAACTTTGGTGATGGATATGAATATCAGTATGCAGGAGAACACCACATAGATATAATTATGGTGGAAGAAAATGGCTGGATAAGATTCTGCGATGGAAACTGCTGTGACGACCACAGCCAGACACTGACAGAAGAACTGTATTCACAGCAGGCGGCAGATTTTGTACCGGACTACGACACAGAAAACTATGACAGCATCGCTGATACATTCAACCCCGGTGGTCTGTGCGAAATAGCCCATATTGACGGCTGCCCTACCGGGGCCTGCGTAACCAGAGATGGCGATATATGCTACAAAACAGATGGCGGAAAATGCATCTGTGGCTACCCTACGAAAGAAGATATTGTAACAGTAGTTGGCAGTATACAGCCTGTTGAATAAAAAACAAAAGCCATTGGATAAAACCAATGGCTTTTATACTGCGTATCAGCAGATACTATTTTTTACATTTTTCAACAAACACTCTGAACAGTTCACGGTAAATTTCCATATCCTGCATTCTTTCAGGATGCCACTGTACACCGATGATAGAGCCGTCTTCGTTCTCCATAGCTTCTACCACGCCGTCAGGTGCACGGCCTACAATGCGCAGAGCAGAGCAAGGATCTTTTACAGCCTGATGGTGAGATGTGTTTGCTTTTACAACAGTTGAACCCAGAATTTTTGCCAGATGGCTGTCTGGTTCCAGTGTTACATCGTGGTAATGTTCTTCAGGCTGACCATAGGAATGATCTACATCTGATGGAATCTGTGTTGGGATATCCTGGTACATTGTGCCACCGAACATAACATTTAAAATCTGCATACCGCGGCAGGTTGCAAGGATAGGTTTGCCCTGTCTGATAGTTTCTTTGATAAGGGCGATGTCATAATCATCTTCACTTCTGATGTAAGCGCCACAAACTGGCAGTACTTCTTCGCCGTAAAGCTGAGGGTCAATGTCTGCACCGCCAGGTACAAGCAGACCATCCAGCATATTTACAATCTGTTCCACATTGTCTGTATTTGAGTTGCAAGGAAGGAAAATTGCTTCGCCGCCTGCTGCCCATACGGCGTTAGGGTAAGTTATGCGCTGTGCGTGAAGTCTGTCGTTGAATGCAGTAACTGCAGTAATACCAATTACAGGTTTTTTCATAATAATATCCTCCGTTCATTTATTTGTCTTAATTATATTATAAATAACACATACTTTACAACAATTTTAAAAATATTTTTCACATTTGCAAAGGCAATTGTTAATAATTTGTTTTTGATTTATTTGTATATATATGATATACTATATTGAGATTATGAAAAATCGGGCGAATTTTGCCATATATATCAAGGAGATAAAATGTCAACAGAAAAAGATACAAATGTTAAAAATCAGACTGATTTTCACAATGATATGATTGAAATAGAAAAAGCTGAAAACGAAAGAAAGAAAACATACATCCAGGACGGCCACAAGCACAAGGACAAAACCCGCGCAAGAAGACTGATAGTGGGTGCTGTGTTCTGTTTCTTTGCATTGGCTGGTGTTGTTTCAATTATTTCAGGTATTTTCAATACTGGTGCAAAAATTATGGATAAAGAAGGCGAAAAACAGGAATATAACGCTTTGCTGACTACATTGGTAATGTATGACCCTCTGCCTTTTGAAACACCTGACCAGGCTGATACAAGAGTTCTGCTTTCCAGCAGTGTATGGGCCGCAATTATGAACGAAGATATGTCTTTATACGAAACAGATGAATATGGCCAGCCTCTGCTGCCTGCCATAGATGTGGACAAATATTTCAGCAAAATCTTTGGCACACAGGTTTCTCTGGCACACGGCACATTCTCTGACCAGGACGTAGAATTCAAGTTTGATGAAGAAAAGAAAGTTTATGCTATTCCTGCAACAAACTTCCCTACAGGCTTTGCACCTCAGGTAGAAAAAATCAAAACATCATTCAGCGAAAAAACAGTTACAGTTGGTTATCTGTCACCATCCACTTCCTGGGCTGACACAAGCGAAAAAACTGTGTCCAAATATATGGATTACATCTTTGAAAAACAGGATGGTCAGTTCTGTCTGGTAGCTATAAGAGAAAGTGATATGAAGGTGGAACTTCCACAGTCATCTGAAGTTAATCAGTAAAACAAAAAACCGGGAATTTCCCGGTTTTATTTTTTATACAGAAATCAGGCGCAAGGTTTTATCCCTGCGCCCGATTTTCATCTGAGAGACAATAAGAATTGTACTTTTAAAGTATGATATTGGCTTTTGCACAGCCAGCTTTGTCACCTTTTACAACAAGGCCGATTTCATCGCCATCTTTTGCTGTAACAACCCATTTTACAACTTTTGTAAATGGGTCATGGGCTTTTGTACCGATGTTATCCCAGTAATAACCGGATTTTACACCGGAGAAGCCTTCCAGATGGCCAAGGTTGCCGGATTTTTCGCCCATTACAACATTCACATCACCAACAAGTTCAACAGACAGAGGTTTGTCTACTTTAAGACGTTTTGCTTCGTTTGTAACAAATGTAGGCAGATAACCGATGTTGGAAACTTTGGCTGTAAGTTTGTATACACCTTCGCCAACTTTTTCTGATTTGAATTCATCAATAACAAGTCTTGGACAGGTCTGTGCCATACGCAGACAGAAAGCAGTGTTCTTTTCAACTTCCTGTTCAAGATAGCCTGGAGGACAGTTCTGCCATGTGTATTTAAAGTCCATACCGCCGATTTCAACCTTGCCCAGCTGTGGGTGGTTAAATTCTGTCCAGTCTTTGATAGGTTTGCCTGATTTTACCATTGGTACATTTTCATCAATCCATTTGTAAACCAGGTGCATATCTTCTTCGTTCTGTCTGTCTGTTTTTGGAGTAGTACGTGGATAAACATTTGGCACGCCTGCGCGGATTTCAAGATCCCACAGTTCAGCTGTGTATGTAGGTACACCCTGTGTTGAGTACATCCAGTCGTCAAAAGCACCGGAAGAGTAGTTTACAGTATCTGTAAGGAATGCGTCGAAGATATTGAAACAGCCGTAACCTGTTTCTTCTGTAGCCATTTCGCCGATTTCCTTGAACATTCTCATATCGCGCTGATCGGCGTTCTTTTCTGGCATTGTTCCAGGTGGATAGATATAGCAACCGCCAGATGTATGGTATGTAACAGCACTGCAGATGTTTGGATGTGCAATAACAAAATCTGCAACTGCTTTGTTTTCAGGGTTAGAGAGTGGGTATTTGCCTGCGCCAGGCTGTCTGTTTTCCGGGAACCAGCCAAGAGGATAGTTTCTGTTGAAGTCCAGACCCCATTTACCTTCAGCTTCCTGGATATTAACACCGTCAAAACCTTCAATAAGGCCTTCTGGGTAAACATTGTAATATTTTCCGCCGAAGTCAGATGGCATACGTTTAATCATAATGCGGGAATCTTTTGGAGATGGTTTCCACACGCCATTAGGGCTTTCGATACGCATCATTCTGATAACACCATCGTTATCAATGTCAGTTGGATGCAGACCAGGTGCTTTCTTTTCAAATGGGTATGGTCTGTTTACACTGCGCAGTTTTTCAAAAGAAGTAAGATATGTCTGTGCGCCGTCTGGAGAAATTCTTGGAATTACATATACAGCATTGTTATCCAGCAGGGCTGTGATTTTTTCATCATTGCCGTACTTTGTAACAAGTGTGTAGATAAGGTGAATTGCAGCCATAGAGCCTGTAACTTCGCCTGCGTGGTGGTTGCCGTCTACATAGTAGGCAGGTTTGTCCAGAACATCACCAGTAGCATAGTTTGTGATTTCACAAGCCCAAACTTCTCTGTTTTCAAGTGTTGTGCAGATAGAGTTCACTTTGATAAGGCCAGGAAATTCATTTGACAGTTCGCTGAGCAGCTCTGTCAGTTCTTCATATACATAATAATGGTCAAATTTGTATTCTTTCATATTAAGTATATCTCCTCTCTGATATTACTGTTTCAGTATACACCTAAGTTAAAAAAATATCAAGTCTTTTTATTAATATTTTTTCAAGTCATATGCATAAATTTTAGTTTTATACATTGATTTTCATAGTTTCATAGTGTTTTTATACACTGTTGTTTCAAAAGCCAAAAGGCAGGCTATTGCCTGCCTTTTTATCTGTCAGTTTTCAGTTTTTCTGCAACCAGAAGTATAAACTCTGATGCTGTGGGCCGCCATACCCGACTGCGCCCCAAGGCTTTGTTCACTCGCAGTGGTGCAACCTCCCAGGCACGTTTGATGGCTGTGTGCATATTGCGCTCTACAGAAACAAAGGATATTTCGTACTTTTCACCCACTGTGCGATAAACACCTTCAACAAGATTATCTGCAAGTGAAGGGTCAGCCATCACCATTTCCACAGCACTGTCCAGCAGCCAGTAGCCTATGTAGTTTGACGTAATACCGGCAGAGTGTAAAATAAGTTCAATATCCAGCATAGTTTTCTCCATTTAGTATTCTTATAATGATATTAGCATATTATGGCATATAATTCCACATATTCGACAAAAAAAGACAGAGTTTTCACTCTGTCTTTCAGTTTATTAAGCTTTGTTGATTTCAGCAATAAGGATTTCGCGGAGAACCTGTGGATTTGCATTACCTTTCAGCTGTTTCATACATTTGCCAAAGAGAGCCATAAGGGCTTTTTCTTTGCCTGCTTTAAAGTCTGCAACTGATTTAGGGTCGCTGGCGATAGCTTCTTTTACGATAGCTTCGATAGCAGATGTATCGTTGGAAACGATAAAGCCAAATTCTTTTGCATATGCTTCAACGTCAGCAATGTGATTTTCAAACATAGCGGCAAGGATACGTTTTGCATTGCCACGGCTTACTTTGTCTTCGCTAACCAGCTTAATCAGCTGGCCAAGGGATGTACCATTGATGTCCAGCATATCAGCTGTCATTTTCTTTTTGTTGAGAACCTGCATACAGTCTGTGATAATCCAGTTTGCTGCTTCTTTTGCAGAGCCGCAAACAGCAACTGCATCTTCAAATACATCACACAGTGCACGGCTGGAAACCAGCTGGTCTGCATCGTATTCAGAAAGGCCAAGTTCGTCAATGTATTTTGCACGTTTTACTTCTGGCAGTTCTGGCAGAGTAGCTTTGATACCATCAAACCATTCATCATCGATAACAACAGGCATAATGTTAGGGTCTGGGAAGTAGCGGTAGTCACCTGCTGTTTCTTTGCTTCTCATTGCATAGCTCTTGCCTTCGTTGTCGTCCCAGCGGCGTGTATCCTGGATAAGTGTTTCGCCGTTTTCGACTGCTTTTGTATGGCGTGCGATTTCATATTTAATAGCTCTGGAAATAGCAGAAAGTGAGTTCATATTTTTCATTTCACTTCTTACACCCAGTTTGTCACTGCCAACAGGACGAACTGAAAGGTTAACGTCACAGCGCATAGAGCCCTGTTCCCAACGGCAGTCAGAAACTTTTGCAAAACGGAGCAGGTCGCGCAGTCTTTCCAGATAAGCGATAGCTTCTTCTGCTGAAGAAATATCTGGCTGTGAAACGATTTCGATAAGTGGAACAGATGTTCTGTTGAAGTCAACCAGAGTTGTATCTGTCCAGTCGTCGTGAACCAGTTTGCCTGCGTCTTCTTCCATATGAATCTGTTTGATTCTGATGGATTTAGGACCGTTGGATGTTTCGATGTCAACACGGCCGTTTACACAGATAGGTGCAAACCACTGTGTTGTCTGGTAAGCATTTGGAAGGTCTGGATAGTAGTAGCTTTTTTTGTCAAATGTAGTAACACGGTTGATGTCACAGTTCAGCATCATACCGGCTGTCATACCAAGGTCAACAACTTTTTTGTTTACGATTGGCAGCATACCAGGCATACCTGCGCAGGCAGGGCATACGTGGTCGTTCTGTTCGCCGCCGAATTCAGCGGAACAGGAACAGAAAATTTTTGATTTTGTGGCAAGTTCAACATGAACTTCAAGACCAATGACTGTTTCGTATTTCATATTCCAACCTCCTCTTAAAGTTTTTCAGCCAGAGCCAGCAGACTGCTTTCGCTGAATGCAGGGCCAACAAGCTGCACGCCATCTGTAACAACTGCAGGAACGCCTGAAATCATTGCAGGTGCGATGTAAAGGCTTTCTTCATAAGCTATATATGGATTTGCAATTGCTTCTTCAGCTGTGTAGGACAGTTTGGAAGAAACAGGCGCAAGGATAGCGTCAAATTCACCGAATACTTTTGCCAGAGCTTCGCAGATAACGCGGCGGATTCTCTGTGCTTTGTCATAAACTTTGAAGTAGTTGTCTTCAGACAGAGTTTCTGAACCGAAGAGTACAACTGATTTTGTCAGATAGCCAAATGCTTCTGTGCGGCTGTTTGTGTACAGCTGGTCAATTGTTTCGTAGTTTGGTGTACGGTAGCCGTATTTTACACCATCATATTTGGAAACGTTGTTGCAAAGTTCTGCAGACATAAGAATGTTCCAGGCTGATTTTGCCAGCAGCAGTTCTTCGCCATCGATTTCAACAACTTCGATACCCTGTGCAGAAAGTTTTGCTTTCATTTCTTCAACTTTGGCTGCACCTTCACCAACCATAAGGGATTTTGCAACTGCAACTTTTTTGATTTCTTTTACTTCATCAAATACACATTTTTCCTGTGGGAGAGATGTGCCGTCTTTGTCGCTGTGACCTTTGATAGTCCACAGAACTTCTTTTGCTGTGGCAGCGTCAGCAGCTGTAACACAAACTGTTTCACCGGAACATACTGCTGGGATTGTACCGAAACGGGACACTGTTCCATATGTTGGTTTAACAAATGTGAGACCTGCAAGAGCAGCACCGCGTGCAGATGAGCCGTTTACTTCCAGAGTAACGGCTGCCATAGCATCACCGGATTTTACTGCCTGTGCAGCAGCTGTTGTGAGAACACCGTCAGCTTCTACTGGGCCGTAGAAAGATGTTTCACCCATAAGGTCCAGGTTGAATTCACCTGTGTTTGCTTTTGCATATACTTTATAGCCAGCTTCTGTCAGTTTTGTAACTGCTTCAGCTTCAAAAAGGCTGATATAACCATCCAGCATTCTGGAACCTGCGGATGTAGCCATATCTGTTGTGAGAATCATATCGTCTACAACAATGTTCTTAACTGATTTTTCAGTTTCAGCAATATACATTTTCATATATCTCCATCCTTTCAATTAGTCAACAAGTCTTGGAACCTGCCAGTAGCCATCCATAGCTTCCGGTGCCTGTTCCTGCAGCTGGTCGCGTGTAAATAATTTTTTTGCAATATCTTCACGGATAATGTTTGTCATTGGCATTACATATACCATTCTTTCAACATTTTCTGTGTTTACTGTGTCAAGAATTTCTGCATCTTTGCCTGCTGTTTCAAAGAAAGCCATCAGTTTTTCTGTTTCTTCTTCTGTAAGTTTCAGCTGGTTCAGTTTCTGCAGTCTTTCCAGAGTTTTAATATCCATATAGAACCCCTTCCTGTTCTTAATTTACAAACCTTAAAACGTGGAACCTTGTTTTTCTTTTTAAAAACAATTTTCCACACTTTTATAATATATACATTATAATTATATCACAAATATATAAATGTCAAGAAAAAGATGGTTGCGGTGATGTGTTTAAACAAGTTGCGGTGCAGCTGCCCTCCCAGGTTCAAATCCCCTGTAAAAAGCAAAAAGCACCCAATTGCTTGGGTGCTTTTCCTGGCGGAGATTGGGTGATGGAGCCGACCGCTGCCGGTGGCAGATGAAGGGAGGCGGAAGAAGGGAAAGTTACAAGCGGACAAGAGGGGCTTTCAGCCCGTCGCAGTACGCGCCGATAACTTTTCAGGGCTGATTTGCCGTCTTTGCCTTCGGCAAATACTATCTGGCCTCGCTTGGTGCGCTCGGCTCTTTCGCCTGAAAACAGTGTACAACACTGTTTTCTTCACGGCGAAACCCTCTCGGGTTCAAATCCCTTTGAGAAAAGCAAAAAGCACTCACATCAGTGAGTGCTTTTCCTGGCGGAGATTGAGGGATTTGAACCCTCGCGACGGTTACCCGCCCTACGCCCTTAGCAGGGGCGCCTCTTCGGCCAACTTGAGTAAATCTCCAGACGAAGTTTGGTATTATTATGAAAAATGCAGCTATAAAAGATATGGCGGAGAGGGTGGGATTCGAACCCACGGTTCTTGCGAATCACTAGTTTTCAAGACTAGCTCCTTAAACCACTCGGACACCTCTCCGTATCCTTAAGCTACGAGATATATTATACCACCAAAAAGTAATTTGTCAACAGTTTTTTTAAGAATTTTTTCAAGCAAAAAAGCCGACAGACAATGCCGGCTTTCTCGCCTTTGAAAGTATATTCTATATGGGAAATTATGGCCGTAAATATATTTTAAGGGCCGATGTGTAAAAACAAACAGGCGGTGTTCCTCTCTCTATACATATAACACGTCTATACCCCGCCCCGGCCCTTAAAACCGAAACCAAGCCGGAAAACAAAAAACCCGTCCTCCGACTGTGTCAGAGGACGAGAAGTATATCCCGTGTTACCACCTCTATTTATCAGCTTTTCACAAAACTGATCTCGGCAAGTATCGTCTGTAGAATACAGATTAATACTCTTTGCTGTAACGGGCAAAACCGGAGCCGGCTACGCATCACACAGAGTTCACCGGTCAGCTGGATAAGGAATTCAAAAACTGCTGAACATATCCCCATTTCACCGCCCGGGGACTCTCTGAAAGACAGCCCTGTTTTTTACTGGTTTATCGTCATTGCTGTTATTTTCATTATAATACTAATAAATGCGTTGTCAACGGAATGCCCCGCTTTTCGTTATTGCACACAAAAAGTTATATTTTGTTGAATATTTTTAGTGTATTTATACAAATGCAGTCACTTTACACAAGATGATTGTTATAGGTAAATTGCACAAATTTGATAAAAAAGTAACAATCCAAAATACACTTGTGCTTTTGTTAAAAACATTATTCTCCACAATGAATACACATGTATTTTATTGTAAAGCAGATGTAAAAACAAACAATTCATTAACAGTATATTCATAATTCAATAGTCCATAAAAATAGCACATATGTGAATAAATTAACAGATTTTTCTCTGCCTGATTTTGTTTTCGTTATTTTAAACAAAAATATATTGTATTTTTGTACAAAAGAATTTCACAGACAAAATTTTTATTGTTAAAACATACAAAATTCAATAGATATATACAATTTGTTCATTAATCTGCACATTTGTTGTGCTATAATTTAATTGGCAAAGAAAACTTAACTCTTTATGAATTTTTTGGAGGCGTGTTATGGCACACAAATATGTTTATCTCTTCAGCGAAGGCAATGGCTCAATGAGAGAATTGCTGGGTGGTAAAGGTGCAAACCTTGCCGAAATGACAAGTCTGGGTATGCCTGTTCCACAGGGCTTTACAATTACTACAGAAGCTTGTACAAACTACTATGCAACTGACAGAAGAATTTCTCCTGAAATCCAGGAACAGATTTTTACATATCTGGAAAAGCTGGAAGAAATCACCGGCAAAAAATTCGGCGATCCTGAAAACCCACTGCTGTGCTCTGTAAGAAGTGGTGCCAGAGCATCTATGCCAGGTATGATGGACACTGTTCTCAACCTCGGCCTCAATGACGATGTTGTGGAAGGTCTGGCAAAACTGACAAATAACAGAAGATTTGCATTTGACGCATACCGTCGTTTTATTCAGATGTTCTCTGATGTTGTAATGGGCATTTCCAAAGAATACTTTGACCACGCACTTGATGCTATTAAAGAAGCAAGAGGTATTCAGTTTGACCACCAGCTGTCAGTAGCTGACCTGGAAAAAGCTGTAAGCGACTTTAAAGCTGTATATAAACGTGAAATCGGCGAAGATTTCCCAACAGACAGCCGTGCACAGCTGCTGGCAGCTGTAAAAGCTGTATTCTCTTCCTGGGAAAATCCACGCGCCATCTACTATCGCCGTATGAACGATATTCCTTCTTCCTGGGGTACTGCAGTAACAGTACAGTCCATGGTATTCGGCAACATGGGCGACGACTGTGGTACAGGTGTTGCTTTCACAAGAAACCCATCCACAGGTGAAAATAAACTTTATGGTGAATTCCTGATGAACGCCCAGGGTGAAGACGTTGTTGCAGGTATCAGAACACCACAGACAATCGACCAGCTGGCACAGGTAATGCCACAGGCATATGAACAGATTATGGACATTGCCAAAACACTGGAAAAACACAACCAGGATATGCAGGACCTTGAATTTACTATTGAAAAAGGCAAACTGTATATGCTGCAGACAAGAAACGGTAAACGTACAGCTCAGGCTGCTATCAAAATTGCAGTTGATATGGTAGAACAGGGCCTGTGTACAATAGAAGAAGCACTGATGAAGGTTGAACCAAACCAGCTGGATTCCCTGCTTCACCCACAGTTTGAACCAACAAGTCTGAAAAACGCAAAAGCAGTTGCACACGGTCTGCCAGCTTCCCCTGGTGCTGCTTGTGGCCGCGTATACTTCAATGCAGAAGATGCAAAAGAAGCCGCCGGCAAACGTAACGAAGCAGTTATCCTTGTTCGTGTAGAAACAAGCCCTGAAGATATTGAAGGTATGGCCGTTGCCAAAGGTGTTCTGACAGCACGCGGCGGTATGACTTCCCACGCAGCTGTTGTTGCACGTGGTATGGGCAGATGCTGTGTATCCGGCTGTCACACACTGAGAGTTGACAATGACAACAAAGTAGCATATTTCGGTGACCTGAGAGTGAACGAAGGTGACTTTATCTCCATCGATGGTTCAACAGGTAATGTTTATGCCGAAATGATTCCAACAGTTGACGCAACACTGTCCGGCGACTTTGCTAAATTTATGAACTGGGCTGACCAGGTTCGTTCACTGAAAGTAAGAACAAATGCTGATACACCTAAAGATGCCCGCCAGGCAAGACTGTTTGGTGCTGAAGGTATCGGTCTGTGCCGTACAGAACATATGTTCTTTGAAAAAGACAGAATTCTGGCTATGAGACAGATGATTCTGTCCAAATCCACAGCAGAACGTGTAGCCGCTCTGGACAAAATCCTGCCAATGCAGCAGATGGACTTTGAAGGTCTGTACAGAGAAATGGCTGGTCTGCCTGTTACAATCAGATTCCTGGACCCACCACTTCACGAATTCCTGCCACACGGCGATGACGAAACATCTGTAACAGCATACGAAATGGGTATGTCCTTTACAGAACTGAAAGCTGCTGTAAGACGTCTGCAGGAAACAAACCCAATGCTGGGCCACCGTGGTTGCCGTCTGGCTATCTCCTACCCAGAAATTGCAAGAATGCAGACAAGAGCTGTTATGCAGGCTGCTATCAACGTAGCAAGAGAAGGTATTCACGTAGAACCAGAAATTATGATTCCACTGGTTTGTGATGCCGCTGAACTTAACTTTGTAAAAGGTATCGTTGACGATGAAGCAAGAAAAGTATTTGCTGAACAGGGTATGGACCTGAGATACAGAGTAGGCGCAATGATCGAAATCCCACGTGCCGCTCTGATGACAGACGAAATTTCCAAATACGCAGAATTCTTCAGCTTTGGTACAAACGACCTGACACAGACAACATACGGTTTGTCCCGCGATGACGCAAGCCAGATTCTGGATGATTACTTCAAAAACAGAATCTTCGAATATGACCCAACAACAAAACTGGACCAGTCCGGTGTTGGTAAACTTATCAGAATGGCTGCCGGCTGGGCAAAAGAAACAAGACCAGAAATCAAACTGGGCGTATGTGGCGAACACGGCGGTGACCCTGTTTCCATCCAGTTCTTCCAGTCCGCTGGTCTGAACTATGTATCCTGCTCTCCATACCGTGTGCCAATCGCAAGACTGGCCGCTGCACAGGCAAAAATCAACCAGGATAAAGCAAAAGCATAATCCATCATAAAACACTATATAAAAGCGCCATCGCCCGCAGAGTAATATCTGTGGGCGATGGTGTTTAGTGCGGTGTTGATTTAACAATATTATTTATTTATAATATTTATATGTACTGTTTGTTAAATTTAAATTTAACGGAGAAATTGAGAACTATGAGTTTGACATTGGCTAAAGCAGAAAAGAAAGATATTAACAGGATCAACGATTTGTTTATAGAAATGTTGCAGAACATTTATAATACCAACCAAGTAAACGGCTATTCCGATGGAGCTTTGAACAGGTTCTTTGATGGACGTGATGAATGGATATGTATCGCCGTTGATGGGGAGAATATTGTTGCTTTTTTATCCATTGAGGTACATCACGAGGACAAGGACTACATCTATTTAGACGATTTATCAGTAACAAAACAATACAGAAACAATGGAATAGGAACAAAACTGATTAGCAAAGCAGAAGCATATGCAAATGAAATTAATGTTCCTACGATATGTTTTCACGTAGAAAAATCAAATATGGCTGCGTTGCGTTTATATGAACGTCTTGGTTATGTTATATATGAAGATCAGGGTAATAGATATTTAATGATTAAAAATGTTCATACAAAATCCAATTCATCTGACAGATAACAAAAAGAGAGGCTGTTGCCTCTCTTTTATTATGCAATATTATTCTGTAATTGCTGTTTCCAGTGCCAGTTTAATCATATTGTCCAGTTCTTTTTCTCTTGCTTCTTTGGAAAGAGGTGGCTGGGATGGATTAAAGATATTGGCAGCGATGGACATAATCATAAGTGTTTTTGTACGGAACTGGCTGCCCAATGCATACAGAGCAACAGCTTCCTGTTCAGAGCCGATTACACCGTATTTGTTCCACTGTTTTGCGATTTCTGGTTTGTTGTCAAAATACAGCAGGTCGTTACATACAGTCAGACCAACACGTGCAGGAATGTTCATTTCTTCTGCCAGTTTTTCTGCTTTGTAAACCAGACCGTGGTCAGCAACAGCAGAGAATGTGCCCTGCAGGTTTGCATATTCCATAAATGAAGATGTGTAGCAGCAGCCTTTGGAAATAACCAGTTCACCAACATTCAGCGATTCATCATAGCTGCCACCTGTACCGATGCGGATAAGTGTTTTTACATCATATTCTGTCATCAGTTCGCGTGCGTAGATGTGGATGGATGGAACACCCATACCTGTACCCATTACAGAAACAGGCACGCCTTTGTATGTACCTGTAAAGCCGTACATACCACGCACTTCGTTGAAGCATACTGGGTTTTCCAGATAGTTTTCAGCGATGTATTTTGCTCTCAGTGGGTCACCTGGCAGCAGAATTCTTTCAGCAATATCGCCTTTTTTTGCATTAATGTGGTCGCTCATAATTGTAATTCTCCTTTTTATTATCAATAAATCCGAAACCGCCTTAACTTTCAAATTTATTTGCGTTTATAATTCTTACTACTGAACTTACCAGTGAAACACCGACAGCGATAGCACCTGCTACGCCAAGGGTTGCGATAAGTTTGGATACGAACATATCCATATTGCCTTCGATACAATATTTCATTGTGTAGTAGATACCGCCCCCCGGCACCATAGGCAGAATACCTACGATAAGGAAAACTGTGGACGGTGTTTTGAAAACACGGGCCATAATTTCGCTGAAAATTGCAACTGTTACTGCGGAAACAAAGTTCTGCAGCATTACTGAACCTGTAGGTGCACACAGCAGATATGCCACCCAGGCAATACCGCCACCCACGCAGGCAGTAAGGGCAATTTTAAATTCGTGCATATTGTACATTACACAGAAGCCTGCACAAGCCATTGCCGCATAGATAAAAGGAAGTATGTAACCAGTAACTATTTCCATTATAACACACCTCCGAAAATATTTGTAAACGCCGCAAGTGGCAATGCAATGCCGATGGCGATAGAAATGGCTATCAGCATAACTTCAGCAATTTTGTTTGTACCGGTAATAACGTCGCCGCTGATAATGTCACGCATAATGTTGGTAATGCCAACCCCCGGCACCAAAGTCATAATTGCACCGATAATAATCATATCGATATTATTGCCAAGACCACAAACCATACCCAGAATAGCTATAATTGCTATAACCATACTGGAAACCATATTGGAAAAGAAAACATTTGCCTTTACCCTGTTCATATACTTCAGGCAATACTCAGTACCAAGACCCGCAATAAACGCCACAATGGCATCTCCTGTATTGCCGCCCCAGAAGTAGCAGAAAAATGCAGATGCCACACCATAGGCAACCATAACCTGCACAAAGCTGTACAGTTTTGATTTATGTATGTCATCCAGTTTTTTATCTATCACATCCGGTGATGGTGTATTTTCACATACCCAGCGGCACAAATCGTTTACCATATGCAGTCGGTCCATATTCTGTGCTATTGATGTAACACGTTCCAGCTGTGTAATTGGTTTATCGTCTTCACCAGGTATTGTAACAATAATTGTGGCAGGAATTGCAAAAATCTGGGCATCGTCAATTTTATAGGCTTTCATAAAAAAAGCTATTGCCTGCTCAACACGGTAAACTTCCCCACCGTTTTCCAGCAGACCGCGGCCCAGCTTGCAGGCGGCGTTCAGTAGTTTTTCTCTTGAATAATTCATTTTTCCTCTTATTTAAAATGTTGATTTATTGTAAATTTTATTATATACTGTATTTACATTAAATTATATTATACTATAAAGGAACAAAATAAACAATGATAAAGATGTGGCTGACACTGCCAAAAGGAAACGAAACCTGTTGTCACATTTGCACTAAATGCCAGAATCCTTGCGAACATCAGAATGACTGCAGCGGTGCCTGCGCAGGCTGCCCTCATCCATGCTGGGTAAACTGGAAAGAGTTTAAAGTGACCTGGGATTTCCGGGCAAACAAACCTAAAGATGTGAAATAACAAAATAAAGACAGAGCGTTTGCTCTGTCTTTTTGTTTTATATAACTGTTTATTCTTTTACAACTTCTGAAATAAAATCGCCAAAGCTGTTTACTTCAACCATTGGCAGTTCTTCGCCGTTGGCTTTCATTCTTTCGCGTTCTTCACGGGTGTGCACAAATGTGCCTTTTTCAATAGCTGTATCAATATCTGAATTTATTTCTTCCGCTGTATAATTTCCTTCGCAGAAAATCACATCGGAATCTTTGAAATACATATACACACGCATTTTATTATAAGGCATATCATTTGCCTGCATTATGTCAGCCACATCTTTTACCAATTCTTTAAAGTCGCTGTAATCGCCGCTGTCCATAAAGAATCGCAGGTTCAGATAGCCGTATTTAGAATACAGTTCTTTTGTGTCGTGTTCTGCATTCGGGTCAAGATAATCGCCAGTATATTTATAACCGCTACGCGATTCGATAAAAGATACATTTTCAAAATCATAGTCATTGATTTTATCTGAATATTTGCCCTTGATTAAAAGCTCTTTTTCACCATATTTCTCGCGGATTATACCGTAGAAATCCCTGTAAAACTGTGTGCTGTATCTGGAGTATACTGAGCCACCCTTGAGATAATATTCCTTGTAGCCGTCAGTTATAACATTTAAATTTTCATCAAACACGAGACTGAAAGAAAGGTCTGTGGTAGCGCTGAACATATTGTTGGGTTCTTCGCGTTCAAAATAATGAACAGACCAGTTGCCGTCCTGGTTTTTGTTTGCTGTACCGGAGTTTGGTGTCTGCACTCTTTCGTAAATACCGGGATAATTTTGTTCAAGATAAGCCTTGCCCCGTTTTTCCACTTCGCCTGCAGTTACAGGGTTGTTTGCACCGCCAAATCCCCATATCCATTGGCCCATATAAATCAGCGCAACCAATGATATAAGCAAAATACCATAATTATCCACTGAAAAATTAAATTTTTTGGATATGGTTTTTGCCAGATATTTAATATCGCCAAATGAAATTTTCATAAACACACCTCCATACAGTTTCTAACTATATTATAGTACATAAATGTGAAAATTCAGGGTGAATTTCAAATTAAATGTCAGTTCTGCCCTAAAATATGTATAAGTCTTGGGGCGGTGTAGATATAGGCAGACAGAGGATAGTTCCATCTGTCAGCTGTGTTGGACGCCACGATAATATCCTGCTGGGTGCCATCTGCATTTTTCAACACATCTGTTATCAGCAAGGCGTGGCGCCAATGATGGTATGCACCCACGTGGATAATGTCGCCTTTTTCAGCATATTTGTAATCAATATCTGTAAGTGCAACCAGGCCGTCTTCGTAATTGTGCAGGGCATATGTATAGAACATATCAACGCCTGTCCAGGAATATGAGCGGCCTTTGGCTGTCTGTTTTGTATTCAGGTCTTCATCATAGAATTTCCACTGCAGGTCAAGAATACCTGTGTGGTCCATCTTTATACCGCCTGCATGGATGCTCTGGCTGGCGAAGTTCTGGCAGTTGCCGCCAAAAGCATCATAGGCAAGATAATGACCGGTGTAATTTCGTGTATTCCACCATTTGCTGGCATATTCCACAGCCGCATCGCGGTCGTAGGAAGTGTCAGCAACTTTTAAATCGGTGTAATATTTGCCCTGCTGGAACTGACCGAGGTCAGCCAGGTTTTCCCGGGCATCTGCCATAAGAATTCGCAGGGTGTCCTTGCCACGTTCTGTGTTGTCTGCACCTTTTGAATTTGGCCAGGCCTCTTCTGTAAGAAGATAAAAATCTTCTTCGTGCATATGGCTTTTTATAAACCACTGGCCGTCTTTTTCTGTAAGAACAAATTCGTGATACAGATTCGCCGCATATGATGGCTGTGACAGATGTCTGAATTTCTGTGTGTTGCTTTCCAGCAGATAAACTGTTGCGTTGTTTCCGTTGATATCAATATCTGTGATATCGTACTCCACAGATGCATATTCAAGGGTAAGATCAATATCTCTCATACCGCGGATAGATGTAAGCACGTCAAAAGCTGTTTTGTTTATCATATATCCTTTTGAAGAAGTATCTGCGTACAGCCCAGATATATCCTGGGAAGACATTGAAGTAAGGGTATTGGCATACCGAAGGGCATATTTCTGCAAAAGTTCTGCCTGCTGCCCATTAAGCAAGGCTGATGGATCGTTTATTTTTGCAGTTGTTTCCATAATGATGCTGTCTGTATTTTCAACAATTATATCTGTGTCATTATGTACTGGTTTGTCAGTATTATAGTCGCTGGAAAGGTAATTTTTGTATATCAGCGCAAAAGCGCATACAGCAAAAACTACTGCCCGCACAATAATTCTGCTTCTGTTGTTTCTGTTTCTTTTTCTTTTTTTGTATACCTTTTTATTGTTGGATGGCATTTGATGATTTCCTTATAATAATTTTTCTTTATTTGTATATTATACCATAATAATCAAAAGTTAAAAACAAAATTAAGATAACAAAATTGTCACAAAAAAATAAAGGCGGTAAAACCGCCTTTATAAGATTATTTTCTAACCACATTGAGTTTGTTTACAAATTCTTTGCACACAGCCACATCTTCTTCACCATAGCCGAGGGCAAGAGCCGCAAGAGGTGTGAAGTTTTCTGGGATTTCCAGCTTGGCTTTCATATCTGCATCGCCCTGCAGATTTGCTGTTACACCATAGAGATAGATGTTGCCAAGACCAAGGTCTGTAGCCATAAGCGACATCATTTCTACAACGCAGGCGGCGTTCTGGTCACCGATACCAGGTGCTGGTGATGGTGGGCAGGAAACAATGATAACTGCTGGCGCATCGTAGATACCTTTGAGACCGGCCAGCAGTTCTTTTTCTGTAACTACTGTCAGCATAGGAGTGCACATTCTTGGCAGGCCAAGAGGTGCAAGAGATGCGGAAACAACAACTTTTTCGAGTTTATCAAGCTCAACAGCTTTGTCTGTAAATTTACGGCAGGATTTGCGGGAAAGCAATACTTTTTCCAGTTCCATAGTGTTTCTCCTTTTAAACGATATATTATGGTTCAATTTTACCATAATCTGATAAAAATAAAAAGACTGATTATGAAATCAGTCTTTTGTATTATCAGTTGTTTTCCAGTTCGCCTTTGGAAGCGGCTGACAGATAAGCGTTAAGGAAGCCCTGGATATTGCCATCCATAACCATATCAACACGGCCGTCTTCGTAGCCTGTGCGGTGGTCTTTTACCAGAGTATATGGCATAAATACATAGCTGCGGATCTGGCTACCCCAGGCAATTTCTTTCTGCACACCTTTGATATCTTCAATCTTTTCCAGGTGTTCTCTTTCTTTAATCTGTGCCAGTTTTGCTTTCAGCATTTTCATACACATATCTTTATTCTGGAACTGGCTTCTTTCGTTCTGACAGGCAACAACGATACCTGTAGGAATATGTGTAAGACGAACAGCTGATGATGTTTTGTTAACGTGCTGACCGCCTGCACCGGAAGAACGGAACACGTCCATTTTGATATCTTCTTCGCGGATAACAATGTCTGTGTCGTTTTCGATTTCAGGCATAACTTCGCAGGAAGAGAAAGATGTGTGTCTTCTGCCAGATGAGTCAAATGGTGAAATTCTTACCAGACGATGAACACCGTTTTCAGATTTAAGGAAACCGTAGGCATTGTTGCCTTCGATAGAGAAAGAAACAGATTTGATACCTGCTTCATCACCGTCCTGGTAGTCGATAGTCTGTGTTTTCCAGCCCATTTTTGTACAGTAGCGTGTGTACATTCTGTACAGCATTTCGCACCAGTCCTGGCTTTCTGTACCGCCTGCACCTGCGTGAAGTGTGATGATGGCATTGTTTGCATCATATTCGCCTGTCAGCAGAGTTGTCAGTCTCAGCTGTTCCACCTTTGTCTGCAGAGCAGCTGCTGTAGCAACGATTTCTTCTTCCATTTCTTCGTCTTCCAGCTCGATATACAGCTCTATCATTGTTTCCAGATCGGAAAATGTAGTTTTAATATCATCTACGCCGCCTTTTTTATCTTTAAGCACTTTCAGCTGTGCAAAGATTTTTGTGCTGCGTTCCTGGTCGTTCCAGAAATCCGGCTGCTGTGTGTGCATTTCCAGCTCTTCTATCTGACCAGACAGACTTTCATAACCTGTGCTGATTTCCAGTTCGGCGATCTGTGGTTTTGTATCATTTAAAATTTTCTTGTAATCATCTATTAAAATCATATTTACCCCAATATTTTGTATTATACATTTCACATTTTATACAATTTAATATTATATAATAAATAAACAAAAAAATAAAGCAAAATTTTGCACTGTTGCAGGTAATTTTCTTGTTAATATTATAATGTTTACTTTGCAATATTGTATTTCATATGATATAATATCATTTATGCAATAAATTTGCAGAATCAGGAGATATATATGTTTAAATACGAAGGTCTGGTTTGCGATGTATGTGGCAAACCATTTGATAACGAAAGTGATATAGTTGTGTGCCCGGATTGCGGTACACCACACCATAGAGAATGCTGGTTTCAGCTGGGTCACTGTGTGAACGAAGACAAACACGCCCAAGGCTTTGAATGGAGAGTGCCTGTAAGAGAAATTCCTGCAGACAGCGTTCAATGTCCTGACTGCCACAGCATTATGCCAAAGGACACTATGTTCTGTGAAAACTGTGGCCGTGCACTGAATAAAACTCAGAACACAACACAGGTTTATTCTATTCCAGGTGGCAGAATGGAAGTACACCACTTTCCTAACCCACACACTATGAACCCGGAAGAATTCAAAGCACGGGTAGACAATGAACTGGCTGGCGAAATCGACGGTGTTCCACTGAGAGATATGGCTGTGTTCATGGGACCAAACGCACAGTATTACATCTATAAATTCAAAAGAAGACAGAACGACCCAAATTACAGACCATTCAACTGGACTGCATTTATGTTCCCACCAATCTGGCTTCTGTTCAGAAAACTGTGGAAACACTCAATTGTTGCAGCACTGATAAACTTGGTTCTGAATATTCCTACATTTATTATGGTTGCAGCTGAAGCAGGTATGCTGAGTGCATCTTCTCCGCTGATGTTCCCTGGCATTGAAAATGTTGCACGCATTACATCACTGCTGGTGTTTGCAGTAGGCATTGTATGGGGTTTTCTGGCTGTACCTCTGTATCAGAAAGATACTGTAAAAAGACTGAAAAAGATGAAATCTGATGCAAATGGCGATATGAACGTTTATTATCGCAGCGTTATTGAAAACGCGGGTCCAAGCAAAATAGGTATGATTGTAGTAGTTATTTTCTCATTGCTGTATCTGTTTACAATGATGGGATTCTAAACCTTTTACTGTCGCATCAATTGCAAATTATTTTGGTAAAACCATATAATTTCGCGCACAAAAAATCTATATTTTATACAATAAACCCCTTGACTTCAAGGGGTTTTGTTGATATAATTATTTTTGCTGTAAAAACAGCAATCCTTGCTCTGCCACACGGGCAGGGCCACTATAGTCCACAAGGAGGTAAATAATCATGCAGAAATACGAATCAATGGTTGTTATCAGCACAAAACAGGATGAAGAAGCTATCAAAGGTCTTGTAGAAAAATTCTCTAGCCTTATCTCAGCTAACGGTACTCTTGTTTCTGTTGACGAATGGGGCAAAAGAAAACTTGCTTACATGATCAACAAAGAAACAGAAGGTTATTATGTTCTGTTCACATTTGAATGTGAAGCTGCTTTCCCAGCAGAACTTGGTCGTGTGTTCAAGATCACAGAAGGTCTTCTGCGCACAATGATCATCGCTCTGTAATTTGAGAGGTTTGTAAAATGAATGTTGTATGTTTAATGGGCAGACTTACTGCCGACCCTGAAGTACGCCAGACACCTAACGGTATCAGCGTATGCAGCTTTTCAATCGCAGTTGACAGATTTGCAAACGGCGAAAGAAAAGCAGACTTTATCAACTGTGTTGCATGGAGAGCAAATGCAGACAATATTGCACGTTTCTTTAAGAAAGGCAGTATGATTGCTATCAACGGCTCAATTCAGACAAGACAGTATCAGGATAGGGATACAGGCAAAAACCGCACAGCTTTTGAAGTACTGGTTGACAGATTCCACTTCACAGGCAATGCAGGTGGCTCACAGGGTGGTTCAAACTACTCATCCAACAACTTCTCTACAGGCTATTCACAGCCTGCAAGACAGACAGAAAATAATTTTAGTGCCTCCACATTCTCCACAGGAGATTTGGATGGCTTCTCCACAGTCGCTACAGACGACGGAGATTTACCGTTTTAGTTTAAGAAAGGAGAATTTCTATCATGGAAAGAAATGAAAGAGAATTTAAAGGCGGCCGTCCAGTAAGAAGAACAAGCCGCAAAAAAGTATGCAGCTTCTGCGTTGAAAAAGTTGACTACATCGACTACAAAGATGTATCCAAACTGAGAAAATACATCACAGAAAGAGGCAAAATCGTGCCAAGACGTGTAACAGGCACATGTGCTTACCACCAGAGACACCTGACAACAGCTATCAAAAGAGCTAGAACAGTTGCTCTGCTGCCATACACAAACAACTAATTGTTA
>JAFZGF010000041.1 GCA_017555565.1 Oscillospiraceae bacterium
AAAAAATCTGGAATTAAAACAATACTCAATTCCGCAGATATGAAAGCAATTCCTTTGTATGAAAGAGTGGGTTTCCATACTTCATCAACAATTATGTACATAGACCTTTAAATTCAAATTGATTTGACAATAAGACAAATTTCAATTTGTCGAACAGGATAAAGGGCGCACTTCTATACATTGTCTTCTGCCATGTAGTGCGAATAATGATAAAAAGCCAAGCTGCGTTTTGCAGCTTGGCTTTAACTGTTTTACGAATACCGCCCAAAGCCTTGTCTTTTGTTTTATGTGGGCGGCAAGTAGAGGGAGACAACCGCTGTTACCCGAAACACCCCTCTGCAACCTATAATTTGCCACAATCAGCTTCTTTTATTTTTCACAAAAAACAGATATAATATACTCATAATAATATACGGAGAATAATTATGTACAAAATCGGGATAGATATGACCACAGTGTCCAGAATAGAAAAAAGCTGTGGTAAAGAAAGCTTCAGAAACCATGTTTTCACCAATGGCGAGCTGGATTTGTTTTATAACAACAGAGAAAAGCCAAAATACTCATCTCTTGCGGCAAATTTTGCAGCCAAAGAGGCTTTTTCAAAGGCTCTGGGCACAGGTATACGCGGATTTGACCTTAACGAAGTGGAAATTCTGCGTGATGAACTTGGTGCGCCATATTTCAATTTTTATGGAAAAGCAGCAGAAATAGTTTTTAAATGCGATTACAGAGCATCTGTATCCCTTTCCCACGAAGAAGATAAAGCAATTGCTATGGTGCTTTTGGAAAAAGGGAAAAATATTGTAAATCTGTAATTTTCTGTGACAAACTCACTTGAGTTTCTTCTTTAAAAGTGTATAATATACCTAAAGATACAAAGTATCGATAAATGATTATAACTTAATTTACATATAAAATAAAAAAGGAGAAAAATTATGAGAACAACAAGAAAAATTTCTGATAATATATACTATCTTGGCGCAAACGACAGACGTATTGCACTTTTCGAAAACTTATTCCCGCTGAACAACGGCATTTCATATAACTCTTACTTCATCGATGATGAAAAAACAGCAGTAACAGATACAGTTGACCGTTTTGTGTCAGACTCCTTCTTTGAAAACCTGGCACAGCTGCTGAACGGCAGACCGCTGGACTATCTTATAGTTCATCATATGGAACCTGACCACGCTGCAAACATCGGCCGCCTTATCGAAATGTACCCTGATATGCAGGTGGTATGCTCGCTGAAAGCAAACCAGATGATCAAGCAGTTCTTCGGCGCAGACCTTGGCGACCGTGCAATTATCGTACAGGACGGCGACAGTCTTTCACTTGGCAAACACAAACTCCACTTTGTAACAGCACCAATGGTTCACTGGCCAGAAGTTATTATGAGCTGGGAAGAAAGCACAGGCATTCTGTTCTCTGCAGATGCATTCGGTGCATTTGGCGCACTGGACGGCAGAATTTTCAACGACGAAATTCTCATTGACGAAAGCTGGTGGTCTGAAGCCAGAAGATACTATGCCAATATCGTAGGCAAATACGGTGTTCAGGTGCAGGCGGTGCTTAAAAAAGCGGATGCACTGGATGTTAAAATGATTGCTCCTCTCCACGGCCCGGTATGGCGCAGTAATGTGGCTGACTTCATAGCAAAATATGACCTGTGGAGCAGATACCAGCCAGAAGAAAAAGGCGTGCTGATAGCATATGCTTCAATGTATGGCAACACAGAAGCTGCCGCAAATGCCCTGGCTCTTGCTCTGGCAGACAGAGGCGTGGACAAAATCCGGCTGAGAGATGTATCTGTAACAGATGTGTCTGAACTTATTTCCCTGGCCTGGAAATACAGCAATATCGTAATTGCCGCACCGACATACAACGGCAATATGCACCCTAAAATGGAACATTTCGTAATGGATATGAAACATCTCAACCTGCAGAACAGAGGAGTTTCCATTATCGAAAACGGCTCCTGGGGACCGGCAGTAATCAGAAAAGCCAGCGAAATATTGGAATCAATGAAAAATATGAGAATTCTGGAACAGAAGATTTCAATAAAATCTGCACTCCACGACCTTGAACCAATTGAAAAAATGGCAGACGAAATTGCCGCAGATTTAAAAAACTGATAAAAAATAAACACCCCGTAAGTACTATACTTACGGGGTGTAATTTTATCAGAACAATGCGATACCAAGCAGGGCAGAAATACCTAAAAATACTACAGGATGTAATTTTTTAAATTGTTTTACATTCTGTAATACTGCAACCAGGGCGAAAATACCCATAGCGCGCCAGTTTATAGATGTAACAAGGGCTGCAAGGGTAGCACCTTCGACCAGCAGGGTTACTTTTGCTATACCAAACAGCGCAGACATAATCAGTGCCAGTACGCAAGGGCGCAGGCCGTAAAATGCCCGGTCGATATATTTATTGCCACGGAAAGCTGTGATGAATTTTGCCACAATTGTCATCAGCACAATGGCAGGGAACACCAGGCCCATTGTGGCAGCTACGCCGCCCAGATAACCTGCTGTGTTGTAGCCTGCATAGGTGGCTATGTTTACAGCGATAGGGCCAGGAGTACTTTCACTGATGGCGATAAAGTCCGTCAGCTGTGCCAGGGTAAACCAGCCGGTTTTAACCGCCATATCTTCAAGGAATGGTATGGACGCCATACCGCCGCCAAAGGTGAATATGGCCACTTTGCAGAATTCATAGAAAAGCTGGAAATAAATCATTATCTGTTACCTGCCTTTCTTGTTTTTGTCACGATGCCGATAATTGCGCCGATGATTACCGGTACAACAGGGCTTACATCAACAAATGTAAGTGCCAGCAAAGCGGCAAGGAAAGTCACCAGGGTAACTTTGTCAACAATGCTTTTTTTGCGCAGGTTGAGGACGGTTTTCAGAATCAGTGCGCATACACCTGCACGGATACCCATCAGGGCTGCGGCCACAGCAGGCACAGTCATAAAGTTGTTCAGCACGCTGGCGATTATCAGAATAACAATAATTGATGGCACTACCACCCCAAATGCCGCTACAATACCGCCCAGTACACCTGCTATATGGTTGCCGCACAGTACGCTGGTGTTGATGGCAATAATGCCCGGCGCACACTGTGCCAGTGCATAATAGTCGGCAATTTCTTCTTTTGTCAGCCAGCCGTGGCTGTCATTTACTTCTCTTTCCAGAATAGGCAGCATAGCCAGCCCACCGCCAAAGGTCAGCCCGCCTACACGGCAGAAAGAAAAGAATATATCAAGATACTTTTTCATAAAAATATCGCCTTCTTTCATTAATATACAACTATATATCATACCACTATCAGATGAAAATGTAAAATAAAAAACTCCCTTTCGTTTTGAAAGGGAGACTGTAATCAGAAACCTATAAAAGCGAAAATACTGTCTTTTGTCCGCTGTGGCAGAATAAGTGAAGAAGATGCATACACATAGGCATTGTAGAAACTGATACCTATGATAAATATCATCATCACAATAAACAGCTTGTCCACGGCCTTGTTGTCCATTTTCTTTGACAGTTTTCTGCCCACAATACCGCCCAGCACACCGCCGGCCATCATTGTCAGCAGTTTAGGCAGTTCAAAGGCTGGTACACCGCTGATAAATGTGGAAATCACGCTGGCCGCCTGGCTGAAAAGTATTATGTACAGACTGTTAGCCGCCGCCACCTTTGTCTGCATACTGAAAAAGTAATACAGCACCACCAGGTTGATAGGGCCGCCGCCAATACCCAGAAAGCTGGAAACTACACCCAGGCACAAACCTATGATAAAGCAACCCACAGCACCGCTTACATTTTTTGTTTTTATTTTAGCTTTATTGATGGTATATACCAATGTGGCAATTGTGATAATTGCCAGAGCAAGTGATTGCACAGCACCAACCATCTGTCTGTTGGCGAACATATCCCTTACCGTATTGAACAGGCTTTTGCCCATTACGCCACCAATTGCCGCACCGATAGCCAATGGGGTAACTGTCTTCATTTCCACTGTTTTTTCGCCGCTTTTCAGGCTTTTGCCCACAGAGTATGTGGTCATTGCCAGCACAGTACAGCCGGACATAAAGCTGATGGTGCTGGCACTGCCAAACTGTATAAAGTCCAGCACCGGTTTTATAATAACGCCTCCGCCCATACCGCAGATAGCCCCTGCTATGCAGGCACAGAAGCTGATAAGAAATGCAATAATCATAATATCACCTTTTATAATAATACTGTAACTATCTAATTATATAACTTTTTACTTATAAGGGCAATAAAAAGCAGGCTAATTTTACAGCCTGCGAAATATATTATTTATTTGCCCATACTGCAACTGATTTTGTAAATACAGGAATCAGTGTGTCGATAATTTTGCCGTTGAGAATAAGACTCATAAATGTGGCATAACCCCATACACCGCCAGTGAGCAAACCAATTGCTACATAAACAGCGTACAGAATATAACAGCCAAAAGCATATGTTTTGCCTGTAAGGTCGCCAATCATAAGAATAACATTGTCTGTGATTGAAGCGCCAAAATCGATGCACAGATAGAATGCTACCCCAAAGCTGATAATGATACAGCCGATAAGAGGATATACAAACTTAACAATTGCTTCAGGAACGCTTACACCAGCCAGAATGCTGTTGACAGGGTCAATCGTCCAGCCGATTACAAAAACAGTAATAAGAGTTGTGAATGTCAGTCTTTTGCGGTAAACCAGCAGCATAAATGCAAAAACAGCAAAGCTGAAGATGTTGTTCATTGTGCCGAAAGGAATGTTTGCCAGCTGGCTGAAACCGCTTATCATAACACCCATAGGGTCGTTGCCCTGGCCGCTTGTAATCATAAATGCACAGCCGATACCAATAATAACCTGACCGATTACTACGATTAAATATTTTTTCAATAAAACCATTGTTTTGTTGTCCATATATGTCACCTTTTAAGTTTAAATAAAAAAGAAATTTCTAAAATACCCAACAAATTATTATATATTATTAACTATAACAAGTCAAATGGAAATTTTTATTAAATCACAAATTTTTCATTTGTATAGTTTTAAAAAAGTGGTATACTATAATTAATAAAGCTGACAGCGTATTTTCTGCAGTTGAAAAGGAGATTTGTATGAAGATTGAATCCGTAAAAAGTCCAAATACAAAACTGGTTGCAATAAGAGCAGGCCAATTTGCTCTGACAGGCTACCGCAGTATGCTGAAAACAAAGATGTATGCCACGGATATGGTGCTGTCTTCTTTGTCTACAGCCGCAAAAAAAGAAAAACAGGCCGCAGTTATTCAGCAAAAGGAAAATATGCCAACAGTCAAAAAGGAGAGTACAGATATGAAACATTTATTCGCAGGTATCGCTGCAGTTGCAGCACTGGGCGTTGCACTTGGTGCAGGCTATGCTTACTACAAAAAAGCTAAAGCAGGCCAGGAAGACTATGAAGAACTGCTTTACACAGATGACGACGGTGAAGTTGAATACGTTGAAGTAGAAAGCAAAATGGACAAAGTAGTTCATATGGCTGAAGATGTAAAAGATGTTGTTGCTTCTGCTGCTGAAGATGTGGCTGACACTATGGCAGATGCATTTTATGATGTAAAAGAAGCTATCAACAACGCTATTGAAAAATAATATTTTGATATAAAAATCCGGGGGCTCCGGTCCCCGGAAAAATGTTTTGCAATTTTTTTGAAAAAAGTGTTGACAATATTATTTCTGGATGATATAATGTCTTTACGTTAAAAATAGATATCGCGGAGTGGAGCAGCATGGTAGCTCGTCGGGCTCATAACCCGAAGGTCGTTGGTTCAAATCCAGCCTCCGCAACCACAAAGTCTTGGCTATCCCAGTAGTCAAGGCTTTTTTCTTTTGTATAAAACCAACGACCGAAGGGTTTAACGTTGGCAAAACATCAGTTTACAAATATGTTTCTCTTTTGGGAAATTGATATATAAAAAAACAGGAAGCTGAAAGGCTTCCTGTTTTATTTCTGTTCGACAAATTGTAATTTGTTATCTTGTTAGTCTTTTTACTTTCATTGTCATTGGATAAAACTTTAAGCCATTAATACATTGAAGATCATCAGTGCACTCAAATCCTAAATGTTCATAAACTTCTTTGGCATAAGGTGACGAATTTACCGTAAAAAAATTTTTATCATTTTCTTCTAATACTTTTTCAAATAATTTTCTTCCTATACCTTTTCTATGGTGCTTACCATCTACAAAAAATAATGCAATATGACTTTTATCTTTTGTTGCTATTAAACCTAACAATTCATCTGCTTCATACGCCCCATAAAATTCTCGAGCTGACAACCATTGTTCATCATCAATAGTTTTCTTGAATTCATCTATTCCTTCTTGACTATAATCTGGTGCTTCGTATTCTAAAAAAGTTTTCCATGTCAATTCTAATGCTTTATCCATTTTTTCTAAATCTATTTTTTTAATTTCCATAATTTACCTCCTACTTAACAAATTCAAATTTATCTGTTTATTTAATTATACTTTATGGTGGTAATCTGTGTCAATTTAATTGACTTTACTATCTTCTTTGTAAAAAGTATAATGTAAATAAGTGTTGAAACAATGAAAAGCTTATATGGAATTTTACTCAAACATTTAACAACATATAAAATACAATCCTGTTAATAGATTGATATAACAAAGTATAGTTGAGGTGATTACATTGGCAAAAGAACCAAACAATTCAGCCAAAGGCAAAAGAGATAACCAAAAGATGAAGCCATTCTTTGTAATGGAATATCTTCTTCAAAATTCTGATGAAAACAAAAGAATAACTGCTGATAAGATAAGAGACGCATTATTAGAAAAATATGATATTTCATCAAATGTAAGGTCTATTTATAAAGTAGTAAGAAACTTAATTGTTTCTTACTACTTTTTTGATAATATTTCTGTACTGATAATACAGAATTGATAATAGAAATTTGCTGTAAAAATGTACTGATTTGGGTGTAATTTGTTTTATAAAATCTTAAAAATTCCTTGCGAGTAAGGGCTCTTTCGAGGGGCTGAAAGCCCCTCATAACCCGAAGGACGTAGGTTCAAATCCAGCCTCCCTGGCCATAAAAGTCTTAACTATCCCAGTAGTTAAGGCTTTTTTCTTTCTGTAAAAAATGCTATAATAATTCCACAACACTTATGGAGAGTATTTATGAAATACAGACTTATAGCCACTGATATGGATGGTACACTGTTGGATAAAAACAGTGAGATTACTGATTTTACACGGGAAGCTGTAAAAAAGTTGATAGAAAGTGACATTAAATTTATTCTTTGCACTGGCAGACCGTTGAAAGGCGTTGAAAAATATGTAAACCAGCTTGGGCTGGACTGCCCGGTAATCACATACAACGGCGCTGTTATTACCCACAGCAGAACGGGTGAAAACATCTTCTCCCAGGATATGGACAAGGAAGAAGCCCGCAGGGTGTATAACCTTGCTGTTGAAAAGGGGACAATGTTCATCATATGGTCACAGAACAAGCTTTATGCCAGCGAAATCAGTGAAAAGACAGCATTTTATGAAGAAATCACATCAACAAAGGCTCAGCTGATAGAAGATTTTGAAGAAATACTGTCAGCCGGTATTACAAAAATGTTGTGGTATGATGATGCAGATATTCTTGACCAATGGGTTGAAGAACTTAAATTGGCAGGTTTTAACCAGACCACATTTGTAAAATCCCGTCGGTATTTTCTGGAGTTCTTCTCCAACAAAACCTCGAAGGCTGTTGCTATGGAGAAATTAGGCGAATATTATGGCATAAAAAGGGAAGAGATGATAGCACTTGGTGACCAGACCAATGACCTGCCGATGATAGAATATGCAGGGCTGGGTATAGCTATGGGTAATGCGGTGGACAGCGTAAAAGCCGCCGCAGGTTATATAGCTGACACCAATGAAAATGACGGTGCCGCAAAAGCAATGCTGAAATTTACTATTGAAGCATAAAATGATTGTCAAAAAATAAACGAATTCTCTTGAAAATTTACCTGGTTTAGTGTACAATGATACACATACATTTGTACGCTATAAAAATACAAAAGGAGAGAGACAAATTATGAACGAAAAAATGATTCGCAAATATGCCAACATGCTGGCAGTAGTTGGTATCAATGTACAGCCTGGCCAGAAAGTTCTGGTTGAAGCTTGTATCGAAGGCTATCAGTTTGCCAATATCTTTGCACAGGAATGTTACAAACGTGGCTCTGGCGAAGTTATTATCAACTATCTTGACCTTGCAGGCCTGAAAACAAAGGCACAGTATATGCCAGAGGAAGAAGTAAGAAAAATCCAGCAGTGGGAAGCTGACCGCTATCAGAATGCTCTGGACGATGGCGCATGTACAATCCGTCTTGAAGGCGTTAATCCTAAACTGATGGAAGATGCAACAGAAGCCCAGGCAAACGCTATTTTCTCTTACATTGACAATTACCGCAACATCATGCGTAAAGCCTCCAGAGAAAAACGCTGTCAGTGGTGTATCGCTATGGTACCTACATACGAATGGGCAGAACTGATGTTCCCAGAACTGGACAGAGAAGCTGCTCTGGACAAACTGTGGCAGACAGTTCTTGACCTGTGCTACATCACAGAAGACAATGACATTGAAGAAGTATGGAGACAGAAAAACGAAAGAAAACAGGCACAGGGTGAAAAAATGGATGCTCTCAACCTGAAAGCACTCCATTTTACAGCTTCCAACGGCACAGACCTGACAGTTGAACTGACAAAATACTCCAAATACAGCTTCAAGCGCAGACCTGATGCTATCCGCTTCAATGCAAACATTCCAACAGAAGAAATCTGCACAACACCATACAAATACGGCACAGAAGGCGTTGTTTATGCATCCCGCCCTCTTATCCTTGGTGGCAAAAAAGTGGAAAACTTCGGCTTCCGTTTCGAAAAAGGTAAAGTAGTTGAAGTTATCGCAAACGAAGGCAAAGAAATGCTGGAAGCACTGGTTAACACCGACGAAGGTTCAGCATACCTTGGTGAAACAGCACTGGTAGAATACTCCTCTGCTATTTCACAGTCCGGCCTGGTTTACTACAACACACTTATCGACGAAAACGCCAGCTGCCATCTGGCCCTTGGCCGTGGTCTGGGTATGTGCCCTGAAGAAGGTCTGTTCAACGACTCTTCAACACATATCGACTTTATGATGGGTACAGCAGATATGAACATTGACGGTCTTACACAGGACGGTCAGTGGGTGCCTGTATTCCGCAATGGTGACTTTGCATTTTAATAGCTGATTATGAAAAAAGACTGAAAGCACTGCTTTCGGTCTTTTTTATTTAGGGTTTTATACAAATAAAAAGGACAGGCATTGCCTGTCCTTTTGTCAGTTATAAAATTTATTCAGCTTTTGATTTTCTTGTGCGTTTTGCTTTTGGCTTTTCAGTTACAGCTTCATCAGCAATTTCAGCTTTTCTGCCTCTTTTTGCTTTTGGTTTTTCTGTCACAACTTCTTCTGCAGCAGCTTCTTTTGCTTTGCGAGGTTTTTTCACTTTTTCGATGCAAACAGCTGTGCGGGCTGGCAGATAGATTTTAAAGCCGTTGTTGCCGTCTTCCATTTTTTCTGTTTTGTAAACATAATCCAGGGAAACACCACCGAAACCGCCGAAACGTTCTTCATCTGTGGACAGTACAGCTTTGTATTCGCCTCTTGTTGGCACGCGGATGTAATCATCGTATGCGTTGAATGGGCTGAAGTTGAAAGCAAAAACTTTGCCGCCACGTTCAAATACCAGCACCTGCTTGTCTTCTTTGCCCATCATATATTCAGGCTTTGTTTTGTGGATTCTGCCTTCTTTTGCAAAGTTTATCATCGCTTTGTCAAATTCGTTCAACTGGCCATAGCGCAGGTAGCCATTGTCTACAAGGCTCCACTGTCTGCGGCAGTAGTAGTGGCTCCAGCCGTTGCCTTCACGTGGGAAGTCGATCCATTCCGGATGACCGAATTCGTTGCCCATAAAGTTCAGATAGCCTTCACCGCCTGCAGCCATAGAGATAAGGCGGATCATCTTGTGCAGTGCAACACCTCTGTCTACTACAATGCTGCCGGATGCTTTGTCCATATCTGTGTACATAGCGGCATCACACAGACGGAACATAATTGTTTTGTCACCAACCAGTGCCTGGTCGTGGCTTTCTGCATAGCCGATGTTCTTTTCCATCGGTCTGCGCATCTGCAGTTCATACCAGATTTTATGGATGTTCCAGAATTCGTCCGGTGTTTCTTTAAGCAGTCGAATCCACAGGTCTGGCATACCCATTGACAGTCGGTAGTCAAAACCTACACCGCCATCAGCGATTGGCAGACACATACCAGGCAGGGCAGACATATCTTCAGCGATACAGATAGCTTTAGGATTTACTTCTTTGATCAGTTCTGTAGCCAGCTGCAGATATGTGATAGCTTCAATATCTGTGTTCATTGAGAAATATTTTTCCGGGCCGTCAAATGCCACACCCAGACCGTGGTCGTGGTACAGCATTGATGTTACACCGTCAAAACGGAAACCGTCAAAGTGATATTCGTCCATCCAGAATTTCAGGTTGGACAGCAGGAAGTGGATAACTTCGTTTTTGTTGTAGTTGAACAGCTTTGTGCCCCAGGCTGGGTGGTCGCCCTTTGGACCATCGTGGAAGAACTGATATGTAGTGCCGTCAAATTCGTTCAGACCTTCGGCTGTGTTTTTAACAGCGTGGGAGTGAACAACGTCCAGCAGTACAGCAATGCCCATTTCGTGGGCTGTATCTATCAGACTCTTCAGGTCGTTTGGCAGACCAAAGCGGGAAGAAGCTGCAAAGAAGTTTGAAACCTGATAGCCGAATGAGCCGTAGTATGGGTGTTCCATAATAGCCATAATCTGAATTGTATTATAGCCTGCTTCTTTGATTCTTGGCAGGATATTGTCACGGAATTCAATGTAAGAACCTACTTTTTCTTCTTCCTGTGCCATACCGATATGGCATTCGTAGATAAACAGTTCCTTTGCAGGTGTGAATTTTTTCTTTTTCCACTGGTATGGTGCTTCGTCCACGATTTCACAGCAGAACATTCTTGTTGCAGGGTCCTGCACAACTCTGCGTGCATATGTAGGGATTCTTTCCAGCAGCTGACCGTTGTGTTTTACAATTGTTTTAACCTTGCAGCCGTGCCACAGTGTTTCTGTGCCAGGGATAAAGATTTCCCACACACCGTTGCCGATGTTTGTCAGCTTGTGGTCCAGCCAGTGCCAGTTGTTGAAGTCACCTGTCAGATAAACTTCTTCTGCTGCAGGTGCCCATTCGCGGTAGAACCAACCCTGTGGTTCAGCAGTTGATTTGTGAAAACCAAAATATTCATGACCGTTGGCAAAGTCTTTCAGCATAGTGCCGTCTGCCAGCAGTTCTTTTTTCTTTCTTTCATAATTGTCCATTCTCAGCTGGATATCAGCTGCAAATGGCTTCAGCATTTCATCATATTCCAAAATTTTCCAGTTCATGATTTTGCCTCCTTTAAAAATTTATATTTAGCATTACTGCATAATATCTCAATTTAATTCTATCATAACTTGCAGAGAAATCAATATAACATAAAGGTTATAATGTGTCAAATAAGATATAACAGAAAAAAGATATTTTACTTTTGCGAAATATATGATAAAATATTATGTTAGAAAATTATGTCATAAAAAATACGGAGGAAATGTTTTTGAAACAGGAAAATATCCGCAATTTTTCAATTATAGCACATATTGACCACGGTAAATCCACACTGGCTGACCGCCTGCTGGAAAAAACAGGCAGCGTTGAAAAACGACTGATGGAAGAACAGCTGCTGGACAATATGGACATCGAGCGCGAAAGAGGCATTACTATCAAAGCCCGCGCTGTTACAATGAACTACACAGCAAAAAATGGCGAGGAGTACGAATTCAACCTTATTGACACTCCTGGTCACGTTGACTTTTCATACGAAGTAAGCCGCAGCCTTGCTGCCTGTGAAGGCGCTATCCTGGTTGTGGATGCTTCCCAGGGTATCGAAGCACAGACACTGGCAAACACATATCTTGCCATCGAGCACGACCTGGAAATCCTGCCTGTGCTGAACAAAATTGACCTGCCAAGTGCAGAACCTGAAAGGGTGGCACACGAAGTGGAAGACATCATAGGTATTCCTTGTCTTGATGCACCGCAGATAAGCGCAAAAATGGGCATCAATATCGAAGAAGTGCTGGAAAGAATCACAACAGACATCCCTGCACCAACAGGCGATGCAGATGCACCGCTGTCTGCGCTGATTTTTGACAGTTTCTACGATTCATACAAAGGTGTTATCGTTTATGTGCGCGTTATGGAAGGCAGTATGAAACCTGGCCAGCGTATCAGAATGATGCGGACAGGCGCTGAATTTGACCTGGTTGAAGTGGGCAGAATGGGTGCAAAAGACCTGGTGCCTTGCAAAGAACTGAAAGCCGGTGAAGTAGGCTATATCACAGCAAGTATCAAATCTGTACGCGACACACGTGTTGGCGATACTGTTACTTTGGTGGAAAGACCAGCTACAGAAGCACTGCCAGGCTATAAAAAGGTAACACCAATGGTTTACTGCGGCATTTACCCTGCAGACGGCGCAAGATACGGCGACCTGCGCGATGCGTTGGATAAACTGCAGCTGAACGACGCTTCCCTTGTGTTTGAAGCAGAAACATCAGTTGCTCTGGGCTTTGGCTTCCGTTGTGGTTTCCTTGGCTTGCTCCATCTTGAAATCATCATCGAACGTCTGGAAAGGGAATTTGACCTTGACCTGGTTACAACAGCACCATCTGTTGAATACCGTCTCACACTTGCAGACGGCTCTGTACTGATGATTGACAACCCTACAAACTATCCAGACCCTGCAAAAATCGTAAGCAGTGAAGAACCAATGGTTGACTGCCATATCTATTCACCAAAAGATTTTGTAGGCAGTCTGATGGAACTGTGCCAGGAAAGACGTGGCTTCTTCCGTGATATGAAATATCTGGACGAAAATCGTGTAGACCTGCATTATGAACTGCCACTGGGCGAAATCATCTACGATTTCTTTGACTCCATCAAATCCCGTTCAAAAGGTTATGCCAGCTATGAATACGAATTCAAGGAATTCACAGACTCCAAGCTGGTACGTCTGGACATTATGCTCAACGGCGAAGTGGTTGACGCCCTGTCTCTGATTGTTCACGCTGACAAAGCCTATGAACGCGGCAGAAAAATCGCAGAAAAGCTGAAAGAACACATCCCACGCCAGCTGTTTGAAATTCCTATCCAGGCGGCTATCGGCGGCAAAGTTATCGCCCGTGAAACAGTAAAGGCTATGAGAAAAGACGTTCTGGCCAAATGTTACGGCGGTGACATCACCCGTAAAAAGAAACTGCTGGAAAAACAGAAGGAAGGCAAAAAGAAAATGCGCCAGCTGGGTACTGTGGAAGTTCCAAGCGAAGCATTTACAGCTGTTCTCAAACTGGACTAAAATATACAAGAGACTCCCGAAAGGAGTCTCTTTTTTGTTAATAATCCGTGAATTTTTTATATTTAGTATTGTGAATATTTTAATTAAAATTTATAATAAAAATACCACAACTCGTTAATAAAATGGAGGAAAATTATGGCATACGAATTTGACTTTGTAACAGCTCTTGACCGCAAAGGTCACGACTCATCCGCTGCAGACTATGAACCTGCTTATCTGAGAGAAGGCTTTGACTTTATCCCAATGGCAGTTGCTGACATGGGCTTCAAAACATGTCCAGCTATCGTAGAAAGCATCAAAGAAAGACTTGAACACCCAATCTTCGGTTACTTCCCACACAAAGAAGAATACTACGATGTAATCGTAAAATGGCAGGAAAGAAAACACGGTGTTACAGGCCTGAAAAAAGAAAACATCATGTACCATCACGGCGTTCACGGCGGTAACGTTCACGCTCTGCGTCTGTTCTGCCACGCTGGCGACAAAATCATGATCCACACACCTATCTACGCTTCTTTCCGCAGAAACATCAAAGATCTGGGTTGGAATGCTGTTGAATCCGAACTGGTTATCGACGAAAACGGCGTTTACAGAATGGACTTTGAAGATATGGAAAAAGAATTCCAGGCTGGTTGCCGCACACTGCTGTTCTGCTCACCTCATAACCCACTGGGCCGCGTTTGGGAAAAATGGGAAGTGGAAAAAATGATGGAACTCTGTGAAAAATACGAAGTTAAAGTAGTTTCTGACGAAATCTGGGCTGACTTTGTATTCTCCGGTCACAAACACGTTCCTGTACAGTCTGTTTCTGAATACGCAAAAATGAACACAATCGCTCTGTACGCTCCATCCAAAACATTTAACCTTGCTGGTATGATGGGCTCTTACTCCATCTGCTACAACCCATACCTCCAGGCAAGATATGCAAGACAGTCTTACCTGACAATGTACAACAAAATGACTCTGCCATCAATGTACGCTCTGCTTGGCGCTTACAGTGATGAAGGTTATGCATGGGCACTGCAGCTTATCGAAACAATCGAAGGCAATGCTAAATATGCTGTTGACTACATCCGCAAAAACTTCGAAGGCGTTACAGTTGGCGACCCAGAAGGTACATACGTAATCTTCGTTGATACAAAAGAATGGTGTGAAAAACACGGCAAAACACACGACGAACTGTTCAAACAGGCTATGAGCTATGGTGTAGGCTGGCAGGATGGCGTAGGCTTCAAAGGCAATACACACTTCCGTATCAACCTGGCACAGCCAAGACACAGAGTTGAAGAAGCTATGGACCGCCTGAACAAATACGTATTCAACGGCGAATGGTAATTTGACACAGACTGACTTTTTACAGTCAGCGCAAATAGAAAAAGCACCCCTCGGGGTGCTTTTTTATTTGGCTTTACAATTGTTTGATATCGTTGATATATTCCCTCGGTGACTTGCCGTAATACTCTCTGAACGCCTTGTGGAAGTTACTTGGGTTGGAATAACCCAGCATAGCGGAAACAGCGTCTATTGACAGCGTAGTGCCCTGCAGCAGTACCAGGGCGTGGGCCATTCTCTTTTCCAGCAATATCCGTGAAAAAGACTTGCCGGTTTCTTTTTTCAGCAATGCTGAAATATAGTTGGGATGATAAGAGAATTTTGCGGCAACTTCCTGCAAAGTCACCGTAGCGTCATTTTCGCCTATGTATTTTATAATCTGTGAAGAAAGACTGAGGGACTGTGGTTTATCCTGCTGCTGACTGTATTTTCTGGCTATCTGCATTATCATAGCAGAGGTAAGGGAGCGCAATATGCTCTGTGTGTTTTCAGACGGGTTGGCATATTCGATTATCATTATCTCTATCAGCTTGCGTATATTGTAGTCGTTTTTCAGATTGAAATGAATACTTTCCTCAGAATATTTATCAGTAGATGGCTGAATCAGAAAATTCGTCATACTTTCAGAGGTGTTTATGTAGGGCAGCAGCGTTCTGTAAACCAGCTCCGGTCTGATAAATATACATACCAAAACACCGTCATCGTCCTTTTCTGGCAGATGTCGGTGAGATACAAAAGGCTGCCCGGCATAGATGTCATTTTCACTGACCACTATTTTGTTCTTTTCTGTGCTGTATTCGTGTACGCCTTTGTAGCAATAGTTGAAATAAAAGTAATCGTGGCGGTGCAGAATATGACTGCGCGCAGAATACTGGTATGCCACTATCATAATGTCTTCGTCAGCCCGGCCCGGCCAGCCGTGAATCTGGTTTTCCACGCCTTCGTGCTCTATTTCATATGTGCCCCAGTCTTTTTCAAAAAAGTCCTGTTTCATTTTATCCAATGCCTGTATAAGCTCGTTTTGTGGCATATTTTCACCCCTTTTCTGAAATTATCATAACATATAATGTTGGAATTTGCCACCAATAATCTTTGATTTCACCATTAAAAACTAAATATTCTTATAATATAATTAAATTACACAATCAGAAATAAATTATGGAGGAATTCAATTATGGCATTCAAATACGATTTTGAAACAGCTCTCGTGAGAAAAGGTCACGACTCTTACGCTGAAGACCACGCACCACAGCCAAAAGAAGGCTTTGACTACATTCCAATGGCAGTTGCTGACATGGGCTTTATCGTATGTCCATCTATCGTAGAAAAAATCAAAGGCAGACTTGAACACCCAATCTTCGGTTACTATGGTGCATCACCAGAAACAGAAGAATGGTGGAACTGCGTTATCGACTGGCAGAAATACAAACACGGTGTTGAACTGACAAAAGATCAGATCGGCTTCCAGCACGGTGTACACGGCGGTAACGTACAGGCTCTTAAAATCTTTGCACGTCCAGGTGACAGAGTTATGCTCCACACACCTGCATACGGTTCATTCATCCGCAACCTGAAAAACCTGGGTTACGTAATGGTTGAATCCCCACTGTATCTCGACGAAAACAACGTATGGCGTATGGACTTCGAAGATATGGAAAAGAAAATCGTTTCCGAAAACATCCAGACACTTCTGTTCTGTTCACCACACAACCCAACAGGTCGTGTATGGGAAAAATGGGAACTGGAAAAAATGATGGAAATCTGCGAAAAATATGCAGTTAAAGTTGTTTCTGACGAAATCTGGTCCGACTTTGTATTCGAAGGCAAAAAACATACACCACTGCAGACTGTTTCTGAATATGCTAAATACAACACAATCGCTATGTACGCACCTTCAAAAACATTCAACCTTGCAGGTTTCAACGGTTCATACCACGTTTGCTATGACAAATGGCTCCAGGGCAGACTGGCTAAAGAAGCTGGCCTGACAATCTACAACAAAATGCACCTGCTGACACTCCATGCTTTCCAGGGCGCTTACAGCGAAGAAGGTAAAGAATGGCACAAAGAACTGCTGCAGGTTATCGAAACAAATGCTACATATGCTGTAAACTACATCAAAGAACACTTTGAAGGCGTTAACGTTTCTATGTCCGATGGTACATACGTAATCTTTATCGACTGCAAAGAATGGATGGAAAAACACGGCAAAACACAGGACGAACTGTACAACAAAGCACTGGAATACGGTGTGGGCTGGCAGGATGGCCGTGGCTTTGGCGGTATGACACACCAGCGTATCAACCTTGCTCAGCCAACTTGGAGAGTTAAAGAAGCAATGGATCGTCTGGATAAATATGTATTCAACGCACAGTGGTAATCTTACTCCTTAAAGAGGATATGCCATAATTAAAAGAGGAACTCGAAAGAGTTCCTCTTTTGCTTTATTGGTTTAACTGAATTTATGCGTTTTTGATAGCATTTGCTTTTTTCTTTACAACTGCAAATGTGAAAATTGGCAGTACTGCAAATACAAAGCCCAGGATAAGTGCGCCGTTGAAACTGCCTGTAAAGTCATAGATATAAGGCAGTGCGCTGCTGGCCAGAGCCATTACTGCAGAGTTATAAGCCTGGAATCTGGACAGATGAACCTTGTATTCGTCAGGACCGTAAACTTCCATAAATACCAGCGGTGGAACTGTGGTACCCATTGAGTAAACAAGACCCAGCAGAAGTGCGCCTGCATACATCATAACAGGGTTGGCACCGCTGAACAGCAGCATTACTGTAGATGACGCAATAACTATGCTTGTAAGATTTACAGATGGGAAAATGCCGATTCTGTCAGCCATAACGCCGATAAGCAGTTTGCCTGCAACGTTGCCCACCATATTACAGCTGGTTACCATAGCGCCAATCTGGATTGTGTAGCCCACAGACTGTGCCAGCATTGGCAACTGGTTGCCAAACTGTGTCATAATACCTGCAACAATAAGGCTGAATGCGCAGATAAAGAACATTGAAGATGGCATTTTATATGTTTTGTTTTCTTTTTTTGTTTCAACAGATGCGGCTTTTTCTGCCACTTCCTGCCAGCCGTAAGGCTTCATACCTTTTTCTTCCGGTGTGCGCACAAGAATGAAAAGAGTAGGCAGAACAATCATAAGAAAAGCTGTCAGACCGTTGATAACTGCTGTTTTTCTCCAACCCATTGATGTGATCAGGCTGGACAGCACAGGGCTGAATACAGCACCTGCCAGACCGGAAGCCGCCATGGCAATACCGATAACCAGACCGTTTTTTGTTGCAAACCAGTTGTTCAGCACAACAGGGATAACAACCAGCACACAGCTCATACAGATACCAACCAGAATACCTGAAAAATACCACTGCCACAGCTGTGTGTAGAAGTACATACCCACATAACCTGCAAGGCCAAGGGTTGCCAGACCAGTCATAATAACTTTAGGGTTCTTGTTGAGAAACAGCTTTGTTGTCACGCCACAGGCTGCTGCCTGCAGAAATGCGCGGATTGTGTAGTAGATGGAAAGGTCACCACTGCGGAATCCCAAATCTTCGATAATAGCTGAAAAGATAACACCGGTACAGTTTACCATAACACCGATGATACCGCCCTGGATACATACTGCGGCAAACAGTATAAGCCAGGCGTAATGAAATTTGCTCTGTTTTTCCTGCATTTTAATTCTCCTGTAAAAATTGATTATATCTAATATATAATTATACAATATTTTATCTTTTTCTACAATATAAAAAGCGCAGACTATAAAATCTGCGCTGTTACTGTATCAAATTTATCTTATTCTGTCTGTATTCACATGAACTTTCACTTTCACTTCTGTGTTGGCGGCGCTGTCCAGGGCTACAGCAATTCCTGCCGCGATAACCAGCAGACAGCCCACAATACCCTTTGGCGAAATGGCTTCACTGTAAATCACCATACCTGCCACAAGACTGATAACCGGCTCCAGCATATTCAGCACAGATGCGGTGGATGCCCCCAGGGTTTTGATGCCATAGGTCAGCAGGAACAAGGTTACTACAGTACAGAAAACGGCAATTACTACTACCAGCCCAAGTGCCAGGGGTGTAGGTGGCAACATCATTTCCTTTGTGATTACTGCCTTGATACCGAAAAATACAGCGGCAAAGCAGCTGACATAAAACACAATTACAAGACCGTGAAGAGATGCAAACTGCAGTTTTTTGTTGGCAATAACATAGGATGCGTAGGTTATGCCGCTGCACACAGCCAGCACAATACCTGCAACTGACAGCTGTGAAAAATCTGCCATCAGTATAAGCCCGCCAAGTGCACACGCGCAGGCAAAAGCCTTTGCCTTTGTCATTTTTTCTTTGAAAGCAACTGTCATAACCACTGTTACAAACAGCGGATAGGTAAAATGCAACATGGTTGCAAGACCGGTAGGAATAAGAGAATATGCCATTGTAAGCAGTGCCATAGTTGCGCCAAAGCCGATTACACCCATAATGCACATTTCGGTAATCTGTCTTTTGGTGGCAGAAATATCAATGCCCAATATTTTAAGAACTATAAATGAAACGATGGATGAAAAGAAAAGGCGATAAAAAACAACCGCACCGCTGGTCATACCTTCCATAAGTGCCTTTTTGGTAAATATCGGCATAATTCCGTATAAAAAGCTGGCTACCACAACCGCCAGCACACCTTTTTTCATAATTTGCCTCCGCAGTAAAATAATAGAAACATCTTACATCAAACATCAATAAAATTCAAGACAAAGGCGGATTAATATGGTATATTAATAATATAAAATAAAAAATGAGGTTACGAAATTGAAACTTCCACAGCGGTTCTGCGAAAAAATGCAGGCACTTTTGAAAGACGAATATCCACAGTTTATAAAAGGCTATGAAAACGATAATTATTACTCACTGAGAGTCAATACACTTAAGGCGGACAGAGACAGACTGGCAGAGGAAAATCTGTTTGACCTGTCACCTGTGCGGTGGTGCGACACCGGATTTTACTACGACAACGCCACACGTCCGGGCCGCCACCGGTATCATCACGCAGGCGTGTACTATATCCAGGAAGCCAGCGCAATGGCACCTGCACGGGCGGCAGAAATTCAGCCAGGGGACAAGGTGCTGGATCTGTGTGCCGCACCGGGTGGCAAATCCAGCCAGGCGGCATCTGCACTGATGGGCAGCGGTCTGCTGGTGTCCAATGAAATTGTGCCATCCCGCGCCAAAATACTTTCAGGCAATATGGAGAGAATGGGTGTAAAAAATGCCATTGTAACCAACCACAGCCCGCGGGAACTGGAAAAGCATTTTCCATTTTTCTTTGATAAAATTATAGTAGATGCCCCTTGCAGTGGCGAGGGTATGTTCCGCAAGGAAGCCGCCGTCGCTGATGAATGGAGCGCTGACCAGGTGCTGGTTTGCGCCAACAGACAGAGCCATATTCTGGAAAGCGCCGCAAAAATGCTGGCACCGGGCGGTAAGATAATCTATTCCACCTGCACATTCTCACCGGAAGAAAACGAAAAGATGGTGGCACAGTTTATAGAAAATCATCCCGAATTTTCAACTGTTCGCCCGGCTGTATACAAATTTTTCTCACCAGGCAGACCTGAATGGGCTGGCGGTCAGCCATATCTTGCTGACACTATGCGACTGTTCCCCCATCTGCTGAAAGGCGAAGGTCACTATGTGGCTGTGCTGGTTAAAAATGGCGGCGAAAGCGGCAGGGTAAAATACGCCAAAACAGTAAATGATAAAAAACTGCTGGCAGACTGGTATGATTTTGCAAAAAAACATCTGAAAAATGTGGAATTTTCTAATTTTGTACTTTTCGGCAGCACACTTTATTCACTGCCGGACAATACACCGGATTTTTCAAAGCTGAAAGTTCTCCGTGCCGGCCTCCAGCTTGGTGAAATCAAAAAAGGCAGATTTGAACCAAGCCACAGTCTGGCTGCCGCTCTGACAGCAGACCAGGCAGTTCACACAGAAAATCTGTCTCTTGACGATGACAGACTGGAAAAATATCTCACAGGCCAGGAAATAACCACAGAAAATGATGCAAGAGGCTGGCGACTGATAACCGTAAATGGCTACAGTCTTGGCTGGGGCAAATGTGACGGCAATGTAATCAAAAACCATTATCCAAAAGGCCTGAGAATTATGAAAGCATAGGGGATGGATTTGACTCACCCCATCTGAATAAAACGGATATGAGAAAGGAAAATATTATGAAAAATATTACTGTACAGTGGCTGGGCCACGCCTGCTATAAACTTACATTCGGCGAATGGACCTGTGTTGTTGACCCATATGAAAATGGCAGTGTGCCTGGCATAGAAGATTTGCAGGTATCTGCACTGGAAGTTTTCTGCAGTCACGGCCACCACGACCACAATGCTGCACATCTTGTAAAACAGCCACGAATGTTTGCACCTGCACCACAGATTACAGAAGTGGAAACATTCCACGATGATGCCAACGGAACAAAACGCGGCACAAACATTGTACGCGTATTTGAATATGAAGGTCTGACTCTGGCTCATTTCGGCGATCTGGGACATATTCTTACAGAAGAACAGGCAGAAGCCATCGGACCTGTTGATGTAGCACTTATCCCTGTGGGCGGTTTCTACACCATTGACCCACAGCAGGCGCTGGAAGTGGCACAGCAGGTGGAAGCAAAGGTGGTTATACCAATGCATTACCGCACAGAAGATTTCGGCTTCGATGTGATAGCCCATATCAATGATTTCACATCCCTTTGTGAAGATGTGATTTTCACAGACGAAGACACAATAGTTATAGATGAAAACACACCAGAAATGACAGCTGTTCTCAAACCGCATTTTATTAAAAAGCAGGAGCTTTGATAAAATGCCTATGCTGTTGCTGACAGAATAAACAAACCCCCGGCCTTATAAAAGGTCGGGGGTTTATGTTGTCTGTTGATATTATGCGTTTTCTTCCAGCCACTGTGTTGCGCTCTGACAGTAGATTGCTACACCGATTGGCAGTACATCTTCATTTACTATCATACCTGGGTTATGCATACTGCACAGATGGCCTTCTTCCAGGCTGCCTGCACCAAGGTTCAGCATAACTGACGGAATAATATTTGCCACAGCGGTAAAGTCTTCTGTGCCCCCTGCACAAGGGATGCATACAGGTTCATAACCCAGCTGGGCCACATATCTGTCGGCATCAGCAGCTGTTTTTGGGTCGCAGTACAGCGGTGCCATACCGTATACAAAGTCCACTTCGGCTCGTCCGCGGAATGTGGCGGCAATGCCTTCACTGATTTCTTTTACACGCTGTTTTAAGAAGTTGCGTTTTTCTTCTGTCTGTGCACGGAGAGAAACTTCCAGCTCAGCATAGCCTGCTGTGGTGTTTACTGTGTCACCGCCGCTGATTTTGCCTACAAGTACAACTGAATGTTCATCCAGCGGAATTTCGCGGGAGATGATTTCGTTCAGTGCCACTACGATGTGTGCGGCAATGTTGATGGCATCCACGCCCATATATGCGGCTGAACCGTGGGCGTTTTTGCCGTAAACTGAGATTTTTACAGCGTCACCCGAATAAAGTGCAGGACCGGAAGAGTATGTAACCCTGCCAACTGTTGTGCCTGGCTGACCTACAGAAACGTGGCTGGCAAAAGCTACGTCTGGTTTTGGATTTTCCAGAATACCATGTTCAATCATATCAACAGCACCTGCCAGCAGTTCTTCAGCAGGCTGGAACATCAGTTTTACCACACCTTTAAGGTTGGCTTCATTTTCTTTCAGCAGTTTGGCTGCACCCAGCAGCATTGCAGCGTGGCAGTCGTGTCCACAGCTGTGTGTGCCGCCAGATGTGGAAGCATATGGCAGGCCGGTGGTTTCTTCCATAGGCAGGGCGTCCATATCAGCGCGCAGCAGCACGCATTTTTCACCTTTGCCCAGCAGTGCACAGATACCGCTTTTGCCTACCGGATAGTGAGGTATACCCATTTCTGTCAGTTCTTTATCTATCAGCGCAACTGTCTGTGGCAGGTCAAAGCCTACTTCGCCCCAGCTGTGCAGCTGTCTGCGGATACCCTGAACATATTCAAATATTTCTTCCGCTCTTTTACGATAATCCATTATAAAAAACTCCTTTGAATAACATATCGTTATGTATCTTTATGAATATATAATAAAACTTTGATAATTTTATTTCAATAGCAAATTGATAATTTTATAACAATATATTGACATTTTCATCCTACAGTTGTAGTATAAAAGTAGATACTACAACTGTAGGAGGGTTTATGTATAAATTATCTGATTCTGAATGGCAGGTTCTTGAAACACTGTGGCAGGCTGAAGGGCTGTTGCTGGGTGAAATCGTGGACAGCCTTTATACAAAAACAAAATGGAGCAGAAACACGGTGCACACCTACCTTACCCGAATGGAGAAAAAGGGCCTGGTAAAAATTGACCGCCACAGCGACCCCCACAGATATCTGCGGGCGGTTACAAGGGATGACTGCTCCAAAAAAGAGCGCGATATACTGCTGAACAAGGTGTACGGCGGCAGCGTGGGCGATCTGGTGGCCGCATTCCTTAAAGAAAGCAAAATCACAGCCGAAGAAAAGGAAAAGCTGAACAGATTGCTGGACGATATGGAGGTGTAGTATGACCAATATATGGGGGTTTTTATCCCAGACCCTGTTTTTATCTTCTATAACTGCTATCATACTGTTTATCAAGTTTCTGATGAGGGATAAATTGCCTGCGCGCTGGCAGTACGGTGTGTGGAATATTGCAATAGTATGTGTATTTGTTCCCGCTGGCAGATATGGCGGCTATATTTTTCCGCGCCTGCATATCCTGGCTGATATGCTGAAAACCTTTGTGGAAAGCAGATTGAACTCGGTGTTTACAGATTTTGATAAGGTGCAGTTCAACACCCATATTCTGCCTGTTATTACAGGAAAGCCTGTAAGTATAACCGACTTTTTATTTATTGCATACATTACAGGTATAGCGGTTATAATGTTCAGATACCTGTTTGATTATTTCCGTTTAAAAACTGCTGTTTCTGCAAGTGCTGAGCCATCCGGTGAAATGCAGAATTTAGTTGATAAGGTGGCAGAGAAATATTCACTGCCTGCATGTAAAGTCAGGACTGTTCCACAGCTTTCTTCAGCCTTTGTTTTTGGCGTGGTAAAACCTCTAATGGTTTTGCCACAGGATAAAGCAGTGGATGAAAAGGTTATCCTTCACGAATTGCTTCACCTTAAATATAAAGACCTGTGGAAAAATTTATTTTGGGCGGTTATCAAAGCATTTCACTGGATTAATCCGTTTATGCTGTATGTCTGCAAAAGCATCAGCAACGATATGGAAAGTCTGTGTGATTACAGGGTAATGGAACTGCTGGAAGGCGAACAACGCAGAGAATATGGAAGAATATTGTTGTCAATGACAAATGAAAAGTATCCGTCCTCCTTTGGCACTACATCAATATCAAATGGACGGCAATTTATATCACAGCGAATACAGGCGATTGCCAGATTTAAGCTGTATCCAAAAGGCATGGAAATGGTATCGGTTTGTATAGTTATTATGCTGTTGCCTCTTGTGATATATGGTTCTTCTATCAATAACTTTTCGGAAAGATTCTATAAACAGGGCAGTTTTTTGTATCAGTATCAGCAGTCTCGGGCGAAACTGACATCCTGCAGAACCGTAGCTGGTGCAATAGATACTTATGCAAAGGCTATTCTTACACAAAAGGAACCTTACTATCTGGCTGTAAAACCTGACAGTGTAACACTACAGCAATATTATCTGCCGCCTGTTATTGATGTCAGCGGTGGAAATCAACTGTATTATGTGGTGGATTTACAACAGACAGATAACAATACCTATATAGCAAACTTGCTGTTTATTGACTACAAAACCAACCTTGAAAGCCCTGACAGTGAATATTACAAGGATGGAGAGTCCAAAATTACTGTGCCGATAAAAATCATCAGGGAAAACGGCTGGAAAGTATACCAGACAGATGATGCAGTGTCTAACCTGGCAGTAGGACTGGTAGGTGAAGCATACTATACATCTGTAGCTGTGGACGGGCATACAACAGGCAACAACTACATCTATTCCACAGCCCAAGGCGATGTGGATATAGCTGTCCACAAAGTATTGCTTACCGACAACAGTTACAGTTCACAGAATTTTATGTTTCAAACGGTGGAATTGAACTATAATCCAATGCCACATACAGACTTTACAGACGGATATTATGCTGTGGATGTGGAGTTTATACCATACACTCAACAGCCAGACGGATATGTCAATATTCATGCCAAAACAATGAAGACTCTGAAAGCTGATTCTCCGGTTTCCTCTGACAACAACAGCGGTGCAGGTTCCGGCAGAGGTCCGGACAGACGGCATTGCTATGCGAATATAAATATGCAAAAGGTTAATCAGGAAATAGACCAGATTGTTTACACCTATGGTGATAAATTTACCACACTGCAAAAGTCTGCTACAGAACGGAGAAGAAACAGAGCTACACTTATATTTGCCCGGCTTAACACCACAAAAGATAATTTTGTTTCCTTAAAGAAAACAAAAGGTATTCACATCTTTGTAAACTATAACGGCAGTCGCATACGGGATTTGAAGGTGAATACAAAAACAGGTGAATTGCTGGAATACAATAATTGATAGGAAAGCTGGTGAAATATATGGCTACAGAATATTCCAAAGCGGTAAAGAATATTGCATGGTATATAATTCTTGTTTCATATCATTTTAATATTGGCATTATAGATGTTTTGCCCGACTGGTTAGGCTATATTCTTCTCTATAATGCTGTAAAGACCATAGGAAAAATACAGCCGTCTGCGAATCTGCTGAAAACATTTTCGGCAGTATTGATAGCAGACAGCCTGTTTCAGATGATATGCAAAATATTCGATTTTTCAATACAAAGCTATGTTTACGGTGTTATAATGGCAATCATCCATATATATCTTGATTTTCAGATACTTACTGATATATGGCATACCGCGCAAAAATACCGGATATACAGTGGCAACAAAATCCCGATGTTAAGAAATATAACCACATTTACATACACTGTTTCTTTTGTGTTTTTGTATTCTGACTGGAATGTGTATGTCACTTATGGTGCGGCAGTGATAAACATTATTATGAAAACATATCTGGCTTTTATATTGTTTATACATGCAGATGATGAAAAATTGAAAAATATAACTTTATAACAAAAAAGACAAGGCTTTTGGGGGGTATTTGTAAAACAGTTAAAGCCAAGCTGCAAAACGCAGCTTGGCTTTTTATCATTATTCGCACTACATGGCAGAAGACAATGTATAGAAGTGCGCCCTTTATCCTGTTCGACAAATTGGAGTTTGGCGAACAGATAAATATACCTTGCGGCTGAAAGCCGCCCAGCGCACAGCGCCCCAATTTCGCAATGATGGCGAAGCCGCCTTTGCGAAATTGCAGGGGTTCGGGGCTTTGCCCCGAATATAAATGGCGAAGTCTGCGGAGAGTAAAAA
>JAFZGF010000042.1 GCA_017555565.1 Oscillospiraceae bacterium
GAGCCTCGCTACGCTCGGTTGCACCTTTGCACACCCCACTGCGGTGGGGCGTCGCCTTTTTGCGGGCCACGGCGGGAAAAAGACCATTCAGGTCTTTTTCTTTTTCCGCCTTTCTCGTCCATTTCGTTAATACGAAAAAAAATAGAGACAGGACAAAAGTCCTGTCTCTATTTTCTTGGCTCCCTGCCGGATAATATATCCGGATCTTCAACCTCTTTTAAAGTGACCTCTTTTGTGTCACCCTTGTAGTTGAATGTAAATACTATTTTGTCATCATAAAGAAAGATTTTATTTACAAATGTATCCACCAATACTCTGCGATGTTCCAACTTTTCCGGGTTCAGTGTCCTTAGTTTATAAGGCCAGTTACGGATTCCTTCTGGTTTCAGTATTGGATTTTTGAAACTTACTTCTGCAATCTGCTCTTCAAGATTTTCTTCTGATGCTCGAGTTCTTCAAGACGCTGTTTTGTGGATTCTGTAAACACCCCCATCTGTATGGCATTAAGCATATTTTCAATAGACCTTTTTACTGTTTCAAGCTGTTTTTCATACATTGGAATTTCTTTGTTATCTTCTTCCTGTATTTTCATCACCATACTGATTATAGATTCTATTGTAGCATCATCAAATATAATTTTAGTTATCTCTCTGATAACAATATCTTCAATCCATTCTTTTTTGACTGTTTTCTTTTTACAGTTATTTTTCTTCTTTTTAACTGCCATACATTTGTAATAATGATATTTTATTCCGCCTCTGCCAGTTCCGCTTTCACCGCACATATATGTTCCGCAGTGTCCACAAACTAATTTTGATGACAGTATGTATTCTTCATCTGCTTTGAAATGTGCAGGGGCTTTTTTATTTCTTTCATGTCTCATTTGTACCCTCTCAAATAATTCTTTGTCTATTATAGGTGGTATTGCATCATAATTTATATGATTATGAAAGCTATACTCACCAATATATTTTCTGTTTTTCAGAATCGAACTTACAGAACTATACGTCATTTCAGTCCCCTTGCTGTTCTTGATATGATTTTTATTCAGCCAGTCACGAATTTCAGTCTTTGATTCTCCCCTGTCATATCTCTGGAACATTTCTACCACAAAGGGTGCTGTTACAGTATCTATTTGAAAATATTGATTATCATCAATATAATAGCCCACAGGAACCATGCCACCATTAAATTTACCCTTGATAAGGGTTTCAGTATGACCCCTTATAACTTTTTCTGAAAGCTCTGCTGAATAATATTCAGCTATACCTCCAAGAACAGACTCAAGGATAATCCCCTCTGAACCTTCTGAAATAGTTTCAGTTGCCGACAGAACTTTGTGTATCTGATTCATCTTCCGTACCCATAACAGCTGGTTGTCTTCTTTCAGCTTTTCAGTAATTCCACACTGTAGTTTCAACTGCTGAAATATACGTATATATGTATCATTTGCAACTTTATCAATTTCTTTAAGATGGCTGTTCAGCTTGCCCTGAATCATCAATGCTGTAAACAAAGGTTCTTTGTATTTTCGTAAATACCGATGTCTTAACTCTCCGTATCTACCTATCCGTGTGAGCAACGACAGACAGATATTCGGAATCAAATAATCACTATGCTGTCTGTATTCAAGTTTCATAATATACCTCCGTTGTAATATCTTCCTATATACCAGGATATCAACATCAAAAATCCTATTTTCTTAAGCAGTTTCATTTTCATCATCCTTTCTTTGCTTTTACTATACTGAAAACAGAACTATTTTGCGAAGGTACTAAATTTTGAATTACAGAGTTGACAGTGTGAGCCAAAAACTTGTGCTTTGGGCACCAGCTTACCTGACAGTCATCATTTTGTGCCAAAACAAGCCGATTTTGGCACACTTTTTGCGTTCTTGCCCTGAAAAGTTCCTGCCCGGCAGCACCTTTGTCCGACGTATTGTTTGCACAGCTTCCGCTGCACAAGCATATCATTCAGGACGCTATTCAATTGTAATTTGAGAGATATTTTTTACCCCCTCACATGTAGTCAGCGAAAAACGCCAAAATGTTAAAATTATTGTTGTTTTTCTCTAAAATTTCACATTTCAAGGGATTTTTCTCTAAAGTTGTTAAATTACGTTGCATAAATTTTTGAAAACAAAAAAGCCGGACATCAAGAACTAAGGGCTTATTACTCCCTTAATTCCCAATGTCCGGCCATTTGGTAACACGTTGGGTGTCCTGTTGACACCACGGATCCGTTGCTCGGTACAAAGTGTACGCATATTTTATTTCCAGTTGATTTTTAAACGTTTTAACAACTATTAGTTGTAGTATACAAATAAAATCACAGTTTGTCAAGCTTTTATAGCCTAAATACAACAATATCATTTAATTTCAATAAGACTCATATTTAAAAATTGCACTGATTCATAAATTGTTTTTAATAGATATATTCACATATAACAAGAATGTATTTATTTCAATGTATATACTGTGGTGGAACACAGTCGGGGCATAGTTTATTGCTCATTTTAGAATTTTTCATTCTACCATATGTATCTTTACACAACATGCTTTTCCTTCCCCCATATAATCGTGGGCAATCTTGCGTTATATGTAAGTATATATGCTGTGGGATATAATACACAACGGTATTTGCGTGTAAATGTGTATCATAGTATTTATTATGCTTGATTTTTAACTTACAACCAAAGAGTACTACTATCAAAACAATAATTAAAGGCAAATATTTTTTCATTATATTTTCTCCATAGTTTATACAACTAATGATGTAATTAAAGTAATATTCTTTTAAAAACCAGAGCAATTGCTCTGGCTTTTATACTACATATCATAATACTCAAATTTGTTTCCGTTGCCCAAAGTTATCTGGCTGGTAACACTTGGCTGTGATACTGAATTTTCAGAGGGAAACAAAGTATATACTTCTATAAAAATACTGTAAATGCTGTATAAGAATATAGAGAGTAAAAGCAGTATGATAAGTAGATTGTATTTGTTTTTCATAATATCACCTTAAACAGCAATATCTTTTAAATTGAAATTATATGGAGAATAATGATGTACACCTTCATTATAGCTTGTAAACATATAACTATTGTTTTCTTTTAAAAACTCTATATATTTTACTTTTCCTGGTGCATATTCAACAATTACCTGATAAACATCTTCAAATTCCAAAACACAGTATTTTGTAAATTGTTCTTTGCAACCACAAAGTTTTACAATCTCCAGTGCTGAAGAAAGCAGTTCTTTTGCTGTCTGGCCTTCAACATAACTACAGCCAAAATACAAGTCATAGGAAAATTTTTCGTTTGGGATTAAAAGGTATTTATTGTAATAAACCTCAAGCTCGTAAATTTCTCCAGTAAACATATCAAGCCATACCGTAATTATTGTGTCTGTAGCTTTCCCATTTGGAGTGTCTACCAATTCATTGTATGTTTCATATTTATAAGCATAAACCGTTTCCGCATTATTATTTAGGGTGTATGTATACTTAAATCCCTGATATGTCGCAGTCTCTTCATCTATTCCATAGATATGTCCAATATCTATTTTGGCACCTGAGATATATGCTATTCTTTTTTGGTGGTTTGTAAGACCAGAAGAATAAGTGATAGCATCACCTGCGATATTGGCAATTGTCTGATAAGGCAAAGCACCATCTGGTACTGGGAAATTATAATTATTTACATATCTGTTTTCAATAAACCAATCAGTTTCTGCACCAGCAGATACTTCTTCTGGCGTAATAAACCTATAATTAAACACACTTTCGTTACTATCTACTATTTCAGCATCAAGGCTGTTATCCACAGTATTTTCATTCTGCCAGCTGGTTTCAAATAGTTTTGATAAACCGAGAGTTGCAATCAATGCAACGGCGACAATAGCTATGGTAAGTGGGATTATTTTTTTATTTTTCATAAGTTGCTCCTACTCTAAACTGATACCATTTTCTATCAGATTTTCGTGGTAGTCAGAAATTTCTGCAACATTTTTCATAAACAGAAACGTATCGTCATAACTGTTAAAGCCTATTGTGATAGACTGATTTTCGTCAATAAGAAAATCTACTCTGTGTGCTTTTCCATAGGCAACATAATCATCAGTTAGTGCGAAATATGCCTTTAGATTTTTATAACCTAATGCATAGGCAATTTCTTTTGCATATTCTACTGGATTTTCTACTATCAAAGTTTGCATACCTTTATCAAAATTTTCTGTCAGAGTGTATCGCAAACTTATTACCTCTTTTGTAATTGCATCAACCTGGTAGTAATAAGATTTCTTTATGCGTGAACTGTTTACAAACTTTTCTTCATAAAAGCCAGTATATATAGGATTTAATTTAATAATTGCACCAGTTTTATTTTTAAATTCTCTGTTTTCAGGATAAATTACAAATTTCAAATTGCGAAAATCTTCACCCCTGCAAATCGCTTCCAGTGCTGTGCCACCTATTACAGCTGATTCGTCATAAGAAATCATATTGTCAGTAACTTCGATTACTTGTGGCAGATTGTTATAGTTGGAATTTATAGACAGATATTCGTCCATTGTGATAAATGGAAATGCCCCCATATCGCTGATTTGGTAAATATCGGGTGATGTTCCAAGTGAATTACTTATCTGGTTTTCATTCTGCCAGCTGGTTTCAAAAAGTTTTGATAAACCGAGTATCCCCACTAGAACAAGGACAACGAAGAAAACAGTGAGTGAGATTATTTTTTTGTTTTTCATAGTGTCACCACATTTATAATACTTTCTTATAATTCATAGGAATTTGGTAAGGATATCTACTAAATGCGCGAAATTTGTATTCGTCTGTAATCATGATAGCAACCGACTGCTGTTCTGATGTTGCGAAAACAAGATTATAAATCAAATTGCCATTATAGTCGTCACCTGACTGCAACTCATATTCTATAAGCTGCAGCGATGGCGCTATTTCTTTTATATACTGCAATGCTGTTTGTAAAGCTTCTTTTTCCTGTTCATCAGTATAGTCATATTCAAGTTTATATGCGTGTGTAGAAGTATATGTTCCCTTTGGTAACTCTTCATAATTAATAGCCCATATTTCTTTTGTTGTATCATCAATCAGACTGCCAAAGGTAATGGTTTTATCTTCATATACCTTTATAAATCTGCTGGTATAAAAATCCACATCCCTGTCAGGAAGAAACGATTCGTAGTCAGTTAATTCTGTTATGGTTTCAGTTTTTTGATGGTCTGTATAGCCTGTTAAGTACTTGATTGTTTCACCTGTAATATTCACAGCATCCTGATATGTAAAATCGCTGTTTTTCTGCGGAATAAAAGTATCTGAAATATGATAGAAATAATCATCATACAAAGACTTGCTTCCATCATCCATCTGTATATAATTTGCATAAGGATAATTGATAATGCTTTCATCTTTTGAAGCAACTGTATCCGCACTTAAACTGTTATCCACCGTATTTTCCTGCTGCCAGGTGGTTTCAAATACATTTGACATACCAAGCATACCAGCCAGAACAAGTACAACTGCGAAAACAGTAAGCGATATAATTTTTATGTTTTTCATATTATCACCGCCTTATTCTACTGATGGTACAGATATAGGTTTAGCATTGTTTATTGCCTCAACAACCATATCTTTTGCGCCGTCCATTGTTGCAATTCTTGGGTCGACCGCTGTTTTTTCAAAGAAAAACTGTCTATGGAAATTACCATCTACATAGTCAAATTCAAAGCGCAGTACTTCCGTGTCATTAAGTATCAGCATAAGATGATAGTCTGCTATAGTTCCGCTTTGCTGTTTAAGATAATAACCTTTATAATCTGAATAACCATATTTATCCGCAAGAATAATGCACCTATTCAGTAACTCAGATTCCAGTTCTTCTGTGAGATTATCTGATTGAATATGTTCATTTCTTGTTCTGTCTGAAAAATCGATAACTCGTACATCTCCGGAATAAGCATTTATAGCCATCTGGAATACAAAATTATCATCTTTGTTCATATATTGTGAATGATATTCAGGTGTACCATTATCAATATAGTTATGCGAAGACAAATCAAGCATAAATTCGTGTTGCGATATATTTGCCTGTGGAAAAAAATAATCAATTTCTTTTCCTATAATTTTTGCAGCTTCATCATAAGAAATCATACCATCTTCATATTCAATTCTGTGGTCAATTGCCATTTGAGCATGGTAATCATCATAATCGTCGGCTGGGTCAACAGCCGAATTTCTATATTTGTATATAATAGAGTCTTCAACAAAAATATTATCAATTTCCTGTGGCTTTTCATAATTGCTGTCAACCATTTCTGTACAGCCAAGCAGTGATACAATAGAAACAGCTATTACTACAACTGTAAAAAGCATTACTTTCTTATTCTTCATAATTCTGTCCTCCTTTATTGTCTTCAGTATAAAGGTGGGATATTTACAAATTTATATAAAGTTGTTATCAACTTGTAAAAGTTAAGGTTACTGTAGTACCATTGCCCAACTGGGATGTGTAGCTGATATCTATGTTATACATATCCGCAATTTCTTTGCACAGTGCAGCACCCAGACCAGCACCGCCACGGCGGCGGCTACGGGATTTGTCAGCACGGAAAAACGGCTTGTGGATGTTTTCCAGCGTTTCTTTTGACATACCGATGCCTGTGTCCTGTATTTTTATCACAACTTTATTTCCATCGCTATTGGCAGATATTGCAACCTGTTTTACGGCTGTATCTGCACAGGCATTAAGGGCGTTGTCCACCAGATTTCCTATAAGACTTTCAAACAACAGCCTGTCTCCTTTTATAGTAAGGTAAGATGGAGATTTTACAGAAAGATAGATATTATCCCTCTGGGCTTTGATAGAGTAGGCTTTGGCGATGTCTGCCAATAAATCCGCCACATTTACTGGGGTGGTGCGGTCTACATCTTCGTTGCGCAGACGGGTGAAAGACAGCACACCTTCGCTGAGTTTCTGCATTCGGTCTGCCTGTCTGTCGATAATATTAAGTGTTTTATAGTATTCTTCATCGGTCAGCTTTGCGGCCTGCATATATTCCACATAGCCACGGATAGCTGTCAGTGGTGTGCGCATTTCGTGGGAAATATCATCTATAAGGCGCTGTTTGTCGTTTGCCATTGTTTCCAGATTATCCATCTGTGTAGTGATTCTTTCAGCCATAAGATTGAAATTTCGGGCTGTATCCCCCAGCTCGTCCTTTGACATTTCTTTAATGCGGACTGAATAATTACCTTCACCAAATTTGGCCGCAGCACTGCTGATATCCATAAGCGGCTTGGTAAGACGGTTAATGGATATGTACAGCACCACAGAGATAATTGAAGAAAACACTACAGACAATGCAATAACCACACGGATAGTATCACGCCAGTCATCAAAAACTGCCTGCATTGAAAAGCCCGTGATTACATTGTAATTGTCAAAAGGCCGTGGCAGTTTTGAAAAAGCAAGAAAGGTTTTGACGCCGTTTACAGTATCTATCTTGTAACTGATTTTTGACGGGTCACTGCCGATAAATTCTATCTGCTGGTCAAAGGAAGAATAAATATATTCGTCATTGTCTGTTTCTACCTGCAGCAGAATGCCGTTTGCTTTCTGTCTTGCACCGTGCTGTTTGATAATCAGCGGAATACTCTGTGGACGGGATGAATACACAACTTCCACATCAGAAATAATCTGCTGAAGAACGATGTTGTTCTGTATCAGCAGATTTTCCTGTTGAGCTTTTATGTTTTTAGTGTTCTGAATGGCGGCAACAGAAAATATACCGCCGTTGAAAAAGATTAAAAATATTACCAGAATATAGAAGTATAGTTTCTGGCGATAGTTCAGTTTCATTTGTTATACTCCAGTCTGTAACCATATTTGTAAACTGTGGCTATTTCTTTTTCCAGGTTGCATTTTTTGCGCAATTTTTGGATATGTACATCAACTGTTCGGTTATCGCCCATAAAGTCATACCCCCAAGCAAGTTCTATCAGCTTTTCTCGTGAAAGAGCAAGGTTGCGGTTAAGCACCAGTGCTTCCAATAGATTGAACTCCTGCAAGGTAAGATTTACAGGAATGTCATCCAGCTTTACACTGCGGCTTTCAAGGTTGATAACACAGTTGTTTATTTTGAATATGGTTGTGTTTTTCATAGTACGGCGAAGGATGTTTTCTATTCTTGCCAGTAAAACCAACATATCAAAAGGCTTGGTTATGTAGTCATCAGCACCCAGGGATAGTCCTGTCAGCTGGTCGGTAAGTGACTGCTTTGCTGTAACGAAAATAACAGGAGTGTCTTTTTCTATGCTTCTTTTCACGTCAAAGCCGTTCATTCCCGGCATCATCACATCCAGAAGTGCAAGGTCAAACTCATTTTCGTTTATGGCTTTTAAGGTATCTGTGCCTGTAAAAGTCTGATAGACCTTGTGGCCGACCATAGTAAGATTTTTGGCAATCAGTGTATTTATAACGTCTTCGTCTTCTGCGATTAAAATATGTGCCATAGTGGTTCCTCGTTTTAAAGCAAATATATTATTGTAATAATATCATATTACGGAGATATTACCAAGTTGTAAAAAAAATCCCACTGCTGAAAGGCAGTGGGAAGCATATTAATTATATTACACCATATGTAAGCTCAAAATGTTTAAAATCAATGGTATTATACCACATCGATGAATCTGTTTTGTCGGTATAGAAAATATGAACATTATATTGATAGTGGTCATACATTGTGTATATATTCAAAAATTCTATTTTCTCTATTTCTTTATGATTACCAATAACATCCAGGTCTTCTTTAACCTGTGCTATAAGTGCTGATTTCGTATCTTCCATAAGAAAATCTGTATCTTTATTTTCTTCTATATATCCATCTAGATCAATTATCAATTCGCCAGATGTATTTATGTGTTTAATATTGCCTGTATATGCATCAACCACCAATTCTATGATATCAGTATCAGTAATCCATCTGTATTCATATTCATTTACATCTCCGTAATAGTAATAAATTATTGCAGCAGGGAAATTCTGATGTTCTGTGATTCCATACAGATATTTTATAACTTCACCACACACATTTGAAACATATTGAAAAGAAACCATATCCTTTGTAGGGTCTTTGTCAAAATTTGGAATCGAAATTTTATTATTCAATTCATGTTTCGAAGCTAATTCATATGTATTTATTGCAGTACTGTATCTTTCTTTTACTGAATTGTCAGTCAACTGATTATGTTCTTTAATATTAAAATATGGATAATTGAATACTGTTGATTCTCCTTGCAAATTTTCTTGATTGACAGTATATGAATTATCCTTTTCTCCGGTAGTCTGCCATATGTTTTCGAACATATTTGACATGCAAATAACACCAAATACTGTAACAACAATTATAAACACAGTAAGAATAATTATCTTTTTATTTTTCATAATTTTGTCCTCCTATGATTTAAGAATACAGCACGGTTATAACCAAATTAAAATACAGTTATTATAAAGTTGTAAAATTGATTATCCATGTCTAGAATCATATCATATAGCAGTGATATTACCAAGTTGTTAAAATATAACCCCCCCTGACAGGTGTAAAACCTATCAGGGCTTAAATTATTTAGATATATAAAAAACAAAACCGAATCTATCACCAATTGGTGTAAGATTCGGATTAGTTTGTTTTGGCTCCCCAAGTTGGACTCGAACCAACGACATCGTGATTAACAGTCACGCGCTCTACCGACTGAGCTATTGGGGAATATTCAATTAAAACATATACTCCAAACTCAATCAGTACTCTGAACGCCTCGCGCCGCGCTCAGCATCTCGCCAAGTGCCTCGCTGTGCTCGGTTGCTCGATGCACAACCACTGCGGTGGCCGTACCGACTGAGCTATTGGGGAATATGATAAAAGCCAGCACCTCCCTATCTTCCCAGGACGTCTCCATCCAAGTATTTTCGGCACTACTCAGTTTAACTTCCGTGTTCGGCATGGGAACGGGTGGGTCCTGAGCGCTATC
>JAFZGF010000043.1 GCA_017555565.1 Oscillospiraceae bacterium
ATAGGGGAATGTCACGAAGTGACAAGGGGTCTGCCGGCTCCGGCGAGGACGGGAAAACAACGAGCAGACAAGAGGGGCTTCAGCCCGTCGCAGTATGCGACGATTGTTTTTCAGGGCCATTTATGGTTGCGATTCCCCCGCACCCCTAAACGCGGAATATGTACCGTATTGCCTTACAAACAGCGGCGCTACTGCTCACATCCGTTCGCAACGCGCACTAGTGTTATGTGTATGTCGGCATATACATATTTCATATTAGGAGAGGCGCTACGCCCTCTCCGTTCCACCTCTCCAGCGCAGGGGACGATGCCCACATCGTCCCGTTTATCTCTTCGCTAAATTCAAATTTCCCCTACACTCAAATCAACAAACCACACCACTTGATATTTTATATAACATCAAAAGTCAGGGTTACTTTAAACAGGTCTCCGTCTATCTGCAGGCACATTTCGCCTCCCAGAATTTCTGTCAGGCTCTGGGCAATATTCAGCCCCAGGCCACTGCCTTCGGTATTTCTGGAAGAATCCCCGCGGACAAATCTTTCCATCAGTTCGTCCGGGGATATGTTCAGCTGTGTTTTTGATACGTTTTTAAAGGTTATCACAGCTTTGTTATCCTGGTTTTCCAGGTTTATATACACCCTTGTACCCGGCTGTGAATATTTGCAGGCGTTGTTCAGCAGGTTGTCAAACACGCGCCACAGCAGTCTGCCGTCCGACAGAATGTATATTTCATCCTCTGGCAGTGCCATAGACAGCGAAAGCCCGGCATTTTCCGCCCTTTCGGTATATTCTCCCACCGCCTGGTTCAGCAGCAGCTTCAGCCCCGTTGTGGCAAGGTCGGCGGTTATATTGCCGGTAGAAGCTTTTGACGCTTCCACCAGGTCCACCACCAGTTTTTTCAGCCTGTCCGCCTGCCTGCCCAGCACTTCCACATAATCTTTCAGCGGCTGTGTCTGCACATCTTCCTTTTTGATTAAATCTATGTAGTTGATTATGGAAGTCAGCGGTGTTTTTATATCGTGGGACACATTGGTAATCAGTTCGGTTTTCAGCTTTTCGCTGCGCAGCTGCTTTGAAACTGCGTTGGAAACAGCTATATTGATGCTGTTAAGATGTTCTGCCTGCTTTTCCATAGACTTTGGCAGGCCCGCTGTTTCTATTTTGTAGTCGGTATTTCCACCTGCGATAATCTCTGTGCCCTGGCGTATTCTCTGGTAGCCGATGGCATATTTTGCACCTATCAGCGCCAGCAGGCCGCATTCAGCCAGCTTTATCATAATAAAAGCAGAACTGCCATATCTGAACAACACATACACCAGCAGGTCGGCGGCGCCCAGCAGGGCAATAACAAACAGCACCTGCCATATAAATGTCAGATTTGAAAAATAGTAATGTATAGCATTTTTCAGCTTTATCAGCTGTGTGCGGAAAAAGTCCAGCACCATATACACCAGTGTGTTTGTCAGCAATGTGCGGGTCTTGCACCTTACCGCAATTGACATACACAGAAATATGCAGGCCAGATATATGCCGCACAGCAGGAAGAAAATCAGCTCAAAGCCTACTATCAGTCTGATAAGCCAGGCCAGCAGACCTATCAGCCCCAGGATTATACCGCCGTCTACCGCAAGATAGATTTCCAGAGGCACGCGGTCAAAAAAGTTTGGCTCTATTTCTTCATTGCCTTTGTAATGGCCTGCACTGCGCATGATAAATGCAAACAGCGCCAGACCAATTATTATCAGTATACCTGTGGCAAAAGGGTGTACATCGATATGGCCTATGCCGTAATCGGTGAACAGATAGGAACCCAGACACAGAGTGATAAATGTATCCACTCCCAGCAGGGCAATCAGTATGCCGCGGGTGATTTCATTTTCTATTATTTTTTTCATTTACCATTCTCCATTTTATAGCCGTGGCCCCACACTACCTTGAGATAGCGTGGCTCGGCTGGGTTTATTTCCAGCTTTTCACGCAGATGGCGTATGTGTACCACCACGGTGTTTTCAGCGCCGTAAGGGGCATCGTTCCACACCTTTGTGTAGATTTCCTTTGGTGAAAACACCCTGCCAGGGTTGTGCATAAACAGACGCAGTATTTCAAACTCTGTAGGTGTCAGGTTTACAGCTTCGCCATCGCAGGTCACGGTTTTGCTTTTATCGTCCAGGGATATGCCGCCGATGGTTATTATGTCGTTGTCAATAACCTTGCCGCCCAGTTTTGTGTATCTGCGCAACCGGCTTTTTACCCTTGCCTGCAGTTCCACCGGGTTAAAAGGCTTGGTGATATAGTCGTCAGCCCCCATATTCAGCCCCAGAATTTTGTCGGTGTCTTCACTTTTGGCGCTCAGCAGTATAACGGGAATGTTGTATTCTTCCCTTATGGCCCGCAGTGCTTCTATGCCGTCCATCTGTGGCATCATTATGTCCATCAGCGCCAGGTGAATTTCGTTGCTGTGTATTATATCCAGCGCCTGCCTGCCGTTATATGCGGCAAAGGTGTGGTAGTTATCGTCTGAAAGATAGATTTTCAATGCGTTCACAATATCTTTTTCATCATCACAGATAAGAATGTTGTACATCGTTGTTCCTCCATCTGAAAAGTCTCTATACCCAGATTATACACCATAAATTCTTAAGAATCTCTTAATTTTTATGACAATTCTGTGATATTTCATTGTTGACAAAAAATATTTTTGTGGTAACAACATATTTCTGCCCAAAAATCAAGTCTTGAATAAAAATGATTTATATAGTATTCAAATATACGGGGTGATATTTTGAAATACACAGACAAATTATATACTGACCTTTTTGCCCTGGCACACCATTGGGCCAATACGGCCTGCCGGGTGACAGATGGCAGTTTTGCCTATAAAATGCTGGGGGAAAGGTTGTATTCTGAAACTGAAAACAAAATAAAAGACACCATAGGCAATTATCTGGATATAAAGCCGGGGTGTGAGAAATCTGCGGCAGACAGCATAGTGTTTTCGTCCTTGTCGCCGCTGCCGGTGGCCTTGGCTGCTTTCAGCGAAAGATGTATTCGCACAGCGTCAAGGCTGGGGGCAACCCAACTGCTGTTGCTGGGCGGTTTATTTACCCTGTCGTATCCCGACAAAACCGAAATTTTCCGGATAGATACACCGGAAGTGCAGGCAGTAAAAGAATCCCTGCTGGCAAGGGCAGGCTATACATACCCGGCGAACCGGCACAGTATCACCGGGGATATTTTCAATGACGGGTGGGCGGATTCTCTCTCGGCTATGGGATACAATTCAGAAAGACTGACCACTGTTGTTGTGGGGGACCTGCCGCTGTATCTGGGCGAAAAAAGTTTTAAACAATTGTTGGCTTCATTGTTTAAAATTATCCCGCAAGGCAGCGGAATAGTTTTCTGCTATCCCGACAGACAGTTCTTTACAGATACAGACCGCATTTCCACCGCTTTTTTAAGACGGCGGCAGAAAAATCTGCTTTCCGGAACAAGCTACGGCGAAGTACAAATGGAAAAACTGCTGTCAGACCAGGGTTTCCGTCTGTACGAACATCTTAATCCGCGGCAGGTTCACAGTCAGTTTTTTCGCAACCGGGAGATTATAAGCCGCAGAAAACTTGCTGTGTGTGATCATATAAACTACTGCCTTGCGGTGAAAAAATAAATATAAATCGGAACCACCAGCTAAGCTGTTGGTATGCACAAGCCATAGAAGGGCATATTACCAGCTCACCTCTTAAGAGGCACTGACAGTCTGTCTGTTGCATTACACGCACTACAACCACTAAAGTGGTAATATGTCATTCTGAGCGAGTGTAACGAGTCGAAGAATCTTTGCTCTACAGCTTTCTGTAGAGCATTTATTTTTATGTTTCTTTAATTGCAAAGATTCCTCGCTTATGCTCGGAATGACATTTCGCTTCGCTCAATGCTTGAAGCTAAAACATTTTCCACCAGCTTAGTGCAATAGTCAAGCAAAAGTAGACACAATAAAACCACAGTTAAGCAAACCCTTGTTCAATTTTAAATTGGACAGGGGTTTTGTAGTTCAATTTGTAAGAAAGACGATGATTGTTAAAGTAATATAC
>JAFZGF010000044.1 GCA_017555565.1 Oscillospiraceae bacterium
AAACTCTTTGTTAAATCCTTATATATCAACAACCGTAGTTGTTAATATCAAGTTCTAAACGCTTTTCGTTATTCATTACTTGTGTACACTCACTTTTTTTCGAGGTTGAGCTCCCTCTCTCAAAAAAATCTCTTAGATTCCTTCACAAGCTTTTGTTCTTTTTCATTGTTTAATTTTCAAGGTCCTGCTCGCCACCTTCTCGGTGACAGCTTTTATATATTACCACAGCTTTTCGACTTTGTCAACACTTTTTTCAAACTTTTATTTTAAGTTTTTATTTTGTTTTGACCGTCTCTTGCTCGGTGAGATATATATTACACCCTTCTTTTAAATTTTGCAAGTACTTTTTTCATTTTTTTATTACATTTTACCTTTTTATCAGTTTATAACTTTATAAATCAAAGTCTTTTGTATATATTGTTCAAAACATACTATTCCATAAAACGTTTTCGTAGTTTTTGTATTATTTTTCTTTCTTTTCTCGATATCTGAACCTGTGTTTTGCCCAATATTTCAGCTGTTACCGACTGTGTATAGTTTTTAAAAAATCTTAAATAAATTATTTGTTTTTCTTCTTTGTTTAAATCTGATATTGCATATTTCAGGCCCATCATATTAGTAAGTTCTTCTTCTGCACTTTCTATAGGTATGTCAAACTCTGTCTGGCCTTCTTCATCTTCAAAGGCTGCAGTGAGAGACATTGGCGGTGTAGCTGCTGAAACTGCCTGGGCAATTTCTTCCACCGGCACATTCAGTTCAAAAGCAATTTCTTTTAATGTAGGCTCCTGGCCAAGTCTTTTCTGCAGCATATCACGGGCGTAGTTGACTTTTAAAGACAGTTCTTTTACACTGCGTGTTACCTTTACCATGCCGCCATCACGGAAAAGTTTTTTGATTTCGCCTAATATTACCGGAACAGCATAAGTGGAAAACTGTACACCTCTGTCGTGGTCGAAAGCATCATAAGCTTTGACAAGGCCTATGCAACCTGCTGCATACATTTCTTCATATTCTATACCCTTGCCTCTGAATCTGTTTGCACAGGAATGTACAAGACCAAGATTTGATTCTATAAATTTTTCTCTGCTGACATCTTTAAGTCCCAATGACATAAACAATACCTATCCTATATTTTTTGTCATAACAACTCTTGTACCCTTGCCTACAGTGGAATAAACTTTTATCTTATCCATAAATGTCTGCATTACCGCAAAACCAAGGCCAGCCCTTTCAGTTTTTGCATCTGTTGTAAACATAGGCTGCATTGCCTGCTGTATATCAGATATACCAACACCTTTGTCTTTTACTGTGACTGTAAGGATATTGTTTTTCAATTTAGCTGTTATGTATACTGTCCCCACATTGTCAGGATAGGCGTGAACCACACAGTTTGTAACTGCTTCGCTTACTGCAGTCTTTATGTCATTAAGCTGTTCGATAGTAGGGTCAAACTGCATACAGAATGATGCTATGGTCATTCTGGCAAAGGCTTCGTTCACTGAACGGGATGGGAAAGAAATTTTGAAATAATTTTCGTTTTGCATAATATCACCTTTTAATTAGTTGTATTCTGAATAGTTTTGATTCCGGCAAGAGATAAAATCTTACTCATCTGCCTGTCCACATTTTCCACATAGAGAGATGCACCGCAGTCAGTACAAAATCGTGAGCGGGCAAGCACAAGGCCTATGCCAGACGAATCCATAAAAGTTACACCGGAAAAATCCATAATTACAAGCTTTGGCATATACTTAAGAATCCGGCTGTCTATTTCTGTTCGTATGCTTTGGGCGCCGTGGTGGTCTATTTCACCATATAGTAAAACTGTGAGTTTTGATTTATCGTGTATAATTTCTGCTGTGGTCATAATCTCTCCTTTACCTGCTTGTCCTCTGGTACGATATGTGCATCGCACCTTACGCTGTTTGATGTTCAAAAAGTATATATAATATATTAATATACATATGATAAAAAAGATGTCGGTTTGTGGCAAAAGAAAAACACCGCACGCAATGTGCGGTGTCTATTATCTGTTTAAGGTTTAAATTCAGTCCCGTGTTGTTTTATCGCAGAAGCAATTTTTTCAAAATCGCCATCATTAAGTGTAATACTGATTATTTCGTTACTGTTTGGCGAAAGGCAACGCATAATATTATCTCGGTCCGTAAGAATGTAATCATAATAATGGTTATCAACCATAAATGTTACGGACAAATCACTTATACCCGTTGTATGTACCAATATACTGCCACGTCCACTCAAACGTTTTCTGGATTGTATACCATCCAATACATCGAGTATAGGCTTTATCTTTTCGTCGTTAAAATCTGCATCTATATAATATGTTATGTAATTATAATATGTACCTTCGTCTCCTCTATCTTCTTTTACACTCTCTGAAAATGAAAATCTTATATTTCCGGTAGAATCTTCAAGATTCAGATTTTTGGTTAAAGGCTTCTTATTGAAAAACCAGAAGATATTTATAACCATAACCAACACAAGACCAGCAGCAAAGATATCTGTAGCAGTAATTCGTCTTTTATCCATAATTAGTCCTTTATAATACTATACTTTATCTAAAAGGTGATTTCTTGCATCAGCCGCAAGGTAAAGAGAACCGAACACCAGCAAATCGCTGCCCAGATTTTCCATAGCCATATCGATGGCAGATTCCACGCTGTCAGCAGTGTGTACATCTTTGAAATATGGACGTGCCATATCTGCCAGCTGCTGTGGAGTAAGGGCTCGGGCACCAAAAAGTGGTACTGTATATAAAGTATCTATGTATGGTGTCATCATTTCGATGATTTTTTCCGGTTCTTTGTCAGAAAGTGATGCCCATACAGCAGTAAGACCTGTGATGTTGTTTTCCTTGAGAACATTAAGCAGGGCTGTAACACCATCAACATTGTGTCCGCCATCAAGAATAATCAATGGATTTCTGCTGATAACTTCTATTCTTGCAGGGAATTTTGTGTTTTCGATGCCTTTTATAATATCATCGTCAGAGATTTCAAAACCAAATTGACGGAGCTGTTTCATTGCTTCGATAACAACTGTGGCATTATAGCTCTGATGTTTGCCGGTAAATGCCTGGGTGATTTTTTTGCCATCATACTCAAGGGTAGACTGCATAAAGCCAGTAACCGTTGTTTTTATATCATCTATATCCGGTAAAATAAACGGTGCATTTTTATCGTCAGCTACTTTTTTAATGGTTTCAAGAGCGGATGATTCCTGAGCAGGATAACACACAACAGGTCGGTTTGGCTTGATGATACCTGCTTTCTGATAAGCAATTTCAGAAAGGGTATTTCCCAGAATATTTGTATGGTCAAAGCTGATATTCATAATGCAGGAAACAAGGCTGTCTTTGATAACATTGGTGCTATCCAAAAGACCGCCGATGCCAACTTCCAGCACAACAATATCGCAGTTTTCCATATTGTAATAATAAAAAGCCAGTGCTGTAACAATTTCAAATTCAAGAAGCTGGAGACCATCTTCTTCAAGTATTTTTTCCTGGTAGTATTTTATTTTTTCGGTGATTGTCGCCAGCTTGTCCTTTGGAATGTATTCACCGTTTATCTGAAAACGCTCTGTAAACTCCACCACGAATGGTGAAACATTGAGACCAACTTTATAGCCGGCAGTTTTCAGCACATTTGCAGACATAGCTGCACAGCTGCCTTTGCCGTTGGTACCTGCAATATGTACAAATTTCAGATTGTCCTGCGGATTGCCCAGATATTCCAGCAGTTTTCTCATTGCTTTGTGATTGTCTGTATTTTTAAATCTTGGACGTGAGTGAATATAGTCAACAGCCTGCTGATAGGTCATAATGCATCTCCTTTACAAAATCTTTTATTTATTTGGGTTGTCAAGTATATGATATCTTGCGGCGCGGGTAGTACCGTCAGTAAGTTTTCTTGTTTTTTCAATCACAAATCTGAAACCGCATTTTTCTATAACTCTGGCGGACTGTGTGTTCCGTGGAGAACAACTGCACAGAAGATAATCACAGCCTGCTGTTTTAAAGCAATAATTGATTACTGCCTTAACAGCTTCCGGCATAAGCCCCTGGCCCCAATAATCTTTATTAAGAACATAGCCAAGTTCCCTGCCGGTCATATTTTCATAGCCATCAATTTCAGTGCTTAATTTTTCTATACCAACAGAGCCTATTGCCTTGTTGTTTTCTTTCAGCACAACGGCAAAGGTTTTGCCTTCTCTGATAAACATATCAAGAACAAATTTTGATTCTTCTATATTTTTATGTGGCTGCCAGCCTGCCATCTGACCAACACCGTCAACGCTGGCATATTCAAAAAAGTCGTTAAGGTCAGTTTCTTCCCATTCTCTCAATATCAGTCTGTCGGTTTCCAATACAACGTTTTTCAAATTTATCACAGCGTTCATAGTTACATCTCCAATAATGTTATATATTTATTATACTATAAAACATAAGGCGGAGCAATGCTCCGCCCATATTGTTGTATTAAATTAGTTCAATGCTGAAAGGCTTTCAAGAATTTTTTCTTTTTTGCCCAGAGCATTTTCCAGTTTTGCTTTTTCCTGGTCAACAACAGCCTGTGGTGCTTTAGCCATAAAGCCTGCGTTGTTCAGTTTGCCGGAGATAATCTGGATATCTTTTTCAACTGCTGCCAGTTCTTTGTTGAGACGTGCTGTTTCTTTATCTTTATCAACAAGGTCGCCTGTTGGGATAAATGCACGTGCGCCTTCAACAACGATCTGTGAGTAGAGTTTTGCATCGCCTTCAAATTTTTCTACAATCTGTGTTTCTTTGGAGAATGCAAATTTTTCTACAAATACCAGGCCCTGCTGGAAATCGTCACCGTGTGGTGTTTCGATAATCAGATGTGTTTTATTTGTAGGGTGTGCGCCCAGCTGTGCACGCAGAGCTCTGATTTCTTTAGCAAGAGCAAAAATTCTGTCCAGAGATTTTTCTTCTTTTTCAAAGTTCAGTTCTTCTGTGTATACTGGCCATTCGCTCATCATAATGCTGCCTTCGTTGTTTGGCAGTGCCTGATAAATTTCTTCTGTAATAAATGGCATAAATGGATGCAGAAGTTTGAGAGCGCCGTTCATTACGTAAACAAGAACACGGAGAACATTGTGTTTTGTTTCAATGTCATCAGAGTTAAGACGTGTTTTTGCAATTTCGATATATCTGTCACAAATCTGGTCCCAGATAAAGTCGTATGCTTTCTGTGCAGCAAGACCCTGGTCAAAGTTTTCAAGGTTTTCTGTTGCAGCTTTAGCTGTGTTGTTCAGTGCAGACAGAATCCATTTGTCTTCCTGTTCCAGTTTTTCTGGCAGTCCGGCTGGGATTTCGCCATCAACGTTCATAAGGATAAAACGTGCAGCGTTCCACAGTTTGTTTGCAAAGTTTCTGGATGCTTTTACTTTTTCATCGGAGTAGCGTGTGTCGTTGCCTGCGGAAGAACCTGTTGCCAGTGTGTAACGCAGAGCGTCTGCACCGTACTGGTCGATAACTTCCAGTGGGTCGATACCATTGCCCAGGGATTTGGACATTTTTACGCCGTTGGCATCACGAACGATACCGTGGATAAGAACTGTATCGAATGGAGCTTTGCCCATATGTTCAACACCGGAGAAAATCATTCTTGCAACCCAGAAGAAGATGATATCGTAACCTGTTACCAGTGTGCTTGTTGGGTAGAAGAATTTAAGATCTTCGCTGTCTTCGTTTGGCCAGCCAAGTGTGGAGAATGGCCACAGAGCAGATGAGAACCAAGTGTCAAGAGTGTCTTCGTCCTGTACCAGATGTGTGCAACCGCATTTTGGACATACTGTTGGTTCTTCTTTTGCTACGATAATTTCGCCACATTCCTGACAGTACCAGGCAGGGATTCTGTGACCCCACCACAGCTGACGGGAAATACACCAGTCTTTGATGTTTTCCATCCAGTGGAAGAAAATTTTGTCAAAACGTTCTGGAACAAATTTTGTTTCACCAGAGCGAACTGCTTCGATAGCTGGTTTTGCCAGAGGTTCCATTTTTACGAACCACTGTTTTGAAATCATTGGTTCGATTGTATTGTGGCAACGGTAGCAAGTGCCAACATTGTGTTTGTGTGGTTCGATTTTTACAAGGTAGCCCTGTTCTTCAAGGTCTTTAACAATAGCTTTTCTTGCTTCGAATCTGTCCATACCAGCATATTTGCCTGTCCAGTCAGACATTGTAGCATCATCGTTCATACATTTGATAAGTTCAAGACCGTGACGTGAGCCAACTTCAAAGTCGTTAGGATCGTGGGCAGGTGTCATTTTAACTGCGCCAGAGCCGAATTCTTTGTCAACATAGCTGTCAGCAAAAATTGGCAGTTCTCTGCCAACCAGTGGCAGGATTGCAGATTTGCCCAGAAGATGTGTATATCTTTCGTCATCTGGTGCTACACAGATACCGCTGTCGCCCAGCATTGTTTCAGGACGTGTTGTTGCAACTGTGATAAATTCGTCGCTGTCTTTGATTGGATAGCGGATATGCCACAGGTTGCTGTCCTGTTCAGAAAATTCTACTTCAGCATCAGAGATGGAAGTAAGGCAGTAAGGACACCAGTTAACCAGTCTTTCGCCCTGATAGATAAGTCCTTTGTTGTAAAGGTTTACAAATACTTCTTTAACTGCTTCGCTGCAGCCTTCGTCCATTGTAAATCTTTCTCTGTCCCAGTCGCAGGATACACCCAGTTTTTTCAGCTGTTCAACGATTCTTCCAGCGTATTTAACTTTCCAGTCCCAAGCGCGTTCCAGGAATTTTTCGCGGCCGATCATATCTTTTGTCAGGCCTTCTTTAGCCATAGCTTCAACGATTTTTGCTTCTGTAGCAATGGATGCGTGGTCTGTGCCAGGAACCCACAGTGCACAGTAGCCAGCCATTCTTTTATAACGGATAAAGATATCCTGCAGAGTGTTGTCAAGAGCATGACCCATATGGAGCTGGCCTGTGATATTTGGAGGCGGCATCATAATTGTGTAAGGTTTCTTTGTTTTGTCAATTTCTGTGTGGAAGTATTTGTTTTCCAGCCACATAGAATAGATTTTGTCTTCAACCTCTTTAGGGTTGTAGATTTTTTCCAGTTCTTTCATTGTTTTTCTCCTTTTTCTATTTCCAGGAGCGTACCAAAAAAATATAAAAAAATAACCGCCCCACAAAAATATGGGACGATTTTATAACCGTGGTACCACCCAAATTGCCCCGCAAATATACGGGACCCCTTGTTTTTCTTTAACGCAGAAGGCTACGGAAAGGGCTACTGAAAGTTCACCCCATCAGCTCAAAAGCTACACAGTAAGTCTCTGTCTGCCGGCTTTCACCTGGCCCGGCTCTCTGAAAAGCAAAGTGGATTTACTGCCTCTTTATCACAGCTTTTAACTATATTTTTTAACTATTTTAATACCTTATACAAAAAAAGTCAATAATTTATAGGTAAAATGTGCTTGCATTTATACTGAATATACAGTACAATGGATAGCATAAATTTAAAGAGGTGAAACTAATGGCAGAATTCAAATATGAAATCGTTGAAAAACTTGGTGTTATCAGCCAGGGTAAAGGCGGCTGGGAAAGACAGCTGAATCTGGTTTCCTGGTCTGACAGAGAACCAAAATACGATATCCGTGACTGGTCACCAGACGGCACAAAAATGGGCAAAGGTATTTCCCTGACAGCTGAAGAAGTTGCAGTGCTGAAAGAAATCCTGGACGAAATCGACCTGTAATATATGAAGAGATGAATGTGAGTTCATCTCTTTTAATTTTTTACAAAACAATGTATAATATTTATAATAATTAAAAGAGGTTGAAATTATGGATTATAAAGCTGAATTTCTTGAAATATTCAATACCTACGTAACACGAAAAGGTGCAGACAAAATGCTGGAATGGCTGGAAAGAACAGATTTTTTCACAGCACCTGCCAGCACAAGATACCACGGCGCCTGTGAAAGCGGCCTGGTAATGCACAGCCTTAATGTATATAAAGTGCTGAAAGCTAAAAATGATGTAGATAAAATGTATTCTGACGAAACAATAGCTATCGTTGCTCTGTGCCACGACTTCTGCAAAATAAACTTTTACACAGAGGGCACAAGAAATGTTAAAAATGATGCGACAGGTCAGTGGGAAAAAGTGAAGGTTTACAATGTGGATGACCAGTTCCCATTCGGTCACGGTGAAAAGAGTGTTTTCCTTGTAGAAAGATTTATACGACTGACAATTGAAGAAGCTATGTCTATTCGCTGGCATATGGGTGGATTTGACGACAGCGCAAAAGCTGGCAGTTTTGCAATGAGCGAAGCATATCGCCGCTATCCTCTGGCTGTTATGACACATCTTGCTGACCTGGAGGCAACTTATCTGTTGGAAAAAGGCACATCAGCTGTAAACAAAAAATAGAAAAAAATAAAAAGTACTGCTTTTCAGCAGTACTTTTTTATTGTTATTTTTTGCTTCTGGCTGCTTTCATACCATTGATTATGGCCTGTCTGGCCTGGACAGCAAGTTCCTTTTCCCGGGCAGGTATGCCTGCAAGAGGATAATCAATGCCCAGTTCTTCGTATTTTTTCACACCCATTGTGTGATATGGCAGAACATCAAGGGCCTTGATGTTGGAAACTGTAGCCATAAATCGGCCCAATTTATCCCAGTATTCAGGCTCATCAGTTACTGTAGGAACGACAACGTGGCGAACCCATACTGGAACTTTTTTACCATCAAGATATTTCACAAATTCCAGAATATTTTTATTGCTGTGACCGGTAAGGCTGCGGTGTTTTTCATCATCAATATGTTTCAGATCCAGCATAACAAGGTCTGTATACTGCATAAGGTTATCAAGTTTTGCCATATAATCTGCATTGAGCGGATTATATGTAATACCGGATGTATCTATGCAAGTGTGTATGCCTTCCTTTTTGCACCGGATAAACAGCTGTGTAAGAAAATCTATCTGCAGCAGTGGCTCGCCACCGGTTACTGTGATGCCGCCGTTGGAATAAAAGCTTTTGTTTCTTAAAAACTTGGCCATTATTTCATCTACAGTCATCTGTGTGCCGGTATTTGGCTGCCAGGTGTCCGGATTGTGACAGTACCGACAGCGCATAGGGCATCCCTGAAAGAATACCACAAAGCGCAGGCCAGGACCATCAACTGTGCCAAAACTTTCTATTGAATGGATATAGCCCTTCATAGTTTTGATTAAATCTGATCGTGGAATGTTCTGGAGATAACTTCATCCTGCTGTTCTTTTGTCAGTTTGATAAAGTTAACTGCGTAACCAGATACACGAACTGTCAGCTGTGGATAGTTTTCAGGATGTGCCTGAGCGTCCAGCAGTGTTTCTCTTGTAAATACGTTAACATTGAGGTGGTGACCACCTTTTGCCATATAACCGTCAAGCAGGCTAACAAGGTTGTCAATCTGTGGTTTTGAAGCGATCATTGTAAGTTCCTCCTGTTATTAATTATTCAGCGTCTTCAGCATCGAGGCCTTCGAACAGTGTAGGTGTTGCGCAAGCGCCTGTGGAGCAGTCAAGATCGATATCAAGGTCGCCCATGAAGATTCTGTCTTCTTTGCCCAGTGCGCCTGGAATGATTGAGAATGTGTTGGAAATACCATCCTGTGCATCGATAAATGGCAGTTTTGCAACTGAAGCCATAGATGCAACAGCACCGTTTGTATCACGGCGGTGCATTGGGTTAGCACCTGGAGCGAATGCTTCGCCACGTTTACGGCCGTCTGGTGTAGAACCTGTAGCTTTACCGTATACAACGTTGGATGTGATTGTCAGGATAGATGTTGTAGGAATACCGTTTCTGTATGTTGGGATTTTGCGGATGTGTTCCATAAATCTGTGAACGATATCTTTAGCGATGTTGTCAACTCTGTCATCATCGTTACCGTATTTAGGGAAATCGCCTTCTACTTCGTATTCTACTGGGAAGCCTGTTTCATCACGGATGATTTTTACTTTTGCATATTTGATAGCAGACAGGGAGTCAGCAACTACTGACAGACCTGCAATACCTGTAGCAAACCATCTTGTAACATCTCTGTCGTGAAGAGCCATCTGGATTTTTTCATAGCAGTATTTGTCGTGCATGTAGTGGATGATGTTCAGTGCGTTTACATAAACTTCAGCCAGCCATTTCATCATAGCATCGTATTTTTCCATTACATCGTTGTAATCCAGGTAGTCGCCTTCGATTGCTCTGTATTTAGGACCAACCTGTTTTCTGGAAACTTCGTCCACACCACCGTTGATAGCGTACAGCAGACATTTTGCAAGGTTTGCACGTGCGCCGAAGAACTGCATTTCTTTACCAACTCTCATTGAAGATACGCAGCAAGCGATAGCGTAGTCGTCACCGTGTGTCATTCTCATCAGGTCATCATTTTCATACTGGATGGAAGATGTTTCGATAGACATTTTTGCACAGTAACGTTTGAAGTTTTCTGGCAGCTGTGTAGACCACAGAACTGTCAGGTTTGGTTCTGGGGATGAACCCAGGTTGTCAAGTGTGTGGAGGAAACGGTAAGACATTTTTGTTACCATATGTCTGCCGTCGATGCCTACACCACCGATGGATTCTGTTACCCACTGTGGGTCACCGGAGAACAGTGCATTGTATTCAGGTGTACGTGCGAATTTAACCATACGCAGCTTCATGATGAAGTGGTCAACAAATTCCTGAATCTGTTCTTCTGTGTAAACGCCATTGTCGAGGTCACGTTTTGCATAAATGTCAAGGAATGTTGATGTACGGCCAAGAGACATAGCAGCACCGTTCTGTTCTTTTACAGCAGCAAGGTAGCCGAAGTATGTCCACTGGATTGCTTCCTTAACGTCTTTAGCTGGCTGGGAAATGTCAAAGCCGTAGCTTGCAGCCATTTTTTTCAGTTCCTGCAGAGCGCGGATCTGTTCGGAAAGTTCTTCACGCAGACGGATGTTGTCTTCGCTCATAACTTTTTCTGTTGTAGCTTTCTGTTCGTTTTTGTCTTCGATCAGTCTGTCGATACCGTACAGAGCAATTCTGCGATAGTCACCGATGATACGGCCACGGCCATAAGCATCTGGCAGACCTGTGATGATATGGGATGAACGGCAAGCTCTCATTTCTGGAGTGTATGCATCGAATACACCAGCGTTGTGTGTTTTTCTGTGAACTGAGAAAAATTCGCTGATTTTTTCGTCTACTTTATAACCGTTGTCAGCACATGCTTTTTCTGCCATACGGATACCGCCATAAGGCATAAGAGCGCGTTTGAAAGGTTTATCAGTCTGGAAACCAACAATAGTTTCTTTTTCTTTGTTCAGGTAACCAGGACCGTGGGAAGTGATTGTAGAGATAACTTCTGTATCCATATCAAGAACACCGCCTGCAGCGATTTCTTCTTTGGACAGTTCTCTTACCTGCAGCCACAGGTCAAGTGTGTTTCTTGTTGGGCCTGCCAGGAAGGATTCGTCACCGTCATAAGGTGTGTAGTTGTGTTTGATAAAGCTTCTAACGTTTACAGCTGTTGACCATGTAGCTGGTTTAAAGCCATACCAGTTTTCGTGCATCTGAGGCATAATTTGTCTCCTTTATGATAAATCAAATAATTAAATAATTACTACTGTAATAATACCCTCATTATTACAGCTACATTATACAATAAAAACATCGGTTAGCACAAGGTAACTGTGAGCAAATCACAAATATCTCCCTATTTTATAGTTTTTCGATATAATATTAAAAATATTTGTGTAATAACACAAATATTTTTTGATTTTTGGTGAAAAACATACAAAAAAAGCACTTTCTTTCGCGGAAAGTGCTTTTGAATTATACTATTTATTAGTTTTTGTCTTTTTCAGCCATTTTGTGCAGTGCGATAAATACCACAATAGCAACAGCATTTACAACTGCCCACATAAACCAAGCCATACGGTAAGAACCTGTAGCGTCATAAATCATGGATGTGATTGGTGATCCGATTGCTGTACCGATTGAGGAGAAGCTGGCTACATTGCCGTAGATAGCGCTGTAGTCTTTTTTGCCAAACATGGACTGTGTGTTGATTGGATAACCAACTGTTGTGTAAGCAATGCCAAGACCTGAAATAAAGATACCTGCATAAAGGAATGCTGTGTTCACAGCGGAGCCGTAGCAAGCTGCTGCAGCAACCAGACATGTAAGGGACATTACTGTTGTAAACAGAGAGCCTTTTTTGTCATAAATCTGGCCGAGAATAACTTTGCATGCTGCAAGAACGCCAAGGCTGAGCGCTGACAGACTGGCGGCAACTGTAGGATCAAAGCCAAGGTCAGTAACATATGGAGAAACGTTCTGAACCATTGAGCAGGCTGCAGCGGAAGAAAGTGTAACAAGTGGCAGGAACATCCAGAAATATGCTTTCTTTCTCGCCTGTGCCAGTGTCATACCGTCTTCAGCAACAGGTGCGTTTTCAACAGCTTTTGGTGCACCGCCAAATGGCTGCAGACCTTTGTCTGATGGGTAGTCTTTGATGATAAACACTGTGCAAGGTACAACGAGAACAAACATAAGTGCAGCCAGAATTGCATATGTATTTCTCCAGCCAACATTTACGATAAGTTTACCGATGATAGGCTGCAGAATCATACCGCCCAGGCCACTGCCTGTGAAAGCCAGACCTGTAGCCAGACCTTTCTTTTCGTTGAACCAGCGTGTGATAAGTGTGCTCATAGGAACCATACCACACAGACCCATACACAGACCAACAATTGCACTGATCACATAGAACATATAGATGCTGGTTGCTTTTGAGAAGAAGAAATAAGCGATTGGAAGAACGATAGAAGAAACCATCATAACTTTTTTAACGCTGAATTTAGAAAAAATTCTGCCGGCATTCATAGAGATAATCATCATTGCCACAGAAATAACTGTAGTGTTAAGTGTGTACTGGCTTCTTGAGATGCCAAATTCTTCTGTAACGCTGATAAGGAACAGACCAGGGCAGTTCATAACGATACAAAGGAACAGTGACATAATCATAAAACAAGAAAATACAATCAGCCAGCCGTAGTGAAGACCTTTTTTACTTTCCATTTTAAACTCCTTTTATAGAAAACAATGAATATTTTAAACAACGAAAGATATTTTAGCACTAACAAAAAATAATTGCAATATTTTTGTTGACATTTTAAAATTATTGTGATATTATAATCAAGCAACTTACTTAGGGGTATAGCTCAGCAGGTAGAGCAGCGGTCTCCAAAACCGCGTGTCGTGAGTTCGATTCTTACTGCCCCTGCCAACAGTTCTTTTTAAGAACTGTTTACCTGGCCCGGTAGTTCAGTTGGTTAGAACGCTAGCCTGTCACGCTAGAGGTCGTGGGTTCGAGCCCCATTCGGGTCGCCAATAAAACAAAAAGCAACCGTAAAGGTTGCTTTTTGTGTATTAAGCTGCTATAGCTCAGCAGGCAGAGCACTTCCTTGGTAAGGAAGAGGTCGGCAGTTCGAATCTGCTTAGCAGCTCCAAAAAAGCCACAGTCAACAGACTGTGGCTTTTTGTTTTTTGATTTTTAAGTATATTGCGGAATATCAATAGGTGTTCGATAAATTAGGATTTAGCGAACAGATAAATATACCTTGCGGCTGAAAGCCGCCCAGCGCACAGCGCCCCAATTACGCAATGATGGCGAAGCCGCCTTTGCGAAATTGCAGGGGTTCGGGGCTTTGCCCCGAATATAAATGGCGAAGTCTGCGGAGAGTAAAAATATTTCAAGGGCTTTAGCAGGTTGAAATATTTTTACGAAAATCACGACAGAA
>JAFZGF010000045.1 GCA_017555565.1 Oscillospiraceae bacterium
GCCTGGGTATATGCACGTACCAGACCGCCAGTACCCAGCAGAGTGCCGCCAAAATAACGCACCACAACTATGATTACATCTTCCAGTCCCGAATGTCTCAGCACTTCCAGAATAGGCATACCGGCTGTTTTCTGTGGTTCGCCGTCATCAGACTGTCTCTCGATTTTTTCGTCTTTAATAATATATGCATAGCAGGCGTGGCGGGCGTCATAGTGTTTTTTTCTGATGGATGCCAGAAAGCTTTGTGCATCAGCCTCTGTCTTTGCGTGGGAAATATATCCTATAAATTCACTTTTCTTTTCGTATATAGTGTCGTGGCTTGGGGCACCTACTGTTTTGTAATCAGCCATAAAGTCTCCTTTAGAATATAATTAACGGGACGACGTGGGCATGGCGGCAAAGCCGTCAGCCCGGATGGGGCGACACGCTTGCATAGCAAATGTGCGTCACCTACAAACAGATTGTATTGGTTATATTTTAACAAAAAAAACAGGGCGGTACAAGTACCGCCCATTAGTTTTGCAATTAATATTAGTCAACAATACCAAATTTTTTCTTGAATCTGTCAACACGACCGCCTGCATCTACAATTTTCTGTTTACCTGTGTAGAATGGGTGGCATTTTGAACATACGTCAACAGAGATGTTTTTCTTTGTTGATCTTGTTTTGATTACGTTACCACAAGCACATGTGATTGTAGCTTCTTCGTAATGTGGATGGATGCCTTCTCTCATTTTGTTCACCTCATTTTCGTCTTGGCGGGGTTTCCGTCCCCGACCGCTCAATAGTTACCCATAAATATTACCACAACTTGCTTACAATTGCAAGTGTTTTTTAATGGTAAAATAAAACTTTTTCAAAGCAAAGGGACGATGTGGGCATCGTCCCTTTCAATATTGAAATTAAGCCAGAACAGCTTTGATAACTGTGTCGATATCAGCTTTGATTTCTGTTGCTTCTGCCAGGTCTTTACCTTTGATAGAGTAGTAAACTTTGATTTTTGGTTCTGTGCCTGATGGACGAACGATAACCTGGTGGCCGCCTTCAAGGTAGTAGATAAGTATGTTTGCATTTGGCAGATCGATATGCCATTCTTCGCCTGTCAGTTCATCTTTATGTACCAGTGTTTTGTAGTCTTCTCTTGCAACTACTGGCAGGCTGCCGAGTTTTGCCAAAGGTTTGTCACGCAGGCCCTGCATAATATCTTTCATTTTGTCCATACCGGACAGACCTTCAAATTCATAGGAATCTACTTTGTTCAGGTAGTAACCGAATTTTGCATAGATATCCTGCAGAGCTTTGTTGATGGAAGAACCGATTGAACGGTAGTATGCAGCCATTTCGCTGATAAGCAGTGTAGCAACAACAGCGTCTTTGTCACGAACTGCTGAACCTACCAGGTAGCCATAGCTTTCTTCAAAGCCCAGGATAAATCTTTCTTCTTCGCCTTTTTCTTCCAGTTTTTTGATTTCTGTACCGATGTATTTGAAGCCTGTCAGAACGTTGATTGTTTCAACGCCGTGGCTTGCGGCAACTGCATCAGCCAGTGAGGAAGAAACGATGGATTTAACCATAATTGGGTTTTCTGGCAGTGTGCCCAGTTCTTTTCTTGTTTTTGCGATGTAGTCTGTCAGCAGGATACCTACCTGGTTACCTGTCAGCAGTACGTATTCATCGTTTTCTTTTACTGCGATACCTACACGGTCAGCGTCCGGGTCAGTTGCGATAAGAACGTCGCCGTCCAGTTCTTTAACTCTGTCCAGACCCAGCTGCATAGCTTCTCTGATTTCTGGGTTTGGATATGGGCAAGTTGGGAAGTTGCCGTCTGGCAGTCTCTGTTCTTCAACTATTGTGATGTCTTTCAGGCCTGCTTTTGCCAGAACTGTTGTAACTGGAACAAGACCGGAACCATTAAGTGGTGTGTAAACCATTTTCATTGGTTCTTTTTCAAAGATGTCTTTTCTCATCATCTGGCCAAGGCACCAGTCATAGTATGCCTGTTTAACTTCGTCAGAAACATATTCGATTTTGCCTTCAGCCATAGCTGTTTCAAAATCAGCTTTTTTGATATCAGCAAAGATGTCCAGTTTGTTGATTTCAGCCAGCACTTTGTCTGCAGATTCACTTGTCATCTGGCATCCGTCTGGGCCATAAACTTTGTAGCCGTTGTATTTTGCAGGGTTGTGGGATGCTGTAATCATAATACCTGCATCGGATTTATGTGCTCTTGTAGCAAATGAAAGCATTGGTACAGGTGCCAGTGCATCGTAAAGATAAACTTTTACGCCGTTTGCAGCCAGAATCTGTGCAGCAACCTGTGCAAATTCGTCAGAACGGATACGGGAGTCGTAAGAAATAGTAACTACTGGGTTTTCTTTTTCGCTTGTCAGGAAGTTAGCCAGACCCTGTGTAGCTTTACCTACTGTGTAGATGTTCATTCTGTTTGTGCCTGCGCCCAGAACACCGCGCAGACCGGCTGTACCAAATTCAAGGTTGAGAAGGAATCTTTCTTTGATAGCTTCGTCATTGCCACCAATTTCTTTCAGTTCAGCCTGCAGATATTCTTCGCCAACTGCTTCGCACCAGCGCAGATATTCTTTATTGTACATAATAAAAATGCCTCCATTTTTTAAAAATTTCCATACTTAATACAGCGTTTTCAAACATCAGTTTTTGAACGCAAATATACACTTTAAGAATAACATATTTGTGTAGGTGTATCAATTATTTTAAACAATAAAATTCAGTGTTTTTATATGGTTAAAATGACAATATTGATTTGATAATCTGCAAAATATTTGTAAACATATGTTGATTTATACAGGTCAAAATGATATAGTTAATTGGAAAAATTTGAAAGGAGCATATTCTTTTGAGCAATAAAAGAGTTTTCATATCTGCTATACTTGCAGGTATTTGTATAGGTATCGGCGGCACAGTTTATCTTTCATTGGATAACAAAGTGCTGGGTTCACTGTTTTTCACTATCGGCTTGCTGACAATCTGTTCACACGGTCTGCATCTGTATACAAGCAAGGTGTGCTATATTTTCGACTATGACAGTAAATATAAACTGCAGGTACCAATGATTTGGACAGGCAACCTGATAGGTACAGGTCTGGTAGCATTTCTTGTAAGAATGACAAGACTGGCCGAAAAACTGGTACCAGCTGCAGAAAAACTGTGTAGCACAAAACTGGCTGATGAGTACATAAGTCTGTTTATTCTGGGTATGCTGTGCAATGTTATGATTTACATTGCAGTAGACGGTTACAACAAAATCGAAATGGAAATTGGAAAATACTCATCCCTTTGCCTGGGTGTAATGGTATTTATCATCTGTGGTTTTGAACACAGCATTGCTGATATGTTCTATTTCTGGGTAAAAGGCGGCTATACAGTTGAAGTAATTGTAAGATTGCTGGTTATAACAGTTGGCAACGCTGTTGGCGGTATAATGTTCCACAATGCAAAAAAATATATGGCAAGTTTAAAATAAAAACACAGAAAACAGTGCTTTGGCACTGTTTTTTCTTTGCAGTTTTAAATGTTACACAAAAGCATATATGTAAAATTATTGCGCAAAAGATACATTTGTTGTATTATAAAATCAATAAGTATACATTGGGGTGAAGGTATGTTCAGCAAAATATACAGCTTTGGCGTGCTTGGTATAGAAGGGTATGTAGTAACAGTAGAAACACATATCTCTGGCGGTCTGCCAGCTTTTGATATCGTAGGTCTGCCGGACAATGCTGTAAAAGAGGCCAAAGAGCGTGTTCGCAGTGCTATAAAAAACAACGGCATATCTTATCCATCCAGCCGAATCACAGTTAACCTTGCCCCATCGGATATAAAGAAGACCGGCGCTATATACGACTTGCCGGTGCTTTTGGGAATTCTTTGCGCAAAAGGCGATATAGATACTGTAAATGAAAAATATGCCTTTGCAGGTCAGCTTTCCCTTGATGGCGCTCTGCGCGGTGTTCCGGGAATATTGCCTATGGCCATAAAGGCTAAAGAAGAAGGTTTCACCCATTTCTTTGTACCAGCAGACAATGCCAACGAAGCGGCCGTTGTGGACGGGCTGAATGTTTTCGCCATCAGCCATATTTCACAGCTTATAGGCTATTTCAAAGGTGAAACAGTCCTTAAAGAACATATTTATCAGCAGATTGATATTGGGGAAGAACTGCTGGATTTTGCAGATGTAAAAGGTCAGGAAGAAGCAAAAAGAGCACTGGAAATTGCGGCGGCAGGCGGCCACAACATTTTAATGGTTGGCCCACCGGGCAGCGGTAAAAGTATGCTGGCAAAACGTATGCCATCCATACTTCCGCCTTTGACAAGAGAAGAGGCTATACAGACCACAAAACTTTATTCCATCAGCGGCCTTATTTCCAAAAATGGCGGCCTTATTACAAAAAGACCTTTCCGTTCTCCCCACCACACAGTTTCTGCCCCTGCGCTGACAGGTGGCGGCACAAGCGCAAGACCGGGGGAAATATCCCTTGCAAACAATGGGGTACTGTTCCTTGACGAATTCCCACAGTTCCATAAAGATGTGCTGGAAAGCCTGCGTGCCCCATTGGAAGACAATGTGGTTACTATCAGCAGAGTAAGCTATACACAGACATACCCCAGCAATATTATGCTGGTGGCGGCAATGAACCCTTGCCCTTGCGGATATTATGGCACAGCCAATCATACCTGCACCTGTTCTGAAACCCGCAGACAGCAGTATATGAACAGAATCAGCGGTCCAATGATGGACAGAATCGACCTGCATGTACATCTGGAAGATGTCAGCTGGGAACAGCTTACAGAAACAGAACCAGGGGAAACCAGTGCAGAAATTCTCAAACGAGTGCTGGCAGCAAGAAAAATCCAGTCAGAAAGATATGCGGATTTTGATTTTGATACCAACAGCAATATCCCGTCAAAATATATGGCAAAATTCTGTCAGGTCACACCTAAAGCTTCACAGATTCTGAAAAAGGTATTTGACAATATGAATCTGTCCGCAAGAAGCTATGACAAGGTGCTGAAAGTGGCACGTACCATAGCTGACCTTGACGGAGAAACAATTATAAATGAAATACACATCCTTGAGGCTGTGCAGTATCGTGATATGGACAGAGAGATATAAAGGAGAGATTTTATGACTTTTGAACCTGTTGAAATAATTCTGAAAGATGGAAGAACGGCTGTATTACGTACAGCGCAGATAGCTGATGCGGCTGAAATGCTGGCTTTCAGAATAAAAAGTCTGGGACAGACTGATTATCTGATGCAGTACCCTGAAGAAATGGCTGATTATACCATTGAAAAACAATTGAATTTTATAAACCGAATGATTGAAAGCCCCAACGACAAGATGTTCACTGTTATCGTTGACGGAAAAATTGCAGGAACAGGGCAAGTTTCTTTCAACACAAGAATCAAAACCCGCCATAAAGCAGGCATAGGCATCGCCCTGCTTAAAGAATACTGGGGCCTTGGTATAGGCAGTGCAATTTTTACAGAGATAATAAAATCAGCCCAGAGCCGTGACGGCGTTGAACTGCTGGAGCTGGAGGTTATTGAAGGCAATGAAAGAGCTATTGCTCTTTATAAAAAATTTGGATTTGAAATAGTGGCGGAGATACCTGACGCCATCCGTCTTAAAGACGGTACAAGTCTGAAAGAAATTACAATGATGAAAAAACTTTAAAGGAGTTTTATTATGAAAAAGTTTATTGCATTTATATTGGCTACGATAATGATGCTGTCAGCTTTTACAGCCTGCGGAAATGTGGGCGGTATAAGCGACTACCCTGCTGAACTGGAAGAAGCTGGCATAAGCCAGAAAGAATACGAAGCAATGAGCGATGAACAGAAACAAGCCATTTTGGACGAACTGGGAATCAAAGCTGAACTCGGTACAGATAAAGAAGATCCAAAACCAACCGAAAAACCAAAAGCTGCAACTATTGAGGATGTGGAAAATGGTGGCAGTTATGTGGTTACAGTAGGTGATATGTGGAACCGTGTAGAGCTTCATTATGAAGATGGCAAACTGGTTTCAATAACAACACATTTTCAGAAAAATGATGAAGAAGAACCAGAAATCGAAACAGTTACAGGCGATGCAGTCAAAGACTATTCACTCTACTTCATCGACTATACACAGTCTCCATCAACAGTGGTAAAAGCACTTCAGGACAACGGCTTTGGCGGCGTATCAATAAGAAAAGCACAGTAAAGGAAAAAAATATGTTCAGAGAATTGGTTAGAATTAAACAGCAGATGCCTATGGAAGACTGCATCGAACTGCTTAAAAATGAAACAAGGGGTGTTTTAAGTGTACTGGGTGACGATGATTACCCATACGGCACACCTATCAACCACTACTACGACGAAGAAAGCGGAAAAATATACTTCCACATCGGCAGTCAGCGCAGTCATCGTACAGATGCAATAAAAAAACACGACAAAGTTTCATTCTGCGTGTATGACCAGGGCTGGCGAAAAGACGGCGAATGGGCATTGAACGTTAAAAGTGTAATTGTTTTCGGACGCATTGCAATAGTTGAAGATGAAGACAGAATAATCGACATCACAACAAAGCTGACACGCAAATTTACTCTTGATCAGGAATACCTCGAAAAAGAACTGAAAAACAATCTGCACAGAACATGGCTTATGGAACTTACACCTGAACATATCAGCGGTAAATTTGTAAACGAATCCTGATTTTTAAAATTTATCTGTAATTTTCAAATTTTTAACATAATTTAAAAATATAATGTAACTGACAGCAAAAGACAATTTATGATAAACAATGTTCTTTACTTTATATAACTGTCACAGGAGGAAATATGAAAAGATTAATCAGTGTAATACTTGCTATGGTTATGGCAATGTCTTTTCTCACAGGCTGTGTTGACGGAGATAAACCAAACAACGATGTTGAACCAACACCTACACCTGTCGCTACACCAAGCTCAGAGCCTGTACCAGATGAAGAAGATCCTAACTATGCAACAGTTCTTGCAATGTGGGAAGATATGAACGGTTATTGGGTAAACGAAGACGGTGAATATCTTTACTTCAGACTTGATGAAAATGGCAAAGCAGAAATGTTTGTTTACGATGCAGACGGCGAACTGGAAACCCTTATGAAAGGCAGTGCAGTAATGTCTTCAAATAAAATGTCATATTATATGGCAATGGATATTCCTGCTATTTCAAACAATGCTGATATGCCTGGCTTTACACAGCAGGCAGGTACATACGGTTACTTTATCGAGCTGGAAGGCTATGGCGACGGATATGTAAAAATAGCTGATGAAGACGAGCCACAGGACTTTGATGTATTCGTATATGTAGGCAAGAGCCTGGACAACAAAGCAGAAGCTATCAAAACAGCAGAAAAACTGGATAAGTAATTATAAAAAAGGCACTCTGTGAGTGCCTTTTTATTTTGTTTGTGCTATAATGTTCTTAAATATAACAGACGAGGTAAAAGCTATGAATGATAAAACCCGTATGGAAATATACAACAAAGCCTTTGAATATGAAAAAAACTTTGGCGGCTGTGCTCAGTGTACACTCTGTGCATTGCAGACATACCTTGATATAAATTCTGCTGTTATCAAATCAGCCACTGCCCTTATGGCCGGTGGTGTTCGCAGCGGCAACAGCTGCGGCGCTTTCAATGGTGCCCTTATGGCTATTTCTGCAGTATGCGGCAGAGAATACGATAATATGGGTGATAAACAGGCCGTGGCAGATACTCTTGTTCTGGGCAGAAAACTCCACGACAGATTTATGCAGGAATATGGCAGTGTAATCTGCAGGGATATACAGTACAAGATAATGGGTAAAAGCTACCGTATGTACGACCCTGAAGATATGGCGCGTTTCCTGGCAGATGGTGGCCACGACGACAAATGTACAGCAGTTGTAGCGAATGCAGCAGTGTGGGCGGCAGAAATTCTGGAAGAAATGGGTATAGTAAAATTTGACTTATAAATAAAAAGCTATGGGTAACCCCATAGCTTTTATTTTTATTTATTTTCCTTAGGCTTGCGCATTGTAAGTGAAATTCTTTTTTTGTTTATGTCAACGTTCATAACCCATACATCTACCACATCGCCTACTTTTACTTCTTCAGATGGATGGCGGATATATCTGTCACAAATCTGGCTTAAATGTACCAGCCCATCCTGATGTACGCCGATGTCTACAAATGCGCCAAAGTCTATTACATTTCTCACTGTGCCTTTCAGCTGCATACCAGGCTTCAGGTCAGCCATATCCAGCACATCTTCGCGCAGTAATGGGCTTGGCAGGTCATCACGCATATCCCTGCCAGGTTTGATAAGTTCGGCGATGATGTCTTTCAGTGTAGGTACACCTGCTTCCAATTGATTTGCAAGTTTTTCAATGCCTATTTTTTCGGCATCTTCAGCCAGATTTTTGATTCTGTCTGTGCCTATATCATCTGTGGTGTATCCTACTGCTGCCAGCAGTTTTTTTGCGATATCATAACTTTCAGGGTGTACAGAGGATGAATCCAGCTTATCCTTTGCACCTGGAATTCTCAAAAAGCCTGCACACATCATAAATGCCTTTGGTCCCAGCTTGCTTACTTTCATCAGCTGATTTCTTTTTGTAAACCGGCCGTTTTCTTCCCTGTATGCCACTATGTTTTTGGCGGTGGTTTTGTTCAGACCGGACACTCTTTCCAGCAGTGGTGCGCTGGCGGTGTTCAGGTCAACGCCTACTGTGTTTACACAGTATTCCACCACACCGTCCAGGCTTTCTTCCAGCCTTGCTTTTGGCATATCGTGCTGATACTGACCTACACCTATGGATTTAGGGTCTATTTTTACCAGTTCAGCCAAAGGATCCTGCAGTCTTCTTGCGATGGAAACTGCACTTCTCAATGATACATCATAGTCAGGGAATTCTGCTGCTGCCAGCTTTGATGCTGAATAAACAGAAGCACCAGCTTCGCTTACTACCATATAGCTGATTTTTTTGTCCAGTTCTTTGATAAGGGAAGCCACAAACATTTCTGTTTCTTTTGTAGCTGTTCCGTTACCGATGGAGATAATATCCACATTGTGTTTTTTGATAAGTGATTTCAAAGTTTTCTTCGCAATATCCTTGTTGTGGTTTGGCAGTGTCATATACACTACACCAACTTCCAGCACTTTGCCGGTGGCGTCAACTACAGCCATCTTACAGCCTGTTCTGTAGCCAGGGTCAAGAGCAAGACAAACCTTGTCCTTAACTGGTGGTACCAGCAATAACTGGCGCAGATTATCGCCAAACAGTTTTATGGCGCCTTCATTTGCCATATCAGTCAGATTGTTTCTTATTTCTGTATCAAGGGATGGGTGGATAAGTCTGGTATAGCTGTCAGCAATGGCTTCTTTTACCACATCAGCACATTCATTTTTGCCATTGATATATATTTTTTCTATTTCGGCTACAGCGGCGGATAAATCCACTGTGATATTAACTTTCAGAAAACCTTCCTTTTCACCGCGGTTGAGGGCAAGCACTCGGTGGCCTGGCAACTTATTCACAGCCTGGCTGAAATCATAGTACTGTGTGTACACACTTTCTTTTTCCCCGTCGCCTTTGCTTTCCACTACGCCGGTGCGGTTGTACAGCTTTTTCAGCACAGTTCTTACCTGTGGATTGTCAGACACATCTTCTGCAATAATGTCCATAGCACCTTTCAGTGCATCTTCAACTGTCAGCACATTTTTTTCTTCATCTATGTACTGTGGCAGAATCTGTGCCAGCACAGTTTTCTTGTTCTGTTCCAGAATAATTTTTGCCAGTGGTTCCAGACCTTTTTCCTTTGCGATTGATGCCCTTGTTTTTCTTTTTGGTTTGAACGGGCGATAAATATCTTCCACTTCTGCCAGGCTGACAGCATTTTCTATAGATTTTTCTATTTCATCAGTCATTTTTTCCTGGCTGAGAATAGCGGTGTATACTTCCTGTTTTCTCTCGTCAAGGTTACGCAGATAGGTAAGTCGGTCAGAGATATTTCTTATTGTCTGGTCATCAAGTTCACCAGTTTTTTCCTTTCTGTATCGTGCGATAAAAGGTATTGTTGCACCCTCGTCCAGCAAAGCTACTGTGTTTTCAACCTGACATGGCTTTATGGAAAATTCCATAGCCAGCACAGATGGAATATTGGTGTGGAATACTTTTTCCTGTGTTGTGTTTTCGCTCATTGTTGCTCCTTTATTGTGAGAAATCAAAGGGACGATCAAATCGCCCCTTATAATTATTTTTTCTTTTTATATGTGAAATATATATACATACAGTAAACTGCCCATCCTGCCGCTGTCAATGCTATTGCGCTGTCCAGCCACGGAGTTTTATATACAAATACTATTTCGTTGTCACCTGCAGGTACATATACCGCACTCATTGCATAGTTTACTTTTTCAATTTCAGCTTTTTCTCCATTTACATATGCGGTAAAACCTTCGTCATATGGCACCGAGAAATATACAAGATTAGGCTGGTTAAGTACGATATTGCACTCAAAGCCATCTTTGGTCTGGTTGAAACAGTAACTGGACATATTTTTTCTTTTGGTCACATCAGTAATAAATGTGGTGTATGTGTAATCATACAATTCATCGTCAGTTATTTCTGCCAGTGGCAAGCTGTATTTATCCAGTATTTCTTTGTCAACTGCCAGAGCACGCACCAGTACATTGCCACGGTTTACATCATTTATACTTTCCAGGTCCTGATAGCTTACATATTTGTCGTAGGCAAACCCCATAGAAATAAAATTGGTGTTTTCATATATGTTGTAAGGGTAACTGTGGCTCAACAGATTATATCCGTACAGATTAGCCTCGGCTTCATAGTTTGAAACCTCCCAGTTTGGCATAACAAGATATTTTACGCTCAGCAGGCTGCGCAGGGCATATAATTCCCGTCCAGGCTTGGAAGATACATCTCGCTTGACACCTACCTGAGGATAAAACTCCATAATTGAAGGTGACACAGTGCTGTTGAAAAACTGTATGCAAGGCACACCGGTAAACAGGCCCAGGTTATCATAACAGTTGTATGCGTCCATTCTGTAATTTTTCATTTCATCATCAAAGCCGAAATTGTCCAGAATGTCATAGTTCTGCGGTCTGTACAGATGGTCAGCGTCCCATTGAGGCATCTTTGTCAGCCCTATATGCAATGTGCCATACAGCATTGTAATAATCAGCAGGCCGCTCATAAGATTTTTTGTATAGTTTTTCTTGCCTATATAGTTTGTAACTGTCAGGTAAACAAGATAAAGGCTAAGAAAGGCTATCAGCATATTCAGCCAGTAAACGGCCACCTGGTCAGCCAGCCCGATAAATGTTTCACCGTTGTTGTCAATAGGTGTCAGACCGAAAGGCAACAGTACAGCAGTAAGCACAGAGGTGCATTTCAATCCGTGGACTATATGTTCTTTTTCCATCGAAAAACTCTGCATATTCATTGCGGCCAGCATCAGAACTGGCATATAGAACCATCTTGCATAGTAAGAGGAGTTGAAAGCATAGAACATACTGTTCAGCACAGGCACGAATGCACAGATTATGCTGATTATAAACACCTTGTAAAAAGATGAATTTTTGCGGTATCTGTTGAAAACAAACATACCAAACAGTCCGCCAAAAGCCACAAATGCAGACATACTTGTCCATTTAATGGCACCGTCTGTGAAAAGTGCAGGGATATATGGCGGGTCAGGTGGCAGCAGGGCAGAAGTCAATATTGCAAAATACTGCTGCACATTGCTGTACATCCATATGCCGAAACCGGATAAAGTTGAAGAAACCCTTGGGTTTTCCATAACCGAAAAAGCTGACGGTATAAACAGCACAATCCCCATAAAACAGCCTGTAACAGACTCAAATGCAAGGGTGAAGAATTCCTTTTTTGTTATTCTGTATTCTTTTGTCCACATTTTGCAGCCAAAGTAGATAAACAGAAATACCACCTGACCGATAAAGAAAAAGTAGTTGTTTACAAGGTTCAGCGCCACTATCAGCGGGAATACACCTTTTCTTTTTTCATAAACGAATTCGTCCAGTGCCCACAGTAAAAATGGGAAGAATACCACAGATTCTATAAAGTGGTTAAAGAATATATTGTAGATTGAGAAGCCGCAGAATGTATACATCACAGCCCCAATCATTGCATAGTTATCATTTTTTGCATATCTTCTCAGATAGCCGAATGCCCCCAGATTCCCCACTGCAAATTTCAGTATCAGCAACCAGGGCATTATATATGGAATGGCTTTGTATGGGAAGATACAGCTCAGCCAGAAAAATGGCGAACCCAGCAGATAGAAAGAATAGCTGTTTACCACTGAAGAGCCCAGGTCTATGGCCCAGCCCCAGTTAAGACTGCCACTTTTTACCATCTGGTTCATATACATATAAAAAGGTATCTGCTGGCTGTTGAAGTCGCCTGCATAAGTGAAAAAGCCTTTGTCTACCACAAGGTAAGGCAGAAACATACACAGCGCTGTCAGAAATCCCAGCAGGAATGCCTTTAAATAAATGTGTTTGTTGATATATTTTTTCAAATTATACTCCTATATTTTTGCCAGTTCATCAAGACACAGTCTGAAACTGCCCAGCATATTTTCCATAAAGTATTTCACTTCATCCATATCCATTTCCTCAAGGGACTGATAGGTTGTCTTATATGCGCTTTCAAACTCTTTATTCCCGCTTTGCAGCTCTTCCATACATTTTGTCAATGCGCAGATTTTGTCAGCGGCTTTCAGCAGTTTCTTTTCATACTCTGTCAGACTTTCCTGGGTCATATATGGGCGCAGGTCTTCTTTTATATCCGGGTCACTTGTTTCCAGCAGTTTGTTCACTGCGTGGGCCTCTATAGCTTTATAGGCAGACATAATATTCGGGTTGTTGTATTTTACGGGAGTAGGCATATCCCCGGTAAGAATTTCGCTTACATCGTGGTAAAGGGCGGCTACAGCCACTTTTTCACTGTTTATATTTCTGTCGAATTTTCTGTTTGCCAACAAACATAATGTATGGGCGATAAGTGCCACATCACTGGTGTGCTGTGCCAGATCTTCTTCTACATTCTGTCTCATAAGGCTCCAGCGTGGGATATATTTCAGCCTTGCCAGCAGGGCATTGAAATTAAACATTGCTGTTCTCCTTTAATACTTCGTTTACCAGATTTTTTGCATCTTCAAATACAGTCAGGCTGTTTGTAAGAAAACGCAGATGAGCAGCTCCGCGCAGACCTTTCATATATAAGGCGGCTTGGCCACGGGCTTTTTTCATACCCAGCACTTCACCATTTACCTCACACAGTTTTTCTATATGCCACAAAAGCAGAGCCATTCTTTCTTCTACAGTAGGCTCTCTGTCTATAGGCAGTCCGTTAAGTGCCTGGTTTACCTGTTTGAAAATCCATGGTCTGCTCAATGCTTCACGGCCTATCATAACAGCGTCACAGCCGGTGTAGTCCATCATATTTACCACATCTTCAGGCTTTGTGATATCGCCGTTGCCTATTACAGGTATACTTACCGCATTTTTTACATTTTTTATGGCATCCATATCAATGCCTGGTGTGTACATCTGCTTTCTTGTTCTGCCGTGCACAGTTATAAAGTTTACACCTGCAGCTTCCACTTTTTTTGCCAGTTCTACACAGGTTATACAGTCGTCGTCCCAGCCTTTGCGCATTTTAACACTTACTGGTGTGCCGTTTGCATTTTTCACCACAGTTTCGGCAATTTTTGCAGCCAGGTCTGTATTTTTCATCAGTGCACTGCCTGCGCCGTTACCTGTGATTTTTGGTGCAGGGCAACCCATGTTGATGTCGATAAAGTCAGGTTTTACTTCCAATACCAGTTTAGTTGCCGCTTCAAAGTCCACCGGGTCAAAACCGAACAGCTGTATGCCGTATCTGCCTTTGTGGTCCCAGGTTTCCATCAGCTGTCTGCTTTTTTTGTCACCGTAATACAGTGCGCGTGCAGATACCATTTCGCTTACAGTAAAGCCGGCACCCATATCATCGGCCACCTTTCTCATCACTATATCGCAGAACCCCGCCATCGGCGCCAGCACTGCTTTGCTTTCTATATTCAATCCGTTCAAATTCATTTTTTCACCATTTTAATTTTTTTAGTCTATATAGTATACCATAAAATATTAAAATGTGGTATACTATATTATTAGATTATATAATATGACAAAATTGATATATAAGGAGAATTTTATGAAGCTTTTAGCGCTTGACGGCAACAGCATAGTAAACCGTGCTTTTTTCGGCATCAAACTGCTGACCACAAAAGACGGCCAGTATACAAACGGTATCTATGGCTTTCTCAATATTCTTCATAAACTTGAACAGGAAATCAAACCTGATGCTGTGGCTATTGCTTTTGATCTTAAGGCAAAGACTTTCCGCCACGAAATGTATTCTGAATATAAAGGCAACCGCAAAGGCATGGCAGAAGAACTGGCCAGTCAGATGCCTGTACTTAAAGATATTTTGACCAATCTTGGTTATGTTCTTGTGTCAAAAGAAGGTTATGAAGCTGATGATATTCTGGGCACTCTTGCCCGCAGTGCATCTGAAAAAGGGGATAAATGCTTTATTGCCACAGGTGACAGAGACAGTCTCCAGCTGGCAAATGAAAATGTAAACATTATTCTTGCCACCACACAGTTCGGCAAAGGTCAGAACACGCTGATGGATACCGAAGCTATAAAGGAAAAATACGGTCTGGAAGTAAACCAGCTTATTGACCTGAAAGCTCTTATGGGTGATACATCTGACAATATCCCTGGTGTAAAGGGTGTTGGTGAAAAAACAGCGGTATCACTTTTGCAGCAGTTTGGCACTCTGGACAACATCTATGCAAACATTGAGGACCCTTTTATCAAAAAAGGTGTTCGCACCAAGCTGGAGGCTGATAAGGAAATGGCCTATCTGTCAAAACAGCTGGGCACTATCTGTACCACAGCCCCCGTTGATACAGAAATTTCAAACTATGTAAAACAGCCTGGCAACCTTGCAAAAGCTGCTGAAATTCTCAACAGCCTCGAAATGTACACAATGGTGGAAAAATTCTGTGGTGACAGCCAGCTGTCTTTTGAAACTTTCACAGAAGAAACCACACTTGAAACCGTTGAAATTTCTGATTTTTCAAACAGTCTTGAAAAAGCTGTTGTTTGGCAGTCAGATGACGAATTTATCATTACCTGGGATAAAAAGGTGGAAAAACTCTCTGCCGACAGTCAGCAACTCAAAGAGTATCTTGAAGATTCAACAAAAGAAAAAATAGCCTTTGATGTAAAGACTCTGCATAAATTCTGCTTTGCAAAAGGTATCCAGCCACAGAATATCACATTCTGTCTTACTCTGGCGGCTTACCTTACCAACCCATTGGCGTCCAGCTACGCAAAGGATGTTCTGCCTCTGGCAACGGGTGCAGAAAAAGCTTTTGAATGTGCAGACAGTTTTGCGCCGTTTGCACACAGTTGTTACACAATTCTGAAAGATAATATAGAAAAAGACAACCAGCAGTCCCTTCTGTACGAAATCGAAATGCCACTGGCTGAAGTTCTGGCCAATATGGAACACATCGGCTTTGCAGTTGACAAGCAGGGCATTATAGACTTCGGTATCAAGCTGAAAGAACAGATTGCCGCTGACCAGCAGCTTATATGGGATATGGTTGGCGAACAGTTTAATCTCAACAGCCCTAAACAGCTGGGTCACGCACTGTTTGAAGTTCTTAATCTGCCTGCTGGTAAAAAGACAAAAACCGGCTATTCCACCAATGCAGAAACTCTTGAAGGTCTGCGCAAATACCACCCGGTAATTGATGTTATTCTTAATTACCGTTCATATCAGAAACTCAATTCAACCTATGTTGAAGGCTTTATAGACAAAATTCAGCCGGACGGCAGAATTTACTCCACTTTTAACCAGACAGAAACACGCACCGGCCGTATTTCTTCTTCCGAGCCTAACCTGCAGAACATTCCTGTGCGTACTCAGCTCGGCAGTGAACTGCGCAAATTCTTTGTGGCAAAGGATGGACACACACTGCTTGATGCCGACTATTCACAGATCGAACTGCGCATACTTGCCCATATCAGCGGTGACAAAGTAATGTCTGAAGCCTTTATCAACGGGGATGATATCCATGCCCGCACAGCCAGCCAGGTTATGAAACTGCCTATGGAAATGATTACCCCACAGCTGCGCAGCCGTGCAAAGGCAGTTAACTTCGGCATTGTTTACGGCATCGGTGCATTCAGCCTTGCAAAAGATACTGGTATGTCTGTAAAAGAGGCAGATGCCTTTATCAAAGACTATCTTACAAACTTCAGTGGCGTTGCTGAATATATGGACAGCATCACAGCATTTGCCAAAGAGCACGGATATGTAACCACTCTTTACAACCGCAAGCGCCTGCTGCCAGAGGTAAACAACTCCAATAAAAATGTCCAGGCTGCCGGTATCCGCATGGCTATGAATACACCTATCCAGGGTACAAGTGCTGATATTATCAAAATTGCAATGGTCAAGGTTTACAATCGCCTTAAATCCGAGGGTATGAAATCCCAGTTGGTGCTGCAGGTTCACGACGAACTTATTGTTGAAGCCCCTCTGGACGAAATGGAAAAGGCCGCGGCAATTCTCAGCCAGGAAATGCAGAACGCTGCTCAGCTGTCAATTCCGTTGAAAGCTGATGTAAACAGCGGCGAAAACTGGTATATTGCGAAAGGTTAATCAAATGGAAAATATAAATCTTGAAAATTTAAAAATAGAGCCATTTTCAATAAAACATATTGAAGATGTTACATCTATTCACTCAAAAGTTCTGGACGGCTGGAGTATGAAAGGCCTTATCGGTGACCTGGCAAACCAGTCGACCGAAAGTTATGTGGCAGTATATGAGGGCAGAGCATTGGGGTTTTGCTCATTTATAGCTACAGAGGATGCTGAACTGGTGTTTATCTGCACACATCCTCTGTGCCGCAGACAGGGTATTGGTGAAAAACTTCTGCGCGAAGCTATTATTGCACTGCCAAAAACAGTAAACTCAATAGTCCTTGAAGTGCGCAGTCAGAACGAGCCAGCCATAAAAATGTATGAAAAAATGGGCTTTGTAACCCTTGGTAAGCGTAAAAATTTCTATTCTTTCCCTGAAGATGACGCCATTGTTATGGAACTTATCAAAGGCGGGGTAATGAATCTCAATTGACATAATTACATATATTGAGCCGGGGTTGGTAAAACCCCACAAATTGACAACAGGGCGATTTCACATCGCTCTGCCAAAGAATATATAGAGGTTAAATAAATGTATATTTTAGGTATAGAATCCAGCTGTGATGAAACAGCGGCTTCCATCGTAAAAGACGGAAGACAGATAGTATCAAATATTGTATATTCCCAGGTGGAAGAACACGGCCTTTACGGTGGTGTAGTGCCGGAAATTGCTTCCCGCCGTCATATAGACGCCATCAGCGAAGTTGTGCAGAAATGCTTTGACGACGCAAATCTCACCGTAAACGACCTGGATGCAATTGCCTGCACATATGCGCCTGGACTTATCGGTGCTTTGTTGGTAGGGCTTAATTATGCCAAAGGTCTTTCCTTTGCCAGCGGCAAGCCACTGGTGCCAGTTCACCATCTCCGTGGTCATATTGCTGCCCTTTATCTTACATATCCGGAACTGAAACCACCATTTATCTGTCTTGTGGCTTCTGGTGGTCACAGTCATATCGTTGCAGTTGACGACTACACAAAATTCCGTGTTATCGGCCGCACTATTGATGATGCCGCCGGCGAAGCCTTTGACAAGGTCAGCCGTACTCTTGGCCTTGGCTATCCAGGTGGTCCTGCCATTGCAAAAGCCGCCCTTACAGGTGATCTTACAAAGTACAAACTGCCTACACCGCATACAGAAAACAAATATGATGTAAGTTTTTCCGGTCTCAAAACAGCGGTTATAAACATATATAATACCAATAATATGAAAGGTGAAGAAACTGACAAAAACTCTCTCGCCGCCGCATTCCAGGAAAAAATTTCACAGATTCTGTCGGACAATCTGGCAAATGCCGCCGCAGAATTCGGCTATGATAAAGTTGCAATTGCAGGCGGTGTTTCTGCCAATAAGCGTCTTAGAGAGCTTATCAGCGAAAAAATCGGCAAGAAACAGTTTTTTGCACCTGTGATGGACCTGTGCGGTGACAATGGCGCTATGATTGCGGCCCAGGGCTATTACGAATTTGTAAACGGCCGCACAGCTTCACTTGAACTTAACGGCATTGCCAGCCTGCCTATTGATTTTGACTAAAATTCTTGACAAACAGGTCAAAAACAGTACAATATAAGTGTAATATTATTAAATAAACAATAATTTCCAAGGAGATATATTATGGAAAGATCACAGATTATTGAAAAACTTTTTGATATCGTATGCAACGGTCTTGATCTGGATGCTGACGAAATCAGCCTGGACGCAGACCTGCGCGAAGATTTTGATGCAGACAGCCTTGATATGGTAGACCTTATCATGGACGTTGAAGATGAATTCGGCGTTGAAGTTCCAGACGAAATCCTGGACAAACTGGTTACAGTTAAAGACGTTGTTGATTACATCGAAGAAAATATGTAATGCTATGCCCTTATAGAAATATAAGGGCTTATTTAAAAATATGATTTTAACGGAGGAAAATATTATGTCATTTATGTCCTATGACCCATGGGCAGGCATCACCAGCAGAAGCGGTGTCCCTGGCGATGAACTGGTGGCAGGTCTGCAGAAATCTATCAGACGCGCTGACTTTGAAATCGCAGTAAGAATTGCTTACGAAATGTACATCACATCAGAACAGTTTGAAGACAAGCTGTGGCGCCGTCTCACAATCATTGCCTGTGAAGATATCGGCTTTGGCAACCCATACGCAATCTGCGTTATCAACAAACTGGACGAAGCAAGAAAACAGTTCAGATATACAGACGGTGACCGTCCGCTGTTCTTCTTCTATGCTATCCGCTACCTGTGTGCACAGCCAAAAGAACGTTCAACAGACTGTCTGAAAAACCTTGTTATCAAAAAATTCGAACAGGGCTATGTTCCTGAAGTTCCAGACTATGCATATGATGTTCACACAGCAAAAGGCCGTGCAAAAGGCCGCGATGTAATGCATTTCCTTGATGTTTCCAGCCGGGTTACACCACTTATGGAAGGTTATGACGATACATACCGTCTTAAATTCAAAGAAATCGTTAAAAACGAAATCGAAAACAATATTCAGCCTAAACCAGGCTCATTTGAATATACAATAGACTAAAAGGAGGCAGAACTATGGCTACAACAGATACATTTGATCCTTGGGGCAGCATGAAAAGCAGAAACGGTCTGCCTTGTGACGAACTTATTGCAGGCGTGCAGAAAGCTATCCGCCACGCTGACTACGAAATCGCCATCGATATGGCATACGAACTTTACATCACCAGCGAACATCTGGAAAATAAACTCTGGCGCAGACTGAACGCTATTGCAGTTGAAGATATCGGCTTTGGCAACCCACGCGCCATCGAAGTTATCCGCAACCTTGACCAGGCCCGTCTCAAATTTCCATATTTTGACGGTGACCGCCCATTCTTCTTTATGCACGCAATCCGTTTCCTTTGCATGCAGCCAAAAGACCGTTCCACAGACTGTCTGAAAAACATTGTTATCAAAGAAGTTGAACAGGGTGCAGTTTGCGAAATTCCAGACTATGCATATGATGTTCACACAGTAAAAGGCCGTGCAAAGGGCCGCGACATCATCCACTTCCTTGATGAAGCCAGCAAAGTTTTCCCAGTTATGGAAGGCTACGACGATACATACCGTCTCCAGCTGAAAGAAGTTATCAAAGAAGAAATCAAAAACGAAACAAAACCTCTGCCAGGCTCATTTACATACAATGTATGGCAGGCATAATTTAAATTAAACAGTAGGGGACGATGCCCACATCGTCCCTTTTCCTTTTACAAAGTAGACATTTGCATCGTTTTATCTTATAATTAAACCGTAGGGGACGGCCTCCCGGACGTCCCACTGAATCAGATAAAATTCGTAGGGCGATCCACATATCGCCCGTTGGAGATAACTATGAAAACAGTTTTAATTACAGGTGCTTCTGGCGGTATAGGCTCAGAAATTGCAAGGGAATTATCCCGTGCAGGTTACACAGTTGCAATTACATACAATAAAAATAAGGAAAATGCAGATAAACTGTGTGCAGAGCTTGGCAATGCCCAGGCTTTTCAGTGTGACATTTCTTCCTTTGAATCTGTAGAAAAACTGTATTCTGATGTGCTTTCCGTTTTTGGTCATATTGATGCAGTTGTAAACAATGCAGGCACAGCATATACAGGTCTTGTCCAGGATATGACAGAAGGCGAAATTCTCCACCTTATAAATACTGACCTTAATGGTGTTATCTATTCCACAAAATTTGCCGCAAAACATATGGTAAAAAATCACTGTGGCGCTATTGTAAATATTTCATCCATATGGGGCGTGGTAGGCGCTTCCTGCGAAGCTGTTTATTCTGCTGCCAAAGGTGGTGTAGTTACTTTTACCAAAGCAATGGCAAAAGAAATCGGCCCTTCAGGTGTACGAGTAAACTGTGTAAGCCCAGGGGTTATAAAAACTGCTATGCTGGATGTATACAGTGAAGATGACCTGCAGGCCCTGGCAGACGAAACACCTCTTGGCCGAATCGGCACACCATCCGATGTGGCAAAAACTGTAAAATTTTTAATCAGCGACGATGCATCCTTTATCACCGGCCAGAACATTGTGGTTGATGGTGGAATAAGTCTGTAAATTCAATAAAACCAAGCCGCAACCCAAAGTTGCGGCTTTTCTATTTACTGTATGTAGCTTTTTTATAACATAAACCGTATAATTTAGTCGTAGGGGATGGCCTCTGGACATACCGTAAACTTTCTTAATGGAGCACAATATGAATTTTAACGAAAAACTGTTATCTCTGCGCAAAGCGGCAGGCATTTCCCAGGACACCCTGGCACAGCAACTGGGTGTATCCCGCCAGGCTGTATCAAAATGGGAACTTGGCACAGCAATGCCGGAGACGGAAAATATTATAAAAATATCACAGATATTTTGCGTGGAAATAGACTGGCTTTTGGAACACAAAGTTTTAATTAAACCCAAAATCGAAATCAATTATCAAAGAGCTATGAAAACAGCATGCTTTGTTTTATACATTCTGCTTGTTGGTTTTATGCTGATGTGTCTTATGTTGTTCACTATGAATATGGCAGATGGTATTGTATACATTATAAGGCCATTTTCGTGGTTAAAAGTTGACGAATATTTTCGGCTACACGCATGGCACACAGGGTATAGAAGTATTCTTTTTGCGATAAAATTCTTATTGCCAGCGGGTATTTCATTTGCTTTGATGAATTATATACGTAAAAAGGACGGAGAAAATGACATTCGGGAATAAACTTTTGCAGTTAAGAAAAAACAGAAAAATGTCACAGGATACGTTGGCTGAAAAATTAAATGTGTCCCGACAGGCTGTATCCAAATGGGAATTGGATGAAACATTACCAGACACAGACAATTTGATTAAAATTGCCGATTTATTTTTTGTGTCTGTGGAATATCTGGTCAATGTAGATGTGTATGACGTGAAACGAACCAACGAATTCAGACTGCAAAACATTGACAAATTTGATGCAGTTAATTTTTTGGCGGCTGTTTCCTCTGCTTTTGTATCATCAATTGCATTGATTTACTATGCCAGAATAGGATGTCTGCAGTTTGAAGGGTATAAAGATGTAGAAAGATTTATGTCAATATACTGGGAAGAAAGATATTACGAAGTAATAAATGAAATAGTTATTGTTTTCTTTTTGATTATTGTAATAACAGTATCTTTGTTGATTGCAATAAAAATTTATAAAAAATACAGGTGAAAAATGACACTCGGAGAAAAATTGCAGAATTTGAGAAAAGACAGTGGCATCTCCCAGGACACCCTGGCACAGCAACTGGGTGTATCCCGCCAGGCTGTATCAAAATGGGAACTTGGCACAGCAATGCCGGAAACGGAAAATATTATAAAAATATCACAGATATTTGATGTAACAACAGATTATCTTTTAGGTTACACAGTGGTTGAATATCCTGATATAAAGAACCAACTAAAAGATAATTTGGACACTGTAGTACTGACTATCTATACAATTCTATCGGTATTGTTGGTATATTGTGTTATGAAATCAGCGATACACTTGGCGAGAGAAATAATATGGACGATAAGGCCTTTAGCATCTATATCTTATAGTGAGTGGAAAATAATAGCCCCTGGCCTTGGTCTTGGCAATCGGTCAAAATCCATTTTGTTTACTATTTTGTCAGCAATATTGTATATTACAAAGTTAATGATAAAGAATTTTTATAAACGAGGACAGAAATGACATTTGGTGAAAAATTATATAAATTAAGGAAAGCCAACAGATATTCCCAGGATATGCTGGCCAATAAACTGCTTGTTACGAGGCAGGCTGTTTCTAAATGGGAATTGGGCGAAATGTTGCCAGATTATGAAAATGTTGTTAAAATAGCAAAACTGTTTTCTGTATCAACAGACTGCTTGTTGAAGAATGATATTGAGATTGAAAAGCAGAGTAAAAGGATTATCCCTGCTTTTTTACATAGCTTTGAAGGAGTGGATTTGGCTTCTGCAATAGCTGCATTGGCAGGGGCTGTGGTAGGTTGGGTTTATTATATTTACAGACTATTATGGCAGTATTACACTTATGATGAAAACATTACTCCCGCCCGCGACCCTATATTTAATATTTACAAAGATAGGATATGGTACGAAACAGTTGATGAATATGTAATTATATCTGTGCTTTTTATCCTTATTGTGTTTTTTGGATTTAGAGTATTCAGTATTTATAGAAAATTAAAATCTAAAATTAATAGTAAATAATTAAACAAAAACTCCAAATAAACTGTTTTTATCCTGCAAAATATGATATAATATTACAAAATCCGACAAAACAGGAGTAATTGTAATGAGTATTGTAGTAATGGGTGCCACTTTTGTTGACATCAAAGGTTTTCCGGTTGATGCATATATCCCTACTGGCCGTAATGTAGGCTATATTGAATATGTACACGGCGGTGTTTCCCGCAATGTTGTAGAAGATATTGCAAACCTTGAATTAAGACCAACATTCCTTGGTATCGTTGATGAATCACCGCTGGGTGTTGATGTTATCAAAAAGCTGAAAGACCACAAAGTAAACACAGAATATATGCTGACACGCCCTGAAGGTATGGGCACATGGCTGGCAGTTTTTGACAACAACGGTGATGTGGCTGGCTCTATTTCTGTTCGTCCTGATATGATGCCACTTGTAGAAGTGCTGGAAGAAAAAGGTGACGAGATTTTTGCCAAGGCTTCTTCTGTGGTAATGGAAGTTGACCTTGAAAAAGAAATTGTAAAACGGACTCTTGACCTGTGCGAAAAATATAATGTACCTGCTTATGGCGTAGTTTCAAATATGTCCATAGCTGCTGAACGCCGCGACTTTTTACAGCGCTTTGACTGCTTTATCTGCAACCAGGGCGAAGCAGGCCTGCTGTTCCTTGATGATTATAACGACAAAACTCCGCGGGAAATGGCCGAAATTCTTGCCGTAAAGGTTAAGGCGGCAAACATTAAAGCAATGGTTGTTACAATGGGTGAACAGGGTGCAGTTTATGCAGATATCAATGGTATGAAAGGTGTTTGCCCTGCAAGAAATGTACACGTTAAAGACACAACAGGTGCAGGGGATGCATTCTGTGCAGGTGTTGCAGCCGGCCTTACCTATGGCAAATCACTGCCGGAAGCAATCGATATCGGCAGCTTGTTGGCGGCTTCTGTTATTACTTCCAGCGAAAATGTATGCCCACGCTTCCTTCCACGAGAAGTAGGCATCGATATAGATGTAATTGACTGATAAATAAAAGAAGACAGAGCTTTATGCTCTGTCTTTTTATATTGTATACAGACAACCACCAGCTAATCAGGTGGAAAATGCTTTAGCTTCAAGCATTGAGCGAAGCGAAATGTCATTCCGAGCATAAGCGAGGAATCTTTGCAATTAAAGAAACATAAAAATAATTGCTCTACAGAAAGCTGTAGAGCAAAGATTCTTCGACTCGTTACACTCGCTCAGAATGACATATTACCACTTTAGTGGTTGTAGTGCGTGTAATGCAGTTGGCGGATTTTCAATACCTCTTGAGAGGTGAGTCAGTAGTACGCCCTTATAGGGCTTGTGCATACCACCAGTTTCATGAAGTGATAAGATAAAGGTAGACACATGGAAACCACCATGTATCTACCTTTTTTGTTATGCTAAAATTAAATTGGAGGTGAAAATATGAAAAAAGGACAACATCCAAGAAAATGGAATAA
>JAFZGF010000046.1 GCA_017555565.1 Oscillospiraceae bacterium
AGCCTGTCACGCTAGAGGTCGTGGGTTCGAGCCCCATTCGGGTCGCCAATTGTGTGCCTCTGTAGCTCAGTCGGTAGAGCAGGGGACTGAAAATCCCCGTGTCGTTGGTTCGATTCCGACCGGAGGCACCACAATAAAATTAAAAATAAGCGGGTTTAGCTCATCTGGTAGAGCGCCACCTTGCCAAGGTGGAGGTAGCGAGTTCGAGCCTCGTAACCCGCTCCACAAATGGCGGCGCCTTAGCCAAGTGGTAAGGCAGAGGTCTGCAAAACCTTTATTCACCAGTTCAAATCTGGTAGGCGCCTCCACAAAAAAAAGACAACAGAGAAATCTGTTGTCTTTTTATTTTATATAAATTTACATTTACAACTATAAGTTGTTATGGTAAAATGATTATATAAATTGTTAAGGATATTATTATGGCTAAAGAAAAATTAAAAACTATATATGTTTGTACAAATTGTGGTGAAGTTTATCACAGATGGCAGGGACAATGTTCATCTTGTAAAGAGTGGAACACAATTACAGAAGATGTTATTGACACTTCTCCTGCGTCTGTTGCAAAAAAAACTTCATATAAATCTGTTGAATTCAATCAATTAAGTGAAATAGATGCAGACGATAACAAAAACCGTATTCTTACTGGAATCAGTGAACTTGACAGAGTTCTCGGTGGCGGAATTGTAAAAGGCGCAGGAATGCTAATCGGTGGTGAACCTGGTGCGGGTAAATCAACTCTTCTGCTGCAGATTTGTGGTAATTTGTCCCAAAAATACACTGTAGCATATGTCAGTGGTGAAGAATCTGTTTCTCAAATCAAGCTCAGAGCCAACAGATTAGGTATTAATGGGCAGAATATTGCCATCGCCTCAGAAACGGACGTATTTTCAATTTGCAGTGCTATAGAGGAATACAAGCCAGATGTTCTTGTTATTGACTCTATTCAGACAATGAACTGCTCTACAATCAATTCCAGTCCAGGTAGTGTTTCACAGGTAAGGGAATGTACATCTCTTTTACTTGGTACTGCAAAAAAATATGATACTGCTTTATTTATCGTTGGACATGTAAACAAAGATGGTGCCATTGCCGGCCCTAAAGTAATGGAACACATAGTTGATACTGTTTTATATTTTGAAGGTGATAAAACACTGCCTTACAGAATACTCAGAGCAAGCAAGAACAGATATGGTTCAACCAATGAGATCGGTATGTTTGACATGTCAAGCAGGGGCATTGTTGAAATTCTTAATCCGTCACGGATGCTTCTTAAAGGTAAAGGCAGCCAGATCAGCGGTAGCTGTGTAACCTGCATAATAGAAGGCTCCCGTCCAATTTTAACGGAAATTCAGTCTCTGACAACAAAAACCAATTTTGGCACACCAAGACGTGCCGCTGCTGGAATAGACTACAACAGATTAAATCTCCTGCTTGCTGTAATCGAAAAAAGAGCAGGATTCTTCATCCGGAATATGGATATATATATCAATGTTGTTGGTGGCCTTGAACTTGAAGAAACCAGCATCGACCTTGCTGTTATTATGAGTGTATTTTCGGGTCTTACTGACAAAGCAATTCCAGATGATATGGTTGTGTTTGGTGAAGTTGGCCTTGGCGGTGAAGTTCGAAATGTAGTTAATATTGATCTTAGGCTTAAGGAGATTCAACGCCTTGGTTTTAAAAAGGTTATTATTCCTGCCCAGGGAATGAAACAGATTAATCCAGAGGCATACAATCTTGAAATATATGGTGTAAGTAATGTGCGCCAGGCTATAAATCTTATATAATGTTTAAAAAACCCTTTCTTTTCAATACTAATTGAAGAAAGGGATTTTTTATGAGAAAAAAATTTATTTATATAATTCTGTCTGTGATGCTGGGGGCAGAATTTATTGCATTTTATAATTTACAACAAGTTAAGCCCGCTGAAGGTTCTATTTTAGCAGAATATGAGTACACACCTCATATTAATGTGACTGGTGAATTCGAAAACATATGCAACACAACAATAACGTTTTCATATCCGCTAATAATTAAAGAAGTATTTGTCAGAGAAAATATGTTTGTAAATAAAGGTCAAGCGTTATTTTCTGTTGACAAAGAAAAAATGATAAACCTTTTAAACGGAAATATAGGGGACACAGACTTATCTTCTATTAATATTGACAAATTATTTTCTTTGTATCCGTCATTTTTGGATAATTCTGAATTCATAAAAATACCGGATATATTTTATTCACCTGAATCTGGCATAATAAGCAGTCTTGATATAAAAGCAAATAGTATTACTCTGCCTGACCAGGAGTTAGTATCTATATCAACAGCAGACAATACTGTAGCAAAGCTTACTTTATCACAAACAGATTATGGCAAAATAGAAATCGGAAATAAAGTCATTATCACCCCTGTAGCATTTGAAAAAAGGAAATATATCGGAAAGATTAAAGAGTATGGTGCTGTTGTTAAAAAACAAAACTCCATTGCGGGTAACAAAGTTGTTGTAGAGGTGTATGCAGATATTACCAACATAGACTCAGTGGTTTCTGATGGCCTTCAAATAAACGGTATTATTTATACTGATAACTCAAGTCAGATTAAAACCTTGGATTTTACTTATATTAATCAAGATGAAAATGGACAGTATGTTTATATTCTGGATAATGGGAAGGCTTTAAAAGAATATGTACAAACAGGAATTGAAACCAATGCTGAAACACAGATTTTAACATATTTCAACCCAGATACAATTTTTATAAAAGGTGATATTGAAGAAGGGGACAGAATTATTTTAATAAATGATAAATAAAGAATATTTCTTAAAAGCAATCAAGCCATACACAATGGCTATGATATCTGTATTTATTTCAATTTTTTCACTGTCGGTTGTATCTATGATATCCTCTGTCGGAAAAGAAAAAATAAATGCGGAACTGGATGGGGTTGGAATGAACGGAATGACAGTTACAGCCTACAGTAATTACAAAGAAAATATAACAGATATTGCATTATACAATTCTCTAAGAAAATGCGATTATGTCAATCGGATCACACCTGTTAGATATGATACTATGGAAATTTCTTTATCAAATGGTAATGAATTACAGTGTTTATGCTGGGGAATATCTCCAATGGCTAAAGATGTGGTTAATCTAAAACAGATGTACGGTCGAGGCATTTCAGATGGTGATATTAATAATAGTAGTCTGGTTTGCCTTATTGATGAAAGTATAGCTTTACAAAATTACGGAAGGAGTAATATAACTGGAAAAGACTTGTATATAACAACAGATAGTGGAGTGCATAAACTTGAAATAATAGGTGTGGTGAATAAAACGAGTAGCTTGCTTAACGGGATGTCTGGAGATATAATTCCAAATTTCATTTACTTGCCTTTTACTACAATGGAAAATATAAGTTTTGAAAAGGGTTTTGATCAGCTGATAATAAATATCAAAGAGGGAACAACAGTAGAAAATATTATCGGTTATATAAAGAGCAACGCCGTTTTGCCTATGTATTCTACGATAGAAATTTCAGATTTAAGCCGGCAGAGAGACAATATAAACAATATTACAGAAATTGCTTTTCTGATGCTTTTTGCGATTTCCTGTGTAGCTTTGATAGTATGCAGTATATCAGTTGCAACAAGCGTATCTTCAGCTGTATCACAGGCAAAGCATGATATAGGGATAAAAATAAGCATCGGGGCTTCAAAATTAAATATTATGTCTGAATTTTTAATTTTATCTGTCTCTGCATGTTTGATCGGAATATTTTTTGGCATTTCTATAGGATATATTTCATTGGGGATAGTCAATTTTATATTGAAAGAAACATTTTCCTTTGATACTGGCTTGCTTGTAATAGGTGTTTCTGCTACAATATTTTTGACAGCGACTTTCAGTCTTTATCCCAGTTATAAAGCTGCAAGTATGATTCCCATCAAGGCATTGAGCAGAGAATAAAATGAAACATTGTATTATAAACACAGAAGATAGGCAAATAACTGATTATATAACATCATTAGGTTTTATTTGTGTGCCAGTTATTCCATCTCCAAGAGTCAGCGCCCCAATTTGCTCCCACGCTGATGTTTTATATAAAAAGATAAACAACAATACAATGATCATATCATCTTGTCAAAAGGCAAATTTGCCCTTATTGGAAAAGCTTGGTTATAATGTTTTAATAGAGGATGGTCTACAACCAGGATATAAATCAGAAAGTTTATTAAACTATATATATAATAATGTATATGTTATATATAATTCTAAAACAGCTTTCCCTGATATTAATCTTATAGGTGATAGAATTACACTAAATGTAAACCAAGGATATACCCAGTGTTCAACAATCGCAGTAACCAATAATGCTTATATAACAGATGATATCGGGATTTACAATACTTTACAAAAAGAAAATATAGATTCATTATTAATTGAAAAAGGGGATATAACCCTGCCGGGATATGACTACGGTTTTATTGGTGGTGCATCTGTAAAATTAAATGATAAACAAATATTATTTTTTGGAGATATCTTAAAAAAAGAAGATAAAAATAAAGTAATTTCATTTATTAAAAAATACAATATAGAGCCGCTGTTCATATCAGATAAGAAACTGACTGATATAGGATCAGCAATTATTCTTTAAAAATAAGCTAATAATAAAATCAATCTCTTCTTAGAGATTGATTTTATATTTTATGGGGTACTTATTACAATTAGAATACAGGATATATTGAATATTTATTATAGGTGTGTTATATTATATATAATTGCATAACTTATTTCTGCCGTGTTGGTTATTTTTTAAAGCCAGCGGCTTTTGGTGTTGTAATAATTTACCAGATTTAAAGCAGATAAATAATTAAAATAAAGAAATGATAAAAAGAAACCAAAAGCTGATAAACATATTTAATATGATATCAGATTGTATACTCATATATTTTTCATACTATTTGGCGCTGTTTTTCCGATTCATAGTATTGGAAGGGAAAATATCGCTGATACTATGGAAATATCCATATTCTTTAGCTATGGCAATATATAGTATAGCCATAGTGTTTGTGTATCGTATATGCCGAATGTATGGATCGTACAGATTCAAAGCAATGGGAGAGGAAAACATATCCATCTTGGCGATAAATGGTCTTGGTGTCGTAATACTGATGGCCATTATGTATGTGTTTCGAATGGACGATTTTTCCCGCGGCGTATTGATGCTGTATTGGATAATTTCCAGTCTTACAATAATAATTAAGCGTTTTATTGTACGCCATATACTGCATCACTATCGAAGACAAGGATACAATCAAAAGCATGTAATTATTGTTGGTAATGGCCACCATGCATTTCAGTATATAGAAGACTTGAAACGAAATCCACAATTCGGGATCATAGTTGAAGGATATGTAAGCAAAGTGGAAAAAGAAGGTTTGGGCAAATGTCTGGGCAGTTACGAAGAGTTGGAACATATTCTGCAGGAAAATGAAATAGATGAACTGGTTGTGGCCCTGGAACCACATGAAATACGATTTATGAAATATATAATCGGCTGTGCAGATAAAGAAGGAGTGCGTCTTAGTCTCATACCATTTTTCAATGACTATTTTCCAAGTAATGTAAGAATAGAAAAGCTGGGCAAATCAAAACTCATAGATATGCGAGCTACACCATTGGATAATATCCTTGGCGCTACGCTGAAAAGGGTGATGGATATTGTTGGCTCAGGTTTAGGACTTATTGTACTTAGTCCATTGTTCATTGTTGTTGCGATTGGCGTAAAAATTTCCAGTCCAGGACCAGTTTTGTTTAAGCAAGACAGAATAGGATTAAATAAAAAAACTTTTAAAATGCTTAAATTCCGCAGTATGCAAGTAAATGATAATGAAACAACGGGTTGGAGTACCGATAAGGACCCACGAAAAACACGTTTTGGTAGTATAATTCGAAAGTTCAGTATTGATGAATTTCCACAGCTTATAAATGTTCTTAAAGGTGATATGAGTTTGGTAGGTCCGCGCCCTGAGGTGCCATATTACGTAAGACAGTTCAAGGAAGATGTACCTCTTTATCTTGTACGTCAACAAGTTCGTCCAGGCATAACAGGGTGGGCACAGATTAACGGGCTGCGCGGCGATACCAGTATAGAAGAACGAGTTAAATACGATATCTGGTATATAGAAAACTGGAGCCTGTGGCTGGATATCAAAATTCTGTGGAAAACAGTATTTGGTGGATTTTTGAACAGTGAAGTAATAGATATAAATAACAATGAACATAAATAAATCAGATTTAAAAATAATTATTGCTACACATAAACGGTACCAGATGCCATCAGA
>JAFZGF010000002.1 GCA_017555565.1 Oscillospiraceae bacterium
AGAAAATACATCACAGAAAGAGGCAAAATCGTGCCAAGACGTGTAACAGGCACATGTGCTTACCACCAGAGACACCTGACAACAGCTATCAAAAGAGCTAGAACAGTTGCTCTGCTGCCATACACAAACAACTAATTGTTATGTATAAAAAAGTCGTAGAGAAATCTACGACTTTTATTTTTGTTTACAAACACTTTTATTTAAGTTAAAATCAAGTAAAGGTGGTGAATAATATGCTAAAAAAAGCTAAAGTATTAAAAAAAGGTGACACTGTATGTACAGTTTCTTCTTCCTGGGGTGGTGCAGGTGATGCGGATCTGCGATTCCGTTATGAGATTGGCAAAAAACGTCTGGAAGAAATGGGACTGAATGTAATTGAAATGCCACATACACTTGCAGGCAGTCAGTTTGTATATGAAAATCCGCAGGCAAGGGCCGCCGACCTTAATGCCGCCTTTGCAAATCCTGAAATAAAAGCTATCTTCTCATGTATAGGTGGTTCTGACAGTGTAAGAATGTTGCCATATCTTGACTGGGATATAATAAAAGCCAATCCTAAAATATATATGGGATATTCTGACAGCACCATTACCCATCTTATTTGTCATAAAGCAGGATTTACATCTTTTTATGGTCCAAGTATTCTGGCGGAATTTGCTGAAAATAACAAAATGTTCGAATACACAAAGCATTGGGCAGAAAAAGTGCTGTTCTCCCCTGCCCCGCTGGGTACAATAGAACCTTGCAAAGAGTACACCGACGACTATGTGCCGTGGACAGAAGAAACACAACACATATACAAGAAGATGAAGCCCAACAAATACTATGAACTGCTGCAAGGCAGTGGCGTAGTACAAGGCAGACTGTTAGGTGGATGTCTTGATGTATGGGAATTTGTAAAAGGTACAGAACTGTTCCCGGAAAAAGAATCTTTTGATGGTGCTATTCTTTTCTTTGAAACCAGCGAAGACACACCAAGCCCGGACTTTATAGAGTTCTGGCTGAGAAACTATGCCACAATGGGCGTACTGCAAAAAGTGAATGGTATTATTTTCGGTAAACCGTACCAAGAAAAATACTATGAAGAATATAAAGAAAGAATACTGAAAGTGCTGAAAGAAATCGACAGTAATATCCCTGTATTCTATAACGGCAGTTTTGGTCATAATGAGCCTATGTGTGTAATACCATATGGTGTAATGGCACAGCTGGACTGCGACAATATGACTTTTACAATATTGGAAAGCGCAACAGAAGAATAAAACAAAAACTGCAGGTAAAAGCCAGCAGCCTATGAATCAGTCAGACAAATTGGGGTTTTACGAGTAGAAAGGGGTTCGGGGAATGTTCCCCGAATAACAATTGCGAAGTCTGCGGAGAACAAGCAGAGAGCCAGGGTAAGCAAAGCGTAGCGTAGCTTACAGGTGGCGATATGCTTGTGTAAATCGAGGAAAAATTACAGTGCGAGAGAACGTAGTGAGCAAGGTTTGTAATTTTTCCCGATTTGTAGCAGATGGAGCATACCACACTTGTGCAGCGTTGGAGCGCGAGGGAGTCGCAACCCTCGCGGTTTTGGTTACTTTTGCCACCAAAAGTAACGCCAGCGCAGCGTAAAAAAGAGTTTGTGCTTGCACCATAGCAAAGATTCTTCGACTCGTTTCACTCGCTCAGAATGACAAAACAATAACCTATGCTTTTTTCAACGGGCGGGGGTGGAACCCCGCCCCTAGGCGATAGGTGTAAAATATAAAATTTTGCGGGACGATGTGGGCATCGTCCCCTACGTTATATATGTCATCAACTATTTGCCAAATTCCAATTTATCAAACAGTTCAACAACTTACTTTTATGCACACTTCTGTGTCGTGTGTAACATAAAAACCGACCTGTGTTTATAATCATAGGTCGGTTTAATTATTATGTAAACAATAGCAGAAACCCGTAGATTTGTTTTACCAGACATACATCGCCCCTACTGGCTGCAGATTATGATTATTGCTGTAAAAATCTGCTTTTGAAATAACGGCCATATCATTTATATACCGGCTATTATATTGCTCGCTTGGGTTGGTTGCCACCAGAAAACAATCCGGTGTGACAGTATAAATTCTGTATAACTTTGTTATGGCGGCATCGTCCTGGCCGATTAAAGTCAACGGAGTAATTTCCAATGTCTGTACATCAACTGCATAGTATTCGTCAATTCCATATTTTTGGCCATTATTGATATGACGGGTTATTACCAGTTTATCGTTGAATGTATGACTTATTTTAAAATACTCCCGCCAGCCAAGAACGCTGGTCAAATCTTCAAACAACACTGATACCACAGGACTGCCGATAACCTGCACTGTCAGCTGGTTATCTGCTTTAATGCTGTAAAATTTACGGTCTACAACAGCCACATCTCCCAAAGGTTGTCCACTTGCGGCAATGTAGTCATCTCTGTCAATCTTATGGGCAAACAGGTACTTTCCATCATCAACAGTGCACACACCGATAACATAATCAGATGTAGATTTTTCTCTGGCTGTAAAAATAATCTGTTTCCCATCAGCAGTGATATCGGACAATTTATACCCCGTGTATTCTTTGTCCAATTGTACCAATTCAATATATTTGCCAGTTTGCATATCTATTTTGACAACATAGGTATCGTAAAAATCTTTGCCTGGAATAGTTTCTTTGCTTGCTACAAGATACAGATCATTACCGTCTGTTATCACTGTACTTCTTCCACTGCCGGTGTATCCTTTCAGTTCACAAAAAAGAGATTTCCCATTTTCATCTATAGAAAACAGTCTGATTCTTTTCCCCGTTCCATCCATCGGGTCGTTGCCATATTCGTGATATTCAGGGGAGTAAAAATAGAGTTTACCTTCAAGAGTGAAATAATCACCGCGCATATTTATATATGCAGGGCATTCAACACCTGTATGTCCGCAGTCTTTTTTACCGCACAGTATCACCTGCTGCCCGTTTTCGTCAATGTATCCGGTGTATGTCTGTGGGACTTTGCCTTCCAATATTGGGCAAAGTCCGAAAAATATTGTATTCCCGTCAAATGGCTGACTATTATCAGCAATACCATCATAACTGCTGTCGCAGGAATCAAACACCATACGGCTGGAATCTGATATTTTGCCCACGGATACATTTCTGTACACATTATCCCTGAAACCAACTGTAACAGATGGTTCCTGGGTTATATCATCTTTTGGGTTAAATTCTTCCAGTCTGTCACAACCTGCAAATGCAGTAGAGAGAATCACGAACACTGCTACCTTTGAAATAAATGATTTTATATTCATCACCATATATTTTCTCCGAGATATTTTTATCTATAATTTATTATTGTTTGAATTATACAAGATGTCAATATTTTATAATAATTTCACATTTTTAACTTGACCTGCCCCCATAGTATAATGTTACAATATATACAAATAAAGTTTCGTTTAAAATATGAAAGGAGAAAATTATGAAACCAAAAGTATATTTCAGCAGAACTATTACACCTGAAAAAGTACTGGAACTGTATAAACTGTTGGGTAAGGAACTGCCTGGCAAAGTGGCACTGAAAGTTCACAGCGGTGAAAAAGGAAACCACAACTTTTTGGGCCCAGATTTTTGGAAACCACTGATTGATGAAGTTGGCGGCACTATCGTAGAATGCAATACAGCTTACGCAGGTGAACGCGACACAACAGAAAAACATCTGGAACTGTTCAAATATCACGGCTGGAGCGAAATGTATGATGTGGACCTGCTGGATGCAGAAGGTCCAGACCTTGTGTTGGAAATTAAAAACCACAAACAGATTGACAAAAACTATGTGGGCAAAAACCTGGCAAACTATGACAGCCTGCTGGTACTGAGCCACTTTAAAGGTCACCCAATGGGTGGCTACGGCGGCGCATTGAAACAGCTGTCTATCGGTATTGGTTCATCATACGGCAAGGCATACATCCACGGTGCTGGTGAACCAGAAAAAATCTGGACACAGGACAGAACAAAATTCCTGGAATCCATGGCTGACGCTGCAGGCAGTGTTGTGGAATATTTCGGCGAAAATGCAGCATATATCAACGTTATGAAAAATATGTCTGTTGACTGTGACTGCGTGGCACATCCTGAAGACCCATGTATGAAAGACATCGGTATTCTGGTATCCACAGACCCTATCGCTATCGACCAGGCATGTATCGACCTTGTTTATGCCGCAACTGACGACCCAGGCCAGGCACATCTGCTGGAAAGAATCGAAAGCAGAAGAGGTGTTTATACAATCGAAGCTTCCGCTGCACTGGGCTTTGGCAGCAGAGAATATGAACTGGTTGAAGTTGAATAATTTATTGATAATCCACTTTCTCTCTCTATACAAAGAAAAACGGGCAGGTTTTACCTGTCCGTTTTTCACATAATATATTAAAAACCATTCCGCATATAACTTACGGAATGGTTTATTTTAATCTGTTATTTCAACAACCGGGGTATTATCAGCTACATAAATAATAATATAAGTTTCTTTTGGGTCAATCATAACACCTTCCGGAATATCCGTACCGGTAACAGTGCCATATGAGTACTGTTTTGTCTGAGGCACATCTTTTGTAGTATAGCTGATATCCATTGCATCCAGCAATGTCTGTACTTCTGCAAGAGGTCTGCCTACAAGGCCATAAGGTATCTGGACTTTAACTTTTTCTTCCCCTTTGCTTACTGTAAGATAAATAATTGCACCCTGATTTACAACTGTGTTTGGCTGTGGCTGCTGGCGTATAACCTGCCCTATTGGCCGGCTGTCAAACTCTTCGCTTACATTGAAGAACAAATATTTTGTATATTCTTCATTTTCCATTATTTCTCGGTAAGTTTTACCTGAAAAATCCGGAACTTTCAGTTCAGTCACAATAGGCTCTATACTCTCTTCCTGCATTGATGAAGATGGCGGAGCATCCTGTCCACCAGAGGTAAATGCCAGAAGACCTACAATAATAAGAACAACTGCGAGAGCAACTATAACAAAATACAGTTTTTTGTTTAAGTCTGTATTTGTCTCGGTTTTACTGTTCCGTTTTGTCTCCGGTTTGCTTTTTATTATAGAAGCCTTGTTGTCCAGCATCAGTACAAAATCTTCGATATTATCTATTCTGTCCTGCGGATTTGGTTTTGTCGCGTATTTAAGGGTTTCCACAGCATATTTAGGCATATATTTTGTCATATCACGAAGCTGCAGGCTTTCAGATGAAAATCTGCGACCAGTAACCATATGATAAAGTAATGCGGCAACAGAATAAATATCTGTATAGAATCCTGAAAAGCGGTTAAGATTATACTGTTCCGGCGCAGAAAAGCCATCGTACAGTTTATACATAATATGTTCGTTCTTAACGCGCAGGTCCCGTATTGCAAAACCTGTGAGAACAATATTGTTATCCGGTGTAATAATCACGGTTTCGTCACTGATACCACCGTGAGCAATGTTGTTTTTTTCCAGCAATGACAAAAGGCGGAACAAATCCTGCAGAAGCCAACGGGCTTCTTTAAAAGTATACGGTTTGCCTCGTTTAATCATATTCTGGCGCAGGTTGTCACCTTTGATATGCTCCATAACAACATAAACTGTGCCGTTAGCGGAGAACAGACCCAGAATTTTCTGCAGATTTTTGCTTTCTATTTTGGACAGAGAGGAGTAAAGATCAGTAAAATCCATCATCAGGTTTTTAAAAAGCACTTCTTTACCCTGCTGTACAGCAACTGTATTGCCTTTGCGTGGGCCTACCATAGAAACCGGCAGAAACTCTTTGACAATTACCTTTGTCTGTGTTGTGGTGTCAAACGCCTGATAGGATGTGCTTTCGCCGTCCATATCAACTACATCGCCAACAACATATGCACCGATATTACTGCCATATTCAAGTGTACCAGGGAACTGTGCCTTTGGCTGCTGTGAAAATCCACACCAGGCACAAACATCGTCAGTTGTGTCGCTACCACAGAATATGCATTTGTGTTCTGATGACATACTCTTTCTCCTTTCTGTAAAATAGGCTTTGCATCCTCATATGACAATGCAAAGCCGGATAATTATTATTAAAGTTCTGGCAGATCTTCGCTGTTTTCCAGGTTGTTCCAAACGTTCTGAACGTCATCGTCTTCTTCAAGGTTATCGAAGAGGAGAGCCAGTTTTTTCAGTGTGTCTGGGTCGTCAACTCTTGTGTAGTTGTTTGGAACCATAGCAGCTTCGCGCTGTTTCAGTTCATAACCCATACCTTCAAGAGCATCTGCAACGCTTGCCAGGTCAGAAACTTCTGTTGTAACTTCGATGATGCCTTCATCTTCAAAGGAAACATCAGCTGCACCTGCTTCAAAGCAGTCTTCCAGTACTTTTTCTTCATCGTATTCTTCCTGTTCGATTACGATAACGCCTTTGTTTTCAAACATAAAGGAAACACAGCCTGTTGTACCCAGGTTGCCGCCGAATTTATCAAAGTAGTGGCGGATGTTGGAAGCTGTACGGTTACGGTTATCGGAAAGGCATTCAACGATAACAGCGATACCGCCGTTGCCGTAGCCTTCGTATGTGATGGATTCGTAGTTTTCTTTGTCGTTGTCGCCTGCTTTTTTGATAGCACGCATCAGGTTGTCCTGTGGAACGTTTGCAGCACGGCCTTTTGCCAGCAGATCACGCAAACGTGCGTTGTTGTTAGGGTCTGCACCGCCTTCTTTTACTGCAACTGAAATTTCTCTTGCCAGCTTTGTAAATACTTTAGCTCTTGCGGCGTCATTGGCACCTTTTTTTCTTTTGATGGTGCTCCATTTTGAATGTCCTGACATATTGAATCTCCTATTATTATAATACTGTTTTTCAGAAATTATGCTATATTTTTACCACCCATTATTTTATCATAGTTTTGCAATATTTGCAAGTACAAGCAAATGAGGTATTTTTTGCCTGTGAATAAAAACATACCGCTGGTATATACTAACTGTGAAAGGAGTTGACAACGATGGCAAAAGATAAAAACAAAAATCAGCAGCGTCAGCAGCAGGAAAATTCCAGACAGTCCAAACAGCAGAAAAACGAAAACAAAAACGAAAACAGCAGAAACGAAAAATAAATATGAAAAACAAAAGGCTTCAGAATCAATATTCTGAAGCCTTTATAGCGATTTACTGTTTACCTTCTTTAACGCCTTTTGCGCCAAGAACGCTGGTGATTGTTTTGAAGAAAATCTTTACATCATTTGCAAATGTAACATTCTGTGCATATTCACCGTCGTATTTAGCCTTTACTTCGATTGGGAGTTCGTCCCTGCCCATAACCTGAGCCAGACCTGTAAGGCCAGGGCGCACATCGTTGGCACCGTATTTATCACGTTCTGCAATAAGGTCAAACTGATTCCACAATGCAGGGCGTGGACCGATAATACTCATCTCTCCCACAAGGATGTTCCATATCTGTGGCAATTCGTCCAGGCTGGATTTTCTTAAAAATCTGCCGATTTTTGTAATTTTGCTTTCTGGGTCTGCCAGCAGATGTGTAGGCACATCTTTTGGGACATCAGCATACATCGTTCTGAATTTCAGAATCTGAAAATGCTCTTTGCCTTTGGCAACACGCTTCTGCTTGAACAGAACAGGGCCTTTTGAATCAAGTTTTATTGCAACTGCGATTATCAGCAGTATTGGTGATAAAACCAGCAAACCCGCTGCTGACAGAACAATATCTAAAAATCTTTTAAAATATCTGTACATAATCTTTCTCTTAATATTCAATTATTTCATGATTAAATGTAGGCACCATAACCTTGAGCTTGCGCATAAGGGCTTCTCTGTCATTTTCGTAGGCAACCGCTTTAAGCTGCAGAAGGTCGGTAAAGAATCTGTCAGTATCCATTTTAAGCGGAGAACCGATGAAGATTTTACTGTTGGCAGTTTTGCGCACACCTTCTTCGTCCTGAAGAAGCTCTTCATACATTTTTTCACCTGGGCGCAGGCCTGTAAATACAATATCAATATCTCTGTATGGGATAAAACCAGACATTTTGATTACATTTTCTGCAAGTGTAACAATTTTAACTGGTTCGCCCATATCCAGAACAAATATTTCGCCGCTCTTTTCTCCCATAGCACCTGCTTCAAGCACAAGGCTTACAGCTTCTGGAATTGTCATAAAATAACGTACAATGTCCGGATGTGTAACTGTAAGAGGGCCGCCTTCAGCAAGCTGGTCTTTGAACAGTGGAAGAACTGAACCATTGGAACCCAGAACATTACCGAAGCGAACAGCAACAAAGGTTGTGCTGCCTTCACTGCTCTGAGCAATGTTCTGAACTATCATTTCACATATACGTTTTGTAGCACCCATTACGTTTGTAGGATTAACAGCTTTGTCCGTAGAAATAAGAACAAATTTTTCGACACCGAATTTTTCCGCACAGAGAGCGCAGTTGTATGTGCCGAAAACATTGTTTTTTACAGCTTCTTCCGGAGCATCTTCCATAAGTGGAACATGTTTGTGGGCAGCTGCATGGAATACGACCTGAGGTCTGAACTCATCAAACAGAGCATCCATTTTCTTGGTGTCTCGCACTGAAGCGATTCGAACTTCCAGATTGAGATCGCCGTTGTATTTGCGCTTAAGCTCCTGCTGTATAGCATATGCAGAGTTTTCATAGATATCGATGATAACCAGCATTTTAGGACCAATATCAGCTATCTGTCGGCAAAGTTCACTACCGATAGAGCCACCGCCACCTGTTACAAATACAACCTTGTCCCTTATAAGCTGTGTAGCTTCGTCAGGGAGAATAACAGGGTCACGGCCAAGGAGGTCTTCTACCTTGATATCTGTGATACGGCTGGCAAGGTCTTTGCCGTCAGCAATAATCTTTACAATGTCCGGCAAAGTTTTGATACTGCAGTTTGTTTCTGAACAGATATCCAGAATTCTTTTTCTGTTCTGACCATCAAGTGTAGGGATAGCAATAAGGATTGTGTCAATCTGGCACTGAAGAACAAGATTAGGGATATCTTCTGTAGTACCCAGAATTTCAACACCGATAATACTGCGGCCCTGCTTGTTGGCATCATCGTCAACTGCACAGATAATATTCATTTCCTTGGAAGTGTTTTTGTTGAGTTCGTGAAGCAGTGTGGAAGCCGCATCACCTGCGCCAACCAGCATAACTCGCCGGCGTTTTTTACCCATTGCACTGATTTTTGTGTTTCTGAACATTCTGTATGTCAGACGAGTGTACAGTGTAAATGAAGAAGCCAGTGCTGCTGAAAGGGCATAAACCGTAACAGGAACTCTTTTTTCCTGGAAAATAAGCATTGAAATAGCCATAAATGCTATAACAGCTGCTACGCTGGAAGCGGCACAGCGGAAGAACTCAATGATTTCCGCATATCGCCAAAGGCTGTCGTACATACCTGTAGCATAAAAAATGATACCGTAGCATGACACAAAAAGGAAACAGCTGGCAACTGTGATACTGAAGTACTCTTCTACAGAACGCCGGCCACCGATTGCCATCCAGGTAAAAAGGTATGCACCGCATATAACCACCATATCCATAGCAAACAGTATGAAGCGGCGGAAACGTGATAAAAGACTGTTTATATATCTGGGCATAATATGCCTCCTGAAAAATACGAATGTAATCTATAATATTTTACAATATTTTCGCATAATAATCAATGAAAAAAGATTTTTATTTATTTAATTGTACACCTTATTGCTTAAAAAAGCTTATAATTGTATAATAATTTACAGAAAGTTCATTTTTCTGAGGTGCTACAAATGAAAAATATTATATTTATAAACGGAACAATGGGTGTGGGGAAAACCACAATGTGCCGACAGCTGAACAAAATAATGAACAAAAGCGTATGGCTGGACGGCGATTGGTGCTGGATGGCTGACCCTTTTACAGTGACAGCTGAAACCAAGACAATGGTGACAGACAACATCTGCCATCTTTTGAATAACTTTATATCCTGCAGTGAATACGAAAATATAATTTTCTGCTGGGTAATGGATTATGAAAGCATATATGACAGTATTGCCACAAACCTGCATACTGAGAATTGCAATATATGGCGATTTACGCTTACCTGCAGTGAAGAAGAACTGAAAAAACGCGTAGAGAACGATAATCATCAGGATGGCAGAAATTTTGAAAGAAGTCTGGAAAGAGTATCAAGATTTGATGCTATGAATACAGTCAAAATATTCTGTGATAATATGTCCCCTTTGCAGACAGCCGAAAAAATTAAATTATTGATTAATACGTGAAAACAGACAAGGCAAAACCTTGTCTGTTTGTTTTTTATTTTTAATATACGCCTTTTTCTTTAAGCTGGAGATAGTTTTTCCATCCTACAAGGGCAGCCAATACCAAAGCTACTGCAAAAGAAATAAATGCGTAGTTTGGATTTACGTCAAATATAAGACCTGCGAATGTTGGGCCTGCCATCATACCAATGCTGCGGGAAGTATTGAACAGACCTGCAACAGCACCTTTTGATGAATCGTCATCATTTTTCAGCATTACTGCCTGCTGAAGAGGTGTGTAAATTGCATAGAAAGCATAGTACATAAGTGCAAATGCCATAACTATTGTCTGGTTAGGAGCCATAACTACACCGAAAAGGGCGGCGGCAGCGCCAAGAATTGTCACACACATTGCTTTTGAAATATTGAAATGTTTCACAATCCACATATTGATAGTCATATTCATTGTAAGTGAAATTGTACCAACAACAGCTTTGAACATACCTGAAGATGAAGGTGCAAAGTTGAACTTGGCACGAAGGAAGTAGTTAAAGTTCTGGTCAAAACCTGTGGAAGCAAAGAATGAAAGCAAAGCACTTACAAGGAACACTGCAATTGTAATGTTCAGCAGTTTTGCGCTTGCAACGATGGATGTGAATGGGTTTACATCACGAAAAGCCAGTTTTTCTGTTTTCTTTTCAAAATTGGAGTGTTCTTTGATGCAGAAGTATGTAATCAGAGCCATAAACATCAGTACGCCGCACTGTGCATAGAAAGAATAGTACAGATTGATGTCGCCGATGAGACCACCTACCAGGAAGCCGAATGCGCCGCCAATACCCATCATTGATGAATAGATAACCAGAAGTCTGTTTCTGTCTTCAGCAGGGGCTGGCAGAGCCGCAATATATGCCATACTGTTTACCTGCACACTGGCAAGGGCTATACCACCGATAAATCTGCCCAACACAACCAGATGCCAGCTGGTAGCCATGGAAAAGATGATAGCTGACACGCCATAACCAACAAAACCGAATGCTGTGGCTTTGGCGTAGCCTATTCTGTCACCAACCTTGCCCCACAGTGCACTTACCAGGAACTGGCCCAGAGCCATGGCTGCAAAGGCAAAGCCAAACATACTGTTGGAACAGTTTATCATCTGCAGAAATGCAGGTGTAACCGGATGAACAAAGTTGGATACAAAAGTATAGCCGAAATATATTACAAAAAACAATGTAAGATTATATTTTTTTATAAGTCCCATATATAACTCCATTAAATATCAGTTTTTACCTGATAATTTTACAACTTTATCTCTGTTTTTACAATACAAAAATACAAATATTCTGCATGACAACTAATGTTTACATATACTTGTCAACATTAAGTGCAAAAATTGTTAAAAACAGTGGAAAATTTTGATAAATATATACAATTTTTATCGAAAAGCACTGTAAAGACTTGAAAAAAACTGCAAATGCGGTATGATATAATTATATTGATATGTAAGCTATTATAATAATTTATTGTATTATATAACTTTACTGAAAACAATTAATGAGCAAGAGGTAAATGAGATGAATATTCATGGCAAAGACATCAAACTTTTCGCATGTAACTCAAACATTCCACTGGCAGAAAAAATTGCTGCACAGCTGGGCCTGCCACTGAGCAAATGCACAGTAGGCACATTCTCTGACGGTGAAATCAACGTTTCCATCGGCGAAACTGTTCGCGGTAGTGACGTATTTATTATCCAGTCAACATGCACACCTGTAAACAACAACCTTATGGAACTGCTGATTATGATTGACGCTATGAAACGTGCTTCTGCAGGCCGTATCACAGCTGTTATCCCATATTTCGGCTATGCCCGTCAGGACAGAAAGAGCAAATCCCGTGACCCAATCAGTTCCAAACTGGTTGCTGACCTTATCACAGCTGCAGGCGCAGACAGAGTACTGACAATGGACCTGCACGCAGCACAGATTCAGGGCTTCTTCAACATTCCTCTGGACCATCTGGAAGGTATGCCAATCCTCTCCCAGTACATTGAAAGAAAAGAACTGGAAGACCTGGTTATCGTTTCACCTGACCTTGGTAGCGTAAACCGCGCAAGAAAAATTGCAAACCGTCTTGATGTGCCAATCGCAATCATCGACAAACGCCGTCCAAAACCAAACGTTTCTGAAATTATGAACATCATCGGTGATATCAAAGATAAAAACCTGCTTATCATCGACGACATCATCGATACAGCAGGCACACTGTGCAACGCTGCAAACGCTCTGAAAGAACGCGGTGCTAAATCCGTTCGCGCTTGTGCAACACACGGTATCCTTTCCGGTCCTGCAGTAGAAAGAATCAGAGACAGTGCTCTGGACGAACTGATTCTGCTGGATACAATTCCACTGGATGACGAAAAGATACTGCCAAAAATCAAAGTTGAATCTGTAGCTCCAATCTTTGCACAGGCTATTCAGAGAATTTATGCTGACCAGTCTGTTTCTACACTGTTCAACCTGTAATATCAAGTTATGCTTTTTAAAACTTCACAAGGCGCTGATTATATGATAGTGGGCCTGGGTAACCCAGGCTCCAAATATGACAACACCCGCCACAACATAGGCTTTGCCTGCGTAGATTACATCTGTGACAAAACAGGTGCGAAACTGGACAAGGCCAAGTTCAAGGCGCTTTACGGCACATGGAAGTACAAGGATAAGAAGATTATTATTCTTAAACCACAGACTTTTATGAACCTGTCAGGTGAGGCTGTAGGTGCTGCTGCAAGATTTTACAAAATCCCACCGGAAAATGTGATTATAATATATGATGATGTATCCATGGCTGTGGGCAAAATGCGCATCCGTCTTAAAGGCAGCGCAGGTGGCCACAATGGCATCAAAAGTATTATAGCCCATATTGGTGACAGTTTCCCCCGTGTGAAAATGGGTGTGGGTGAAAAACCTCATCCAGAGTATGACCTTGCAGACTGGGTGCTGGGCAAGTTTACAGACAGCGACAGAAAAACATTGTCAGAAAAATTTGACAACGCATATCAGGCAGTTCAGCTTATTATAGACGGACAGACTGATAAAGCCATGAATTTATATAACAGATAATAACAGCCGTGTGATACCCCCTATGTGAGGTATTGCACGGCATATCTTGCTGTGCAAATAAAAAACACAACAGCTAAATACATCTGAATCTGGAGGGATGCAGGCATGATTATTGAAACAGAACGTTTATATCTGAGAGAAATGACAGAAAATGATTTTGAAAAACTGAATAAAGTGCTGGCAGACCAGGCCATTATGCAGCACTATCCATATGCATTCGACCGGGTCAGAGTAACAAACTGGATACAGAGAAATATTGGCAGATACCGAATATTCGGTTTTGGACTGTGGGCAGTATGCCTGAAAGAAACAGGAGAAATGATAGGCGACTGTGGTCTGACAATGCAGATTATAGGCGGTGAAATAAAGCCTGAAATCGGCTATCATATCAGAGCCGACCAACAAAGAAAAGGTTACGCTACAGAAGCGGCAATTGCTGTAAGGGATTGGACATTTACCAATACCCCCTTTAACATGGTTTATTCATATATGAAACACACCAATGTTCCATCATACAAAACAGCAATGGCCTATGGATGCAGGCAGGTCGGCGAATTTGAAGATGATGTAAACGAAATCACAAAGGTATTTGCTATTTCAAGAGATGAATGGATGAATCTGAAATCCCGCTCATCCAAACAACAAATAAAAGGTTAATATATGCTTTTAAAAGAAATTATAAACACTGGGGAATTTGCCCGACTTATGAACGAAATAAACAGCTATAGTAAACCTATAGCTTTGTTTGGTTTGTCCAGAACCGCCCGCGCAGCATTTATTGCCGCTATACAGCAGGTTACACAGCGACACGTACTTGTTCTCACAAAAGATGAAAGAGGTGCCAGTCGACTGCTGGACGATACACAGTTTTTTACAGATGGTGCTCAGGTATTCTCACCACGTGACCTCACTCTGCGCCCGCTGGAAAGTTTTTCCCGCGAATACGAATACCGAAGAATCCGTACTTTGGGCAACCTGGTAGGTAAAACTGCAAAAATAATAATATCCCCTGTTGACGCCGCCCTTATGTATACCATGCCTAAGGAAAAATTTTTGGAAAATACACTTACCATTAAGGACAGTGACAGTGTAAAGCGCGACGAACTGGTGCAAAAGCTGGTAAATGCTGGCTATATCAGACGCGAAATGGTAGAAGGGCCAGGTCAGTTTTCTGTACGTGGCGACATTGTGGACCTTTATACACCGGATATGTCTGCACCTGTGCGCATTGAACTGTGGGGAGATGAAATAGACCGTATAAACACCTTTGATACTGAAAGCCAGCGCAGACTGGAACAGATTAAAAAGGTGCATATCTCACCTGTAAAAGAGGTGCTGTTTACCGACTGTGATCTGGCACTGAACGCTATTCATCAATACCGAAAAAATCTGACACCAAAACAGCGCACACAGTTTGACACAGCCAGTGAGAAAGAAATAATCACTCTGGAAAATGGTATGATGCCACAGAGTATGGATAAATATATTTCTGTGTGCTATGAGAAAAAGGCCACACTTTTTGATTATCTGGACAATCCGATTGTATTCCTTGACGACTGGAGCTCTGTAAAAGAAAGCTATAACACAGCAATGTGGCAGCACAACAAGGATATCGAAGCTTTGCTGGAAGAAGGCATTATATCCAAAGGGATGGAGGAGTATTATGCTTCATCTTCATATCTTGTGAAGCAGTGCAGTATAAATCCGACTGTTGTTGCAGAAGATTTTGTACGTACAACGGCTGATTTTTCCCTTTCACAGATTGTATCCATCTCCTGCCACGCACTTAACGGCTGGAACGGCGAATACAAGGTTTTAAGCGAAGATATCCAGTCACTTATAAACCAGAAATACAAGATTATGGTGCTGGCGGGCACCAAAAAGTCGGCACAGACTCTGGCAGGCGATCTGATGGATATGGGCTTCAATGCCTATTTTACTGAAAAAGACAATATAATCCGGCCAGGTACAATTGCTGTAACCTATGGTCGCACACATCAGGGCTTTGATCTGCCGTTACAGAAATTGCGGCTTATTACCGGCCATAAACAGAATGTAACCACATCCAAACCTAAAAATAAAAACAAGGATGCGCTCACATCAATTGACCAGATTTCCAAAGGAGATTATGTTGTACATCAGAATTACGGCATAGGTATCTATGACGGAATTCACAATGTAAGTATGCAGGGTATTACAAAAGACTATCTGCTGATTAAGTTTGCAGGCAAGGACAGTCTTTATGTTCCTGTAACCCAACTGGACCTTATAAGCAGATACACCTATGCAAAAGATGATGAAAAGGTTTCTCTGTCCAAATTAGGCGGTGAAAGCTGGAACAAAACAAAACAGCGAGCCAAAAAGGCCACTGAAGAAATGGCTAAAGAGCTTATTGAACTGTATGCCAAACGAGAAAAAGCCAGAGGCTTTGCCCACGACCCTGACAGCGAGTGGCAGAAAGACTTTGAATCAAGGTTTATATACGAAGAAACCGATGACCAGTTGCGTTCTATCTCTGAAATCAAAAGAGATATGGAATCCAACCACCCAATGGAAAGACTGCTTTGCGGTGACGTAGGTGTGGGCAAGACAGAAGTTGCTCTCCGTGCTGCTTTCAAAGCTGTAATGAGCGGAAAACAAGTAGCAGTGCTTGTACCTACCACAGTGCTTGCCTGGCAGCATTACAACACTTTTATACAGCGTATGGAAAGCTTTCCGATAAACATTCAGTTGCTGTCACGATTCCGTAAGCCTAAACAGAGGGAAGCAACTATACGTGACATTAACGATGGTGTAGCAGACATTGTAATAGGAACACACGCTCTTATTCAGAAAAATGTAAAATTCAAAAATCTGGGGCTGGTAATCATAGACGAAGAACAGCGATTTGGTGTTGCTCACAAAGAAAAACTTGTGGAAGGATTTACAGGTGTTGACGTACTGACACTTTCAGCCACTCCTATTCCCCGCACACTTTCAATGGCACTTAACGGCATAAGAGATATGTCTACAATCGAACAGCCACCTGTGGACAGAATTCCGATAGAAACCTATGTAAGTGAATACAATGAGAGTATTATTGCCGCAGCTCTTAACCGCGAGCTTAACCGCGGTGGACAGTGTTACTATCTCCATAACCGTGTGGAAACCATTGACCTGTGTGTACAACGTGTGCAGAAAATGGCGCCTGAAGCAAGAATTGGTGTCGCCCACGGAAAAATGGACGAAGCCAGTCTGTCTGCTGTATGGCAACAGCTGATGAAT
>JAFZGF010000047.1 GCA_017555565.1 Oscillospiraceae bacterium
GTAAGGTGAAAAAGTATGAATTATGGTCGAAAAATTATATATACAGACGCTACTGTAATCACCGCCGAGAATGTAATACAGGAAGTAGATAAAGCGTTCGCTGTTCACCAGCAGAACCACTTCGACAGTGAAAAACTGTATAAGCATTACAAAGGCGAAACGGATATTCTGAACAAAGTAAAAGAAATCCGTGAAGATATTAATCATATGATTAATGAAAACAGAGCGTATGAAATAGTTAGCTTTCACAAAGGTTATGCTTTTGGAGAGCCGATTCAGTATGTTCGCAGAGAAAACTCTAAGCGCAAAGATACTGGCGATGATAAAATCGCTGAGGATATTAATGCGCTGAATGGTTATATGGCAGACGCCAAAAAGGCAAACTGTGACAACAGTCTTGCTGAATGGCTGTATGTGACTGGTACAAGCTACAGACTGACACTGCCTAACCCTAAATGGACTGCTGACGGTGACGAGCCACCATTCTTGGTTTACGCACTTGATCCGCGTAATACATTCGTGGTGTACTCAAGAAAAATTGGTAATGAGCCTATGATGGCAGTACATTATGTGGAACAGAATGACGGCACAAGGCTGTACAGTGTGTACACAAAAGACTGCTATTATGAAGTGGCATACGGCAAGAGTGGTGTGTATTCAAAACCACACGTTCTTGGTGTAATTCCTATTATGGAATACCCTGCTGATAACTCAAGGCTGGGTGTATTTGAAATCGTACTGCCACTGCTTGACGCACTGAATGAATTGCAATCCAATAGAATGGACGATATTGTTCAGTTCGTAAACAGCTTCCTTGCTGTTCTTGGCGGTCAGCTTGATGAGGAAACTCACAAGAAGCTGAACGAGTATAAAATGCTCTGTCTGCCGGAAGGTGTAGACGCTAAATATCTGTCTGTGGCTATGAATCAGAATGACGTACAGACCTTTAAAGACGATATTTATCAGTCTATCCTGACAATCTGTGGTGTACCTAACCGTAACGGCGGTTCAAGTACAAGCGATACAGGCAGTGCGGTTATTATGCGCGATGGCTGGGAAACAGCAGAAGCAAGAGCAAAGGCTACAGAAACTATTTTCAAGGCTTCTGAAATTGAGTTCTTGAAATTGGTACTGCGTATTCTGCGTGATACAACAGGCACATCTCTGCGTATCACTGATATTGATATTCAGTTCACACGTAGAAACTACGACAACATCGCTACTAAATCACAGGTACTTATTGCTATGCTGAATAGCGGTAAAATTCACCCTGAGCTTGCATTTGCGGCTTGTGGTATGTTCCCTGATCCAGAGAGCGCATACTTGCAGAGTAAAGCATACTATGACGAAGAAATGGCTAAGTGGAATCCTGTAGAAGTAGACGAGGACGAAGATGTACCAGTATCTTGATGAACAGCTCACAAAAGCTAAGAAAAAACTGCGCACTGAGTTTAATAGGCTCAGTGTGACAGGTTTCGATGAATTGAACGTAGTGAATACGCGAAAAATCACCAAAGATATGTTTGACAGGCTGCTTTCCGATAACGAAAAGATGTATTTGAAAGTGGCCAAGAAAGCATATTCAGCAGCAGGCGGTAATGATAACCCGCCGAACGAAGAATGGCTCGTAGGCGTTCTTGCGATGTACAACTTAGTTACAGGCTATTTGTACAAGAGTGAAGCGGAACGAAAGAGGCTGCGATTAAACGAGCAGATTTTAACAGCGCGAGAATACGCAAGCAGACAGATGTACAACGACAGCCTGCGAAAGACTGCTAACCTGTGGTACACACAGACCATGCAGTACGGCATTAGTGTGGTAGACGAAGCCACACTGAAAGCCTACAAAGACATGGGTATCAAAGAGGTAGAGTGGGTATCAATGGTTGACGGTAAAGAATGTAAGGATTGCGCATCTCGCAATGGTAAAATTTATAAAATAACGGAAGTACCAGAAAAATCACACTACGGGTGCAGATGTTATCTAAGACCTGTAAAAAATAAGGAGTGATACTATGCTGGTATTAGAACAGGTGCGTTGCCCTCAGTGTCAGAAGTTACTTGGGGCGCTGAACGGACAGGCACAGATTAAGTGTGGTCGATGTAAAGCTCTTATCGACATCGACAC
>JAFZGF010000048.1 GCA_017555565.1 Oscillospiraceae bacterium
CGACGGGCTGAAGCCCCTCTTGTCCGCTCGTAACTTTCCCTTCCTCCGTCTCCCTTCATCCGCCACTGGCGGCGGTCGACTCCGTCACCCGGAATGACATTTCGCTTCGCTCAATGCTTGAAGCTAAAGCATTTTCCACCATCATAGCTTGTGGTTGTCTGTATACAAAGCAAAGCGTGTATCGGATGATACACGCTTTTTATTTGCTATTCCATAACAGCGTTGAGTGTCTGCCAACGGGCAGATATTTCCCACACTGCCTGGCCTTTTTCCAAAGATTTTGGCACATTGAGGATACGCTGGTTGGTTGAACCGCGAAAACCCGCAGACAGACTGCGCTTTGCCAGCACAAATGGACCATCAACCAATATGTCCAGCAGTTCCAGAAGTTTGTACTCAAAGCTTTCTTTGTCTTTGGTCAGTTGTTCAAAGGTAAAACCTGAATAGGCGGCCAGTTCATAGCCGTCTGCTTTCAGCAGTTTTGCCAATTCGTAAAAGCCTTCGGCCTGGTTGAAGGGTTCACCGCCGGAAAAAGTCACACCCCTTACAATAGGGTCTTTTTTTATCATTTTGTAAATATCCTGCACATCGTATTTTGTACCGATGCCGAACTCGTGAGTTTCGGGGTTGTGGCAACCCGGGCAGTGATGCACACAGCCCTGGCAGAACACAGAAAATCTTAAACCTGGACCATCAGTAATACTGTTTGGTGCAAAACCGGAAATATCTATAACAGCCATATTTTTCTCCTTTAAATAATCAGCAGTGCAAAAACATGCCAGAAAACCAGCCACAAAAGCAGAAGAAAGCCTGCTGTGGCTATCAGTGTACCGACTATTTTTATCTTGTTATTTTTGTTTTTCTTTATAATGGCAAAACCCAGCAGTACCATAGCTATTGGCAACAGCCAGTCAAGCATACTGCTGATAGCAGATGCAGTCTGTACAACGGTAACGCCCATCATAATATCATTCTTCATTTATAATCCAATCTATCGGTTCCATACCTTTGGCGGCAAGGAACTGATTTGCAGTTTTAAAATGGTTGTTGCCAAAAAAACCACGGTAAGCAGACAGTGGACTTGGATGAGGGCTGGTCAGCACAAGGTGACGGCTTTCATCAATAAATTTGCGCTTGGCAATGGCGTGACTGCCCCACAGCAGAAATACACAGGGCTTTTCCCTTTCGTTCATCTTTCTGATTACATTGTCGGTAAAAATCTGCCAGCCAGCGTCTTTGTGGCTGTTGGCGTTGTGGGCGCGTACAGTAAGGGTGGTGTTCAGCAAAAGCACACCCTGCTTTGCCCATTTTGTCAGGCAACCATAACTTTTAGGCATAGGAACGCCGTACTCTGCCTCGATTTCTTTGTAGATATTTACAAGTGATGGAGGTGGAGTGATTCCTTTTTGTACAGAAAACGCCAGCCCGTGAGCCTGGTTTGGTCCGTGATAAGGGTCCTGACCGATAATAACCACCTTTACATCAGAGTAGGATGTATATTTTAAAGCATTGAAAATGTCGTACATATTCGGATAAACAATATGGTTGGCATATTCGTTTTTCAGAAATTGACGCAGTTTGAGATAGTATTCCTTATCAAACTCGCCATCCAGCACTTTATCCCATTCATTGCCTAAATTGACCATAATAAACCTCGCAATAAGTTTGATATATTTATTGTAATATATCGGTACTGCAAAAGCAAGAAAAGAGGAGATGTGCCCTCCTCTTTTTTATCACTGTTTTTCGCTGTGCAACTGTTTGAAAAATTCGTTCTGCCGTTTTTCTTCCCACTGGCCTGTGTACATTCTGTAGTAATGTCCTTCGGCACGCAACAGTTGACTGTGGGTGCCCATTTCGATAATTTTACCCTCATCAACCACAATAATCATATCAGCGTTTTTAACTGTGGACAGTCTGTGGGCGATTATAAAGCTGGTGCGGTTTTTCAGCAGTTGGTCAGTCATACCGTTTATCATCTGTTCGGTCTGTGTATCAACGCTGGATGTAGCTTCGTCCATTACCAGAATTTTGCCTTTGGCAAGGATGGCACGTGCTATACTTACCAGCTGTTTCTGGCCTGTGGACAGTTTGTCACCACCCTGACCTACCTCTGTATTATAGCCTTCCGGCAGTTTTTCGATAAAGGAGTGTGCCTGGGTCTGCTTTGCCGCATCGATAACATCTTCCATAGATGCGCTTGGGTTGGCGTATCTGATATTGTCCAGAATACTGCCGCTGAACAGATGTGGTGTCTGCAGAACATAACTTAAATTTGACTGCAACCACAGATAGCTTCTTTCACGGTAGTCAACCCCGTCTATAAGAATCTGCCCGCTGGTAGGTTCAAAGAAACGGCACACCAGATTTACCAGTGTTGATTTGCCTGCACCGGTAGCGCCAACTATAGCCACGCAGGTGCCTGCCTTTATCTTGAGGTTAAAGTTTTCCAGCACATATTTTTCGCTGTCCGGGTATCTGAAGCTGACATCTCTGAATTCAATGTCACCCGTGATTTCTTCCCAGTTTTCTTTTTTTGCATCATAGATGTCGCCGTATTTTTCCACAACATCTTCCCTGTCTTTTACTCCTGGCTGGGCATCCAGCAGGCTGTTTACACGCTCCACATTGGCCTGGAGAGCCATAATGGATGTAAAGGCACGGGTAATGGTTTCAATAGGATCCAGAAGAGTAAATGTATAACTGATAAACACAGCCAGAGACGCCACGTCCAGCAGCTGTCTGTTTACCATAACCGGGCCCATACCCAGCACAAAGGCCAGCGCTGCGCTGGAAACCACCATTATACAAGGGAAAAATGTAGCCTCTATATTTTTTGCCGCAAGGGACTTTCTGCGCATTTCGCCATTTATTTCAGCAAATTCGCCGTTTATTCTGCCGCGGCAGTCCAGCTCTTTAATTGTAACTGCACCATTTATGTTTTCGTTATAACCGGAAGTTACCCTACTGTTCTGTTTTCTTGCAATTCGGTTGGCCACCAGCAGTTTGCGCTGGAATTTCCCTGCAAGAAATGCAATTACCGGCACAGTAAGCAGTACTGCAGCAGCCAAACCTGAATTAAGGATAAACATATTGATGGCGGCGGAGAAAATATAGGCCAGGTTCCAGGCGAAAGCTGACAGACGCCAGGAAAATACTGCACCAAGGCTCTGTGTGTCTGACATAATTCTGGCCAGAATAAAACCTACCGGTGTCTGGTTGAAATAGTCAAGGCTTAATTCCTGGACGTGACAGAACAGGTCGTAACGCATATCCCTGCCCACACCCATTTCGATAACTATGGCGTGCTGTGTATACCGTACATTGAACCACAGCTGAATAAGGGCCAATATGAGAAAAGCCGCCACAAACAGCCATATGCCGTTAAGTGTTTTTGCTTCGATAAAGTTAGTGATGGCATATCTTGTCATCATCGGGAATATGGCATCAAAAATGCCTGTACCTACAGCCGCAATAAGCAATGCTATAACGTGTTTTTTATAAGGGCTTACATATTTGAAGATTCGCTTCCATTCAGCCCAGTTGAAACGGGCGGCCAAAGCATATTCGTCGTGTTTTTCCATTATCCTTTAGCCTCCTGTTTAGTCTGTTCAATAATATCCGACTGGATTTTTACAATTTCTCTGTAGATGCCAGGCTGGTTTGCCAGCTGGTCGTGAGTGCCTTCCTGCACGATTCTGCCCTGGTCAAGTACAAGAATTTTGTCAGCTTCCATCAGTGTATTTACACGCTGTGAAATGATGATTGTTGTAATGCCCTCCACGCGTTTGTGAAGTTCTTTTCTGATATTGGCATCTGTAAGGCTGTCAACAGCAGAAAGAGAGTCGTCAAAGCACAGCACCTTTGCACCGGAATACAGTGTACGGGCGATTGCCACACGCTGTTTCTGCCCACCGGAAAGTGTAACACCCTTTTCCCCCACAATTGTGTCATAACCGTCTTCAAAGTTTGTGATGCTACGATGCACCTGGGCAATTTCTGTGCTCTGTATAATTCTGTCCATATCCGGTTGGCGGTCAGTAATTGAAATATTTTCTCTTATGGTCTTGCCGAAAAGGAAAGGCTCCTGCATTACTATGCCCACATTCTGTCGCAGGGTATGAAGATTTATATCCTGCACATTGACACCATCTATTGTGATACTGCCGCTTTCCGCGTTGTAAAAACGGGCCAGCAGGGCGAGAATGGTGCTTTTGCCGCTGCCGGAAGCACCGAGGATGGCTACAGTCTGGCCTGCCGGAACTGTAAATGACAGCCCGTCAAAAATTTTCTGCTTGCCAAAGGAAAAATGCACATCTTTGAACTCAATATCCCCTTTGATGTCAAGCTTTTCGCCGGTCTCATAGTCTTCCTGGGGTGCATTGTATACTTCGTTGATACGGCCAAGGGAAACTGTAGCCTTTGCCATATTGCCCACAATTCTGCCAAGAGAGCGAATAGGCCAGGCCAGCATATTGTTGTATACCATAAACGAAATGATTTCGCCTGGGGTAATAAAACTTTTTACAGCAAAATATGTGCCGCTGGACAGCACCAGTATAACCTGCAGTACCGGCAGCAGGTCGCCGATAGCCCAGTACCAGGCCATAAGGTTGCCCATATTTGTCCACATATCTGTGAAAAGATTGTTGCCTTTTTCAAACAGGTCGCGTTCCTGCTTCTGCTTGCCGAATGCGCGCACAACCCTTGGGGCAGAAAGATTTTCCTGCACGCGGGACTGCAGTTCACCTTCCGCTTCATCAGCCGCCAGGAAGCGCTTCTGGATTTTGCCGGTAAAATAAACAGAAAAAGCTGTAACAAGGGGAACTGTTGTAAATGAAATCAGCGCCAGTGGCAGTGAAATACCTGTCATAAACCAGTATGCGATAACAATTTTGGCAATAACACGGATAATATCTGTCATTTCCAGCACAAACATACGCACAGTGTCTATGTCTGTGGAACAGCGCTGAATAATATCCCCGGTGTAAATGCCTTTGTGATATTCAAAAGTTGCGCTCTGCAGTCTTTCAAAAATGCTCTGGCGCATATTGTAGCCCAGGTTTTCGCCCAGGTAGTTTGATGCGTGAAGTCTTGAAAATTCGCAGAAAGCCTCTACCATCTTTGTGGCAATGAATACAAGGATAACTATCCATATGTTCTGGATAAAATATTCCCTGCCACCCATACGGCCTATAATATCAGTGATAAAAACTGGCAGGTCAAACGGCTTGGTGCCGATGATGCTGTCTACCGCCACACCTATGAGTTTAGGCCCAAGGAACGAGAAGAACGAGCCTGTAAGTATAAAGAAAATTGCAGTAAAAAGGTATCTGTAATTGCCTTTCATCTGCTTTTTCAGAAAATCGTATTTCGAGTTGTTCATAACAAAAATGCCTTTCCGGTATTGATTTAATATTACACGAAAAAGGCAGAAATATCAATATTGTTGAATATGGAGTAATAAACGACATAGTCAATGGGGAACAGATGGGTTGTTGTATTATATTATAGTGTATGGGGCGACTGTCCCTGCACCTTTATCAGACTGACAGCCTGCAAACTATAATTTTATACACAAAAAACGGCACAGCATAAGCCGTGCCGTTTAATTATTAATCTTATTTGAGGAAGCCGGAGATAATATGTTCTTCTGCTTCTTTTTCAGTAAGGCCAAGTGTCATCAGTTTGATAAGCTGTTCGCCTGCGATTTTGCCGATAGCAGCTTCGTGAATAAGGCTTGCTTCTGTGTGGTTAGCCTTGATTTCAGGAATAGCTGTTACCTTTGCATTGTTCATAACGATAGCGTCACATTCTGTGTGACCGTTACATTCGTTGTTGCCGTATACACGGGAGATAAATTCCTGGTAGGAATCATCCTGTGCTACAGAACGGGAAACAACGTGTGCAGAGGATTTTTCACCGTAAAGGTCGATTTCGAACTCTGTGATAGCCTGCTGTGTGCCGTGTGTCAGCAGTTTTTCGCCAACAATAAGTGTAGCACCGTCAGCCAGTTTTGCGATTGTTTTGCGGTTTGTGGAGTCAACGCCACGAATCTGTGCTGTTTCCATTTCGAAATAGCTGTTTTCGCCCATTTCGATAACAGTTACAGGGTTCATGATTTTTTCGCCTTTGCCATCCCCGTAGCCATAGTGTTTTTCAACATATTTTACTTTGGCATTTTTGCCGATGAAAAAGCTGTGAACGCCGTCGTGTTTGCTGGCCAGGTCGCCACCATTGTGAATGCCACAGCCTGCAACAATCACAACATCAGCATCATCGCCGATGTGGAAATCATTGTAAACCATTTCTTCAATGCCGCTTTCTGACAGCAGTACAGGAATATGGATACTTTCTTTTTTTGTGCCTGGTTTGATAATGATATCAATACCGTCTTTGTCTTCTTTTGACACAATGTCAATATTTGCAGTTGTGCTGCGGCCTGCAGATGTACCGTTTGTACGGATGTTATAGGCACCTGCAGGTACTTCGTGGAGGTCTGCAACCTGTTCCAGAAGATTCAGCTGGATTTTATCTAATTTCATTGCCATAACATTACTCCTTAATCTGTGGACATACGCCGGAAGTGCCAAGAATCTGTGGCATAATTTCGTCTTTTGTGCCAATCTGTGAAATTTCGCCGTCCTTCAGAAGAACGATTTTATCTGCAATTTCCAGAATTCTTTCCTGGTGGGAGATAATCAGGATATTGCCTTTGATGCTTTCGTGCATTGCTTCAAACACGCGGATAAGGCTGTTGAAGCTCCACAGGTCGATACCTGCTTCTGGTTCATCAAAGAGAGACAGCTTTGTACCACGGGCAAGAATCATAGCGATTTCGATTCTTTTAAGTTCGCCGCCGGAAAGAGAAGCGTTTACTTCTCTGTTGATATAATCGCGGGCGCACAGACCTACTTCTGACAGGTAGTTGCAGGCTTCTGTAAAGTTGAGTTTTCTGCCTGCTGCCAGGTTGATAAGGTCTTTTACTGTGATGCCTTTGAATCTTACAGGCTGCTGGAAAGCAAAGCTGATGCCTGCTTTTGCTCTTTCTGTAATGGACATTTCTGTGATGTCAACACCGTCCAGCAGAATCTGGCCGCTTGTAGGTGTGATGATACCTGCGATGATTTTTGCCAGAGTGGATTTACCAGAACCATTAGGGCCTGTGATAACCACAAATCTGTCATCTATTGTAAGATTTATGTTTTTAAGAATTTCTTTTTTACCATTGTCTGTTACTGTATAACTGACATTTCTTAATTCTAACATTGTTTACTCCGTAAAGGTTTATTTTTATGATTTGAATATACACTAATTTGGTGTATATTTCAATAGTTTGGTGACAAAGACACACATTATGCGTGATGTTCTTCCAGCAGCTTTCTCTGTGCTGTCCACAGTGTGTCAGAAAGGTCCACATAGTACTTGTGTGGGTATTCCAGACGTTTCAATTCGTCCCAGAGTGTGTCCAGCTGGCACATTGCATAGTCGCGCACTTCTCTCAGTGATGGGTTGTCATAAACGCGCTGACCTTTGTCAAACACCTGCACCAGCAGTGGTTTGATGGTGATGTCCACAAGTGTCTGTTTTTTCCATGGTTCCAGCGGGCTGAAAATTGTGATTTCATTCAGCTGGGATGGGTCTTCGTCCCACATTGTCAGATAGTCTGCCTGGGCCTTGCCAGTGTGGTTGGAATAGATTCTCCATACTTTTTTCTTGTATGGAATTGTAATTTTTTCAAAGCTTTCGCTGATTTTGATTTTTGGAATATATTCGCCGCCTTTATTTACAGCAACCAGCTTGTACACGCCACCCAGAACAGGGTTTGTTGCGCTGGTAATCAGTTTTTCACCGATGCCGAAAGAGTCGATTCTTGCATCGTTGATAAGCATGTCGCGTACGATGTATTCATCCAGAGAGTTGGAAGCCATAATTTTGCAATCCTGATAGCCTGCAGCGTCCAGCATTGCCCTTGCTTTTTTGGACAGATAAGCAATATCGCCGGAGTCGATACGCACGCCTACAGGACGTTTTCCCAGAGGTTTCAGCACTTCATCAAAAACTTTGATGGCATTTGGAAGACCACTTTTCAGAACATTGAAAGTATCCACCAGCAGGACTGTGCTGTCCGGATAGTTTTCGGCATAGGCTTTGAATGCTTCATATTCTGTGTCAAAACTCTGCACCCAGCTGTGTGCCATTGTGCCGGAAGCAGGAATTCCCCGGTCACGATCCATCATTGTGTTGGAAGATGAGATACAACCTGCGATATATGCAGCACGGCTGCCGTAGTTTGCGGCGTCTACACCCTGTGCACGGCGGGCACCGAATTCCATAACACCGCGGCCCATTGCAGAGCGCACAATTCTGTTTGCCTTTGTGGCGATAAGTGTCTGATGGTTAATCAGTATCAGCAGTGTTGTTTCCAGCAGCTGAGCCTGAATCATAGGGCCTTCCACCACAACCATAGGTTCTTTAGGGAACACAGGTGTGCCTTCCGGCATAGCCCATACATCACATTCAAATTTGAAATTGCGCATATATTCCAGGAAACCTTCGCTGAAAATATTTTTGCTGCGCAGATAATCGATGTCGTTATCATCAAACTTCAGATTTTCCAGATAGTCCATGGCCTGTTCCAGACCTGCGGCGATTGCAAAGCCGCCGTTATCAGGCACTTTGCGGAAAAACAGGTCGAAAACGCCTATATCATCCTTGCGGCCAGACTCGAAAAAGCCGTTGGCCATAGTCAGTTCATAAAAGTCTGTGAGAATAGATAAGTTACGTGGGTCTTTAACACTGTACTTGCTGTTTTTCATAGTGATAATCTCCTGCTGTACCTTCGTATATTTTTTTGAAATTGAATTTATAAAAATCCTCCGGCTGAGTCAGAGAATAATGTTTGTTGGATTTGAAAATATCTCTCATACAGTATGCCACAAAGCCACTGCATGTATAATGTTTTGGGCGGGACCATTTGATATGAAGATATGCGGTAACCAGCCCCAGAATATTGTATCTGTATTCTTCGCTGTGGTTTTCAAACTCTGCGATGTTTGTTTCAATGCTGTAAAATTCCTTGTCATCCACTTCAATTTCCAGTACCCGGATTTTTGTTTCAGGCCACAGACCGAAGTAGCCTGTGTTTACACCTTCGTTGATAAAGCCTGCTGGCAACAGCATTTTTGGATTCTTTCTGCCGAAAGAGTAAAAGCTGTTCAGGTCTTTTTCAAAAGAAATTGATGCGTGTGTATAATATTTTCTTGTAAATGTGCGCACAAGATGTGCCACAATTGTATTGGAACGACTTAAAACTATATATACTTTTTTCATTTTCCCCTATTTTGTTCACAGAGGCAATGGGCAGAAAAATTATCTTCTTCTGCGGTGAACCTTCTGCATTTTTTCGTGTTTTCTGTACTGTGAATATGTGTAAATAAGATAGATAGTAAAAAGAACAAATGTTACTGCCAGCACAACCCTGAAATAAAGGGACTGGTATGCTTCCTGGAATTTGCCAACCAGGAACATAACTGTGCTGCGCTGGATAGTGTCGTGACTTACCAGCTGGCTGGTGCCAACTTTCTGGCCTGCCAGATAATAGTCCACTGTGCCGATAACATCACCGGCATTTATAGGCGCACCAACATATTCAGGCAGGTTGTAAACCTTCTGAAAGCTGGATTCGTCTGCATCATTAGGAAGAATTGACATTACCTCGTTGTCTGCGTACAGCAGCAGGGTGTCTGTATCTTTGGCATACTTCAGCCCTACCTCTGTAACCGGGAATGTCAGCGTATTGGCACTGCGCAGGGAATATGAATCAAAGAAGTAGTCCATAATTTCTGCAGTAGTAACCATTGCAGGGCGGTCTTCGTTATTGGAAAAATCTGCCCCCAGAACAACCATAATGTAGTTTTCGCCATTCTGCTGGCATACACATACAAAGTTGTTGTAGTCAAGAGTGCCTGTCTTCATACCTTTTACATATGAACGGTAGTAAGGTGATGTTCTCACCTGCATTTTGTTTGTGTTCTGTATAGGGTATTCGCTGGCGTGTTTTATATTGGCTGGCATATAGTAAGTGTTTGTTGTAACTATATCCATAAAACCCGGAGTATTATAGCAGGCCTTGGCAATCAGATACATATCATATGCTGATGTGTAGTGATTGTCTGTAAACAGGCCGTGGGCATTGGTAAAATTGGTGTTTTTACAGCCCAGTTTTCTGGCCTCGTTGTTCATCATCATACAGAAGTTGGTGATGTCACCGTTGCCGATATAGTCTGCAAGGATGCTGGCCGCTTCATTGGCTGATGGCAGCAGCATTGCATACATTAAATCTTTTACTGAAAGGATTTCGCCCTGGCGGATATCCGCTGTGGAAGAGTTCATACCAAACAGTTCGTCATATACATATCTTGGGGCGGTAACCTTTGTACCGTCAAAATCTTCTACATATTTGTATGTTGTATATGCTGTCAGCAATTTGGTAAGAGAGGCAGGGTCGTATCTCTCATTGCTGTTTTTTTCAAAAATAATTTCGCCTGTATCAAGGCTGGCAAGAACATATGCCCTTGCATTTACTTCAAAAGGCAGCTCGTATCTCGCTGTGGTGGCAGCGGCTGCAGGCAGCTGTACCATAGAAAAGCACAGCAGCATGCACAGAGTCATGCTTATAATTCTGATAAATTTTTTCATATGGACATTCCTTGGAATTTATATTAAAATATTAATCAAATCAATAAAAAATAGTTATTTTTCTTTAACCAATTTATTATACCATAAACAGATATATAAATAAAGTAGAAAAAAGAGGACAAAATATGATTTTTATAACCGCCGACACCCACGGGGAGCTGGAACGACTGACAGACAAAAGCCTGAAGCAGATAAAAAAATTTGACACCCTGATTGTTCTGGGTGACTTTGGCTTTGTGTGGAGCGGAGACAAACAGCAGGAAAAGAATCTGAAAAAGATATCAAAACTGCCTTTCAAGGTGCTGTTTATCGACGGTTACAACGAAAACTTTGCCGCTCTGGAACAGTTTCCTGACACCGTTTATCACGGCGCCCAGGCAAAGGAAATCTGCCCAGGGCAGGTATATTACATAAAACGCGGCGAAGTTGTAGAAGTTGATGATATGAAACTGTTGTGCTTCGGCGGCGCTGATGACTATATCGATGACGTTTTCAGCGATTATCCGCCAAGCCAGGCTGATTTTGACCGCTGCAGTGCCAACCTGGAAAGACACGGCTGGAAAGTGGACTATATACTGACCCACTCACCAAGCGGAAACATCAACAGATTTTTGAATATGGACAGTTTCACATTCGGCCATCTGTTCGACTACCTTGATGAAATTTCATCAAAGGTGGAATATAAAAAATGGTATTTCGGTTTTTACCACAAGGATAAGTTTGTATCACCGAAAGTGCAGGCTGTTTACACAGATGTGTACAGACTGGGAGATTAAAACCATCTGCCCTTTTTGTTCCTTCTGCTCATTGAAGACCATACAGGTGCATCTTCTTCATCGCTTTTGGGTATAAACAGATGTGTGAGGAATTTTGAAGCAAGTGGAAGAATCACCGCCATTACAGCGATGAAAAGTATCCAGTATTTCAAAGGTATTTCTTTGGTGATGTCCACCGGCTGAACAGCTGTAAGAAAAAACATAATTCCTCCATAATTGGTTTCTTAATATAATATCACTAATTTGTGAAAAAACAAATAGTTCATTGTTTAATTTTTTCTTAATTTCTCAGTAAAAACGGGGCTTTTACCCCGTTTTTTGTTAATGAAAATACCGGGTACATAATGTACCCGGTATTTTCTCAGGATTATATATCAGAGGTTTGCACTACCCAAGTGCAACGTCAAGTATCATCATTACTGAAAAGCCTACTGCGAAGAAGATTGTACCTATGTTGGAATGTTCACCAGCGCTCATTTCAGGTATCAGTTCTTCCACCACTACATATATCATTGCACCTGCCGCAAAGCTGAGTGTGAATGGCAATAATGGAAGCACAAATTTTGCCGCCATAATTGTGAGCAATGCACCGATAGGTTCAACTATACCGCTGGCCACGCCGTACATAAAAGCCTTTGACTTTTTCATACCGTTTGACCGCAGAGGCATTGAGATAATAGCACCTTCAGGGAAGTTCTGTATTGCAATGCCGATTGACAGTGCGATTGCCGCCGCCATTGATACAGCGCTGTTGCCGGACATTATGCCTGCCCATATTGCACCTACCGCCATACCTTCAGGCAGGTTGTGCATAGCCACTGCCAGCACCAGCATTATGTTCTTGTCCATGTTGCTTTCTGGCCCTTCGGCCTGCTGGTCCATATGCATATGAGGGATATGTCTGTCAAGGAAAAGCAGGAACAGCACCCCTGCCCAGAAACCTGCCGCCGCAGGCACAAAGGACAGTTTGCCCATATGGCTGGCCTGGTCCATAGCCGGTATCAGAAGGCTCCATATAGACGCCGCTATCATAACACCGCCTGCAAAACCTGTAAGTATGCGCTGCATTGTTTTGTTCATACCTTTTGCCAGAACAAAAACTGCACCGGACCCCAGAGATGTGCCTATCAGAGGTATCATAATCCCTTTCATAATATCTATTGTCATAATGTCACCTTCTTTATTTATATGTCATATCTATTGGTATATTGTATCATTTATCTTTAATCTTATTATAGCACTTTTTCGCTTTAAGTCAACTGCTGTGTGACTGTGTCACCCTGGAATTTTTGTCAGAAAACCATAACCGCCAACTGATGCTGTGATTTTCTCCACAATACAAAAGGCGCTTTGTACAGCGCCTTTCGTTATGTATAGCTATGTTTTGGAGTGAGGATTAATGTGGCTTAATAATTTCCAATAAGTGCATTTCCCTGTGCACTTTTATTGGCTATATTATAAGTTAGCGCACGCTAACTGTCAAGGGTTTTATTATTGTTTTCACAAAATATACACAATAAAACACCGCATATCATAAGACAGGCGGTGCTTTATTTCTGCCGTTGGCAGGTAATCGGTTTTATTCTGTTTATACCACTCGGAACTTTTTGTTTTCCAGACGCAGTCTGTCAGATATCATGGCAACAAATTCGCTGTTGGTAGGTTTGCCACGCATATTGTTTATGGTGTAGCCGAAATATTCGTTGAGAACATCTACATTGCCTCTGTCCCAGGCCACTTCAATGGCATGGCGTATGGCGCGCTCTACGCGGGAAGCTGTAGTATTGTTCATTCTGGCAATATCCGGATACAGTCTTTTTGTCACCAGTCTGATAACCTGCGGATCTTCCACAGCCATAATGATTGACTGTCTGAGAAAATCATAGCCTTTGATATGGGCAGGCACACCCATATTATGCAGCACCTCCGTAACCCTTGCTTCAAGATCGTTGTCGAAAGATTTTTCTTTCTTCATATCAAGGATATCGCAGATTCTTTCATAAGCCACTTCAAAGGAATAGGGTTTAAGGAAATAATAGTTGAACCCTGCGTTCATAACCTGGCGCAAAGTTTCGTCATTGTCAAATGAACAGGTGGCGAAAAACAGCTGTGGTTTGCTGTCCAGCAGGTCTGCCTGCTTTTTCACCTCTATCGCATCGATTCCGGCAAGGAAAATATCTGTAAACACCACATCTGGCTGATATTCTTCTATTTTCTCCAAAAGAAGATTACCGTCTTTTTCGCAGAACATAATATTAACATTTTTGTCTTCAAAGAAAAGGCGGCAACCGGAAATTATCCGTGGATTTTGCTCGCAGAATAAAATTTTGAGATTACTTTTCATATGTTTACTCCTACACAGCAATACACAGTACGACAAGCATCTCTATTAACCACTACAATGTTATCATTTTTCCAACATCATCTTCAACGGGAATAAATGCGATACTTGTCAAATTATTAAGAACTGGAGAAATTTGTAAAAAAACTGCTATCGGCGCAGTCTGCCATTGAGATATCTGTAGTTGTATTTCATGTTGGCATAGCTGTTTATGCGGTTCATATACACAGCATCATACCCACCGCCTACAGCTCCCACCAGAGGAATACCCTGGAGGAATTTAAGATACAGCATTTCGCTGGACAGACAGGCGGCGGTTTTTGTTATGTTTTCTGATATGTTTATGCCGTTCAGAAAAACTTTATTGTGTATGAAGCTGTTTATTCTGTCATTGATTTCCAGCAGCTGTTCCCCATAGGAAAAAGCACCCTGAATCAGCATAAGAATAAACTGCTTTTCTTCCTCTTTTTCATAGTCATAGCCGTATTTGGCCGAAAGCTGATACAGATTTTTCAGCATAAGGGCAGTAAACACAGCTATGTCCGGCAGGCCTATTCCTACAAAACCCATGCCTGCACCGGACACACCTGACACGAGGGTGTTGCCCAGGCTGCTGCGGTCAGCCTTTGCCGAAATGGTTTTTAAGGATTTTTTATCATTTTTTACTGTTGCGATATAATCGTCCAGCCGGAAATCCTGCCGTATTTTTTCTTTGTCGTATGTTTTTTCTATCAGGCCCGTGCCTTTTTCAAAAATCAGCGCAAAAGATTTCTCAAAAGCTTTGTCAAGTGTGGACTGCAGGCCTGCAGGCACTTTGTCTGCCAGCATTTTTGTCAGGCCGTTGTCTTTTTTCTTACTGCGTTTTTCAAGAAATTTCAATTCCCGTGCGCAGGCCTTACGGTATTCTATATGTAACGGGGTCAGTTTTGGCATATTCCGCTCCTTATATAAGCACTCCGTTGCAGTGGTCAATTTCGTGCTGGATTATCTGCGCGGTAAAGTCCTTGAAGGTTTTTATCTTTATTTTGAAATCGGTGGTCTGCCACTGTACCTTTACGGATTTATATCTCACCGTATCTCTTGGACCGCCCAGCAGGGACAGACAGCTTTCCTGTGTTTTATACCGGCCATCTTTTTTCAGTATAACCGGGTTGATCATAACCATATATTCGCCGTCATTGTCTATGGCGATAATGCGCTTTCTTTCGCCTATCATATTTGCCGCCATACCCACACAGCTGTCCCGGTGGGCAATCAGTGTTTCCAGCAGGTCTGTGGCAATATGTAAATCATCTTTGGTTGCCACCTCTGATTCAAGGGCAAGAAACAGCGGATCGTGTACAAGTTCTTTTATCATAAAATCACCTTTGTGTTCTGAATATACTTAAAGAATAGCATATTAAAGCAAAATTTACCACTCCTTAATAAATTCTTAATGCCATATATGATATAATTACACCTGAAAGGGCGGTGCTGTTATGAAAAAAGCTTTGAAAATATTCACAGTTGCTGTAATACTTTCTTTTTGTATGCCTTTTCTTATTACAGCCTGGCAGCTGGCCAGCTATTACAATCTGATACCCCAAAAAAGTTACACCGCTGAGAACTTCGGCATAGAAACGGTAATCGCCGCCACAGACTTTGACGCAGATGGTGTTGATGATTATACTGAAATACTGTCGGGGGCAAGAAAGGACGCCAAAAACCACCCCAGATATGATGGCAGTTATGTGCAGGGTGGCTATCCCGACGATGATGTGGGCGTATGTACCGATGTGGTGTGGCGCGCATTCAGAGAAGCAGGCTACAGCCTTAAACTGATGGTGGACAGGGATATTATGCACAGTCCACAGGACTATCCCCGAGTGACCAAGAGGGATTCCAACATTGATTTCCGCAGGGTCGTAAATCTGCGTGTATTCTTTGATAAATACGCCAGTGAAATCACCACAGACACAACAGATATCTCCCGGTGGCAGCCTGGGGATATAGTGATATTCAAAGATAACAAGCACATCGGCATCGTCAGCGACAAGCGCAACAAAGACGGCCAGTGCTATATAATACACAACGGTGGTCAGCCCGTAAGGGAAGAATATTATTTTAAACGCGGCGAGGTACTGCGCCACTATAGATTTGATGCAACAAAAATCCCCCGGGATATTCTTATTCCCTGGGAGGGCGAACAATAAATTCTACAAACAAAAAAGCGGGCTTTGCCCGCTTTTATTGTCAATTATTTAGACATTTCGCTCTGCAGCCATACTGCGCCTACATCAAGAGCGCTGTACAGACCGTTTTTGATACCCTGTTTTTTCATTCTCTGAATAGGGTCCAGAGATGTGTCTGTAGAAATTAAAGAAACGTGTATCTTGTCAGATACTGTCTGGTTACCTACCTGCTTTGTGCTGAGAACCTTGAGGTAAACAATAACCGGTGCATCCGGATTACCGTAATACATTTCGTCGTTGTTGCGCACAAGCGGCAAACCTTTGTAAGTCAATGGTGCGTCCATTGGGTACCTCCTTGAATTTACTCAGGGAGACTATGCAAGATAGTTTTTCAGCAGACTCTGGAGAATATCGTCTCTGTCCAGCTTTCTTATTTTGTTTCTTGCTCCCTGGTGTGTAGTGATGTAGGTAGGGTCTTCTGACAGAATATAGCCCACAATCTGGTTGATTGGATTATATCCCTTTTCCTTCAAAGCATCATACACTTCCTTCAAAGTCTGTCTGATTTCTTCGTCTCTTTCATTAAAAATTGAAAAAATAGTGGTTTCGCTCATCCTACACCCTCCTTTATACTAACTCTATTGTACAGTATAAATGTGAACAATTCAAGTATAAAAACCATCTATTTGGATATGTGTCATTTTTCGGCACATTTTTTATACTTTCCGCAGGTGGAAAGCAAATGTGTTTATTAATTGACAAGCTATTGCCTTAAATGTATAATATTATATTACAAGAAATAATATTTTTAAAACACAAAGGGATGTTTTCGGATAGAGAGAGTGAATATTTATCCCTCTGTGTTTGAAAATCGGAGGAACTATATATGAAAGAAAAATTGGAAGCTCTGCTTCGCGACGGTATCCAGCGGGTAAACGAAGCGAAAACAGAGGCTGAACTGCAGGAGGTTAAGGGTAGCCTGCTGGGCAAACAGGGTTCTGTAACTCTGCTTATGAAAGAAATGTCCAAACTGCCAAAAGAAGAACGCCCTGCAGCCGGTCAGCTTATCAACCGGACAAAAAATCAGCTGAGCGAACTGATTGACACAAGAAGAGAAGAACTTAAACTGAAAGCCAGCGAAGTATCTGCTGACTTTGACGTTACTGTTCCTGGTCTGCCACCTATCGGCGGCGGTCTGCACCCTATTATCCAGATGTGCTATGACCTGAACGATGCATTCCGTTCAATGGGCTTTGAAGTATTCGAAGCTACAGATATCTCCAGCGAATACTACTCATTCGACAAGCTGAACTTCCCTCCAAACCACCCTGCAAGAGAAAGCATGGATACATACTGGCTGGAAGGCCACGACAGCGGCGAAAGCTGGGACAAACTGTGCCTGCGCCCTCATCTGACAGGTGACAGTGTACGCTATCTGCAGACACACAAAGCACCATACCGCTTTGTATATCCAGGCCGCGTATACAGAAACGAAACAACTGACGCACGCCACGAAAGAGCATTCTTCCAGTACGAAGCTCTTATCGTTGACAAAGACTTTACATTTACAGCCGGCAAGGTAATGATTCAGACTATCCTGTCCAAAGTATTCGGCAGAGAAGTAAAAATCAGAATGCGTTCCGGCTTCTTCCCATTTGTTGAACCTGGCTATGAAATCGATATGGAATGTCTGGTTTGCGGCGGCAAAGGCTGCAGCGTATGTAAACAGGTAGGCTGGATCGAAGTTATGCCAGGCGGCACACCACATCCAAACGTTCTGCGTTCTGCAGGCCTTGACCCAGATGAATACACAGGCTTCTATGTAAACATCGGTCTGGACAGACTGGTTATGATGCGCTACGGCATTGACGACGTACGTCTGTTCAACTCTGCTGACCTTAGATTCCTGGAACAGTTCCGTTAATTTGTAGGAGGTAAAGATAATGAAAGTATCATTGAACTGGATTAAAGATTATGTAAAACTTCCTGCTGACATGGACCTGAAAAAGCTGGCTTATGACCTGACAATGTCAACTGTTGAAGTTGAAGATGCAGAAGAACTGGGCAAAAGATTTGACGGTATCGTTGTAGGTGTTATCAAAGAAGTTCTTCCACATCCAAACGCAGACAAACTGCGTGTATGCCGCACAGACATCGGTGGCGGTGAAATCAAGGAAATCGTTTGCGGCGGCTCCAACCTGGAAGTAAACCAGAAAGTTGCTGTTGCTGTACCTGGCACATTTGTAAAATGGCACGGTGAAGGCGAACCAGTGGAAATCAAAGTTTCCAAACTGCGCGGTGTGGAAAGCTACGGTATGATCTGTGCTTCCACAGAAATCGGTCTGGAAGACCTGTTCCCACTTGGCGGCGAACACGAAATCCTGAACCTGAACGCATTTGAATGCGAAGCAGGTGACCCAATTGCAAAAGCTCTTAACCTGGATGACGTTATCCTGGAAATTGACAATAAATCAATGACAAACCGTCCTGACCTGTGGGGTCACTACGGTATTGCAAGAGAAATTGCCACACTTTACGACCTGCCTCTGGAACCAATTGCTGAAATTATTCCTGAAGCAGAAGGTGGCATTGATATCAGAATCGGCGACAGCGAAAGATGCCGCAGATTCATCGGCACAAAAATGGAAGGTCTTTATGTAAAAGAATCTCCATTTGAAATGCAGACACGTCTGTGGCGTGTAGGCGTGCGCCCAATCAACGCTCTTGTTGACGTAACAAACTATGTAATGCTGGCAACAGGTCAGCCTACACACGCATATGACAAAGACCATATCGTAGACTTTATCTCTGCAAGAATGGCACAGGAAGGCGAAAAACTGGTTCTGCTGTCCGGTGAAGAACTGGAACTGAACACAGATGACCTGGTTATTGCAGATGCTACAGGCCCTGTAGGTCTTGCAGGCGTTATGGGTGGTGCAAAAGACTCTATCCTGCCTGAAACAAAAGATGTTATTCTGGAAATTGCAAACTTTGAATCCCGCGGTATCCGCAGAACAACACAGCGCTATGATGTAAGAACAGAAGCATCTTCCAGATACGAAAAAGCTATCGATCCTGAAAGATGTGATCTGGCACGCAATATGGCACTGGCAATGTACAAAGAACTGTATCCTGAAATGACAATTACAGCATACGGTGATGTATACCCAACAGAAATTGAAAAACCTGTTATTGATGTAAGCCTGAACTGGCTGGAAAGACGCCTTGGCCAGACATTCCCTAACGAATACATCATCAATAAACTGTCCAGAATGGGCTTTGATGTAACTATCGATGGCGACAATCTTCACGTTGTAACACCTTCCTGGCGTTCAACAGGCGATATCTCTGAAAAAGCTGATATCATGGAGGAAATCGCACGTATCTACGGTTATGACAACATCCAGGCTACAAAAATTACTACTACTTTTGAAGCAGCTATCAACCAGCTGGACTTTGACCTTTCAAGAAAAATCAAAGAATATCTGGCATTCCGTTGCAATATGCAGGAAATCTTTACATATCCTTGGATGACAGACAAAACAGTTGAAGCTATTATGGGTACAACAGACGGCCTGCTGAAACTGTCTACACCTCCATCACCAACAGAAAAATTCATCAAATGCTCTATCCTGCCAAACATCTGTGACGCAGTAGCTAAAAACGAAAGATTCTATTCTGATTTTGCTATCTTTGAAGAAGCACAGACATACATGGACAAAGACTATGTAAGCAAATACGATGAAAAAGAAAAAATCCCAGGCTATACAAAAGCTATCGGTGGTGCATTCACAGGCAACGCAAACGATATCGTAGGTCTGTTCCGCAAAGCTAAAGGTGTGCTGGAAATGATGCCAAGATACACACATATGGAAGGCTTTACATTCAGAAAAGATGTAAAACCTGTATGGGCTGACAACACAGTATGGCTGAACATCTATGTTGGCGATGTAAAAGTTGGCGATATGGGTCTGCTGGCAAAGAAACCATCTATGGAATGCGGCATCAAAAACCTGGCTGCTATCCTGTTTGAGCTGGATTTCTACAAACTTGTTCCATTTAAGTCAAGAACAAACGAATTCAAACATCTGCCAGAATTCCCAGAAAACAACTATGATATTTCCCTGCTGTTTGACGAATCAACAAAATGGGAAACAATCTACGAAGCAATTATGAAGAAAGCAAAATCCGAAAAACTGCTGAAATCTGCTTCATTCGTTGACGAATACAAAGGCAAACAGGTGCCACAGGGCAAAAAATCAGTTACTGTACGTCTGGTTATTGCTTCCACAACAAAAACTCTTACTTCTGAAGAAATTGAAAAAGTGGCAGCAACAGTAACAAAAACTCTGGTACACACAGTTGGCGCTGAAACACGCTACTAATTACAAAACAAACCGACACGGCAACACCGTGTCGGTTTTTATTTATATAAGCGGCAGGCTGGAATTTGTGGTGACAAACTGCCTTCGCCTGCCCTGCAAGCTATAATTTACTCTTTGATATCTTTCAGTCTGTCGATACCCAGGCAAGCTACGGCGATGCCAAGCATTCTCAGTGCGGAATAAGTATCCAGATTTTCAAGAAAAGCGGATACTGTCACTGCCACGCCCATTGCCAGAGGTATCGCTTTCAGGGCAATATTTATTATCTTTTCAGATTTTGGCGTTGTTTCCTGCTTGCTTCTGTCTTTTACCTGCATCAATTCATCTACACTTATGTCAAAAATTTCTGCCAGCCTAGGCAGGCTGTCTATATCAGGGCAGGAAAGATTTCTTTCCCATTTGGAAACGGCTTTATCAGTTACGTTCATTTTTTCAGCCAGCTGCAGCTGTGTCATATTGTGTTCTTTTCTTAAAGTGGCAATCATATCGCCAAGGGACTGTTTATTCATCTTTTTACTCCTTTGTTTTGATGATTTAATCATAAAACAAAAGGTCACACTACTCAACCGACCCGCGGTTTAGTTGTGTGACCATTCAGTTTAGTTGTAGTTTACCGCCAAAATGGTTAAATTTTATGCTTTTGGGCCAATTTCCAGTTCTTCTGCATGTTCTTTCATAGCTTCAATGCAGATAGCAGCAACTTCTTTTACTTCCATACCCAGCATTTCACAGCCCTGCTTAATAACATCGCGGTTGCATTTTGCGGCAAATTTCTTGTCTTTGAATTTTTTCATAAAGCTGGAAATTTCCATATCTGTGATGCCCCGAGGTCTCATTCTGGCTGCAGCCTGGATAATACCTGTAAGTTCATCAACTGTAAACAGTGACTTTTCAATGTTTTCTTTAGGTTCTACATCGTTTCTCAGAGTATAGCCGTGAGAAAGGATAGCACGGATTTCTTCGTCTGTCAGACCGGCTTCTTTCAGCGGGCCAGCTGTGTGATCCAGATGTTCTTCCGGATGCTGCTGATAGTCATAGTCGTGCAGATAGCCGATTGCTTTCCAGTGGTCAACATCAGCACCAAAATGTTTCGCCAGGCCGCCCATAGCATACATAACATTTTTTGCGTGCAGAATCAGATGTGGTTCTGTAGTTGTGGTAGCCAGCAGTTCGTGTGCTCTTTCAAGTGTAAGCATAATTTATCTCCTTTATATATAACGAATTGAATATGTTTTTATAATATCACTGTTTCCTTGGTAAAACAACAGTTTCAGTACAAAAGAGTGAATTTGTTTTTATGAAAATCTATAATACCTTCTTTTTTCATTCGGGACAGCTCTCTTGAAAGGGCACTGCGCTCCACACCCAGAAAGTCTGCCATAAGTCTTCGGTCAAGATTTATTGAAAAACTGTTGCTGTTGTTGATGCTTTTCTGCCATTCCAGATAGCTGAGTATCTTGCTTCTTACACTTTTCAGCATAAGAATATCGGTTCGCTTGTTCTGGGTGAAATACTTGCGGGAAATATTCTGTATAATATTCTGCAGCACTTTATGAGTGGCAGGTGCGTCGGCAAATAACAGCTGCTGATAGTTTATAAACAGCACGCGACAGTTTTTCAACGCCTGCACTGTAACCGGGCTGGAAAAACCTATGGCGCCCGACAGCACATCCCCGAAAATACTGTTTGGGGCCATCTGTGACACTATGATTTCTTCGCCCTCAGGGGTGTATTTTTTACCCACAGCATTGCCTGCCAGCAATATTCCGATGCTGTCAATAATATCGCCCTGGCGCACTATGGTTTCACCGGGGGAATAACTTCTTTCGTTGTGCCTTACTGTATTAAGTATCTGCTGAATTTCAGTGTTGTCTAACCCTTGAAACAACAGATTTTCTGTGAGAATTTTCATAAAATCACCTTTTGTGTTGCTATAGCAACCTTTTTTATAATTATAGCATAAAAACATAAAAAACAAAACCCGGAACAACGTTCCGGGTTTTACTATCTTGTTTACTGTACTCTTTCAACACTTGCAACAGTCTGTGTTTCTTCGCTGATAACCATTGTTTCCAGCTGATCTTTGTCCAGAATGCCCACATAGCTTTTGCCTGTGTTTACGCCAAGAATTTCACCATCGGCGCCATACAGCATCAGTGGCTGTTCAGGTTCGCCTTTTTCCCATGTGATTTCTTCGTATTTGCCACCGTAGAAATAGTAGCCTGTGCCACCGGACATATCGATATCAGCCAGCACGCCGTTTTCTTCCTGGATACCCACATCTGCAATTATTATAATAACATTGTCAAATGCAAGCTGACTGTTTGTGTCTGCATCCATATGAGGTGCGCCAAAAGCACTCTTCATATATTTGCCGCTGGAAGCATCATAATTGAAAGCCACATCTGCATAGGATGAATATGCAAAGGCCACATTGTTGGCATTACCGCCTGCTGGAACAACAGGATCTTTACCATATTCAACAAACTGGAAAGCAGGATAGAAATTGTTTTTTGTCACTATGCCGTTCTTTTCAATACCTGCTTTAATCAGGTTTTTGTCTGTGAACCAGCTGTGTTCCGGACCTTTTGACTTTGCCAGTTCAGGATTCTGCTGGAATGCCAGAGAACCCAGATAGATGCCATCTATATCCTGATAGGAATAGAAGTTCAGCATTTTTGTGGCAGATGTTGATGAACCGATATGAACATAAATAGCGTTCAGCGGCAACATCATTTCAATAAATGCATCACGTGCACTTCTTACAGGGCCTACTTTGTCTATTTTTTCAATGTCAGAATACAGTGCCATCAGACGTGTGATACCGCCTTCTGTAACTGCTTCATAAATAATATCTGCATTGGTGAGTCCGCTCTGTGGATGTGCAATCTTAAGATTGTTTATCATAACAGCTATAGGTCTGGCTTTTTTGTCTGCACCTTCTGCAAAAGGCAAACCAGTCAGATAGTTGTATTCTTTCCGTTTTACTGCAGGGTCTGCGGCAATATCTTCGCTGTTGCTGTCTGGTTTTGAAGAACAGCCGGTCATCATTGAAACTGACACAATAAGTGCCAGAATTATGGATATAATCTTTTTTATAATAAACACCTCGATTGTTTGTGATTTTCCTGAATATATTGTAACACTTTGAATATGTTTAATTGTGTAAAATTTATTAATATATTCTTACAAATTGATATTAATCTACAGCTTCCACGCCTTCTTCAACAGTCATATCTTCCACAGGTTTGTAATCACCGGCAGAGTCTACTATCACGCCATCCAGCATATATGCACCAAAGTAGTCCAGGTCAACAAAGGCAATATAGCTTTTACCAACGTTGATTGGCACATTTGTTTCTGTACCGTCCAGGGACACGATGCGCAGGCTTTCGTGAGGTTCACCTTTCATCCAACGTACTTTTTCCACTTTGCCGCCGTTGAAATAGTAGCCGATGCCGCCCCATATAAGGCTTACATCAGAAAGGATACCGTCTGGGTATCTTTCAATCTGTGTCCAGAGGACAAAAACATTGTCAAACTCTACAGGTATACCGTTTTCGCCAGCGTCTATAAGAGGTTTGGAGAACTGGGATGCCAGGTTGATATGTTCTTTTGTATATTTGTTTGTGTCAGCGTTATATGTCATTTTTGCGGCGTAGCTGTTGGAGAAACGCCATTCAATTGTGGAAACATCCACGCCATCCAGCACTCTTGCAGGCTCGTCATATTTAACCCATTCGAACAGGTTCAGCGGTTCGTCATAGTGGTCAATATCGTATTTGCCGCTGTTGATAGCTTCGTCGATAAGCTGGCCGGATGTGAATTCTGTATGTTCTTTTGCTTTCAGGCCTTTGTTGTATTCTGTCAGGTCACGGAAAGCAATGTTTTTGTTTGGCTGCAGATCTCTGTCCCAATAGCCGTATCTTTCCAGCATATCTTTTGCATATGTGGAAGCACCATCGTGTACGTACAGGCAGCCCATTGGCATCATCAGCTGTACAAACTGGTCTCTGGCTGAACGGATAGGGCCTACTACAGGCATTTTTGTCCAGTCACGGAAAAGAGCCATATATCTTGTGATACCGCCTTCTGTTTCCATTTCGTACACCACATCAGCTTTTGACAGACCGCTCTGTGGCCAGGCGCTCTGATAGCTGTCTCTGCTCATAATGTTGTTTACCATTACAGCAACCGGGCTTACACCGTATGGATAATCTATGCTCTGTTCTTCACCTGTAAGTGGGTTCTGGTACCATACCTTAGGTGTTGGTTCCGGTTCAGGCTGGCTGGAAACCTCGCCACCTGATGTGCAGGCTGTGAAAAGTCCTGCCATCATAATACCGGAAAGCAAAACTGTTAAAAACTTTTTCATATTTATATCTCCGATTATTCTATGCGTAATAATATATGAAGAAACACTTATTCATCATATTTATTATATTATTATATAGTTTTTAGTCAATAATTTCAATATTTAAGTAATAAATTACTATTTAGTTATTTTCGGGTTTTCTCTTTATTTTTCACACAGTATATGGTATAATAAAAAGGTTGCAAATTTCAAAAATACTTAAACAAAGAGGTTTTTATGAATAGATTATTTAAAGATTATTTCTGGGTATTTTTCGTATCCATGCTGCCTATTATCGAGCTGCGTGGCGCTGTGCCTATCGGTGTTGGTATGGGACTGCCTTTTATGACTACATATCTTGTTGCCGCATTCGGCAATATGATTCCTGTGCCATTTATTCTGTGGCTGGTAAAACCTGTGCTGCAGTATATGGCAAAATTCAGCATTTTTACAAAAATCGTGAACTACGTGCTGGAAAAAGGCCACGCCGCTGGTGCAAAATTCGGTGATGCAAAATACCTGGCACTGTATGCATTTGTTGCTATCCCTCTGCCTGGTACAGGTGCCTGGACAGGTTCCCTGGCCGCTGCACTGCTGGACCTGGATAAAGGCAAATCCCTGCTGGCTGTTCTCTGTGGTGTTCTCACAGCAGGTATAATTATGGGCATCGTTTCATTCGGTCTGCTGGGCGCAATCGGCATTGTTTTTTAATAAAATACTGTAATATTTAAAGCCTTCCGTTTATGCGGAAGGCTTTTTTGCAATACTAATCCACGATATATATAATCGGGGATTTGAAATGATAAGAGCAGAAAAAATTTGTAAAAGTTATGGTGATCTTAATGTGCTGGATAATCTCGACCTGCATGTAAAGTCGGGGCAATTCTGTATAATTACCGGCCCCTCCGGCACAGGCAAAAGCACCCTGCTGAATGTACTCAGCGGACTGGATACATTTGATGCCGGCCGGCTTTATCTGATGGACAAAGAAATAAAGAATATTTCCCATAAAGAAATGTCACTTTTGCGCCGAAAACATATGGGCTTCATTTTTCAGAGCTACAACCTTATAAGCAGTAAAAACAGTATGGAAAATGTGGCCCTGCCACTGAAATACAACAGAGTAAAATATTTCCACCGCAGAAGTGCGGCTATAAACGCCCTGGAAAAAATGGGACTTGGGGATAAGCTGTACCATTACCCACATCAACTGTCGGGCGGCCAGCAGCAGAGAGTGGCTGTGGCCAGAGCACTGGTGACAAGGCCCAGAATATTGTTCTGTGACGAGCCTACAGGTAATCTGGATAAAGAAAGCGCCGAAATGGTAATGAAAGGGATTTTATCCCTGCGTGATGGCGGCAGCGCCATAGTGATGATTACCCACGACAACAGTCTGCTGAAATACGCTGACTGCAACTATATGCTGAAGGATGGCAGATTGCAATAAATACAGCAAAACGGATGTGCTGTCACATCCGTTTAATTTTATTCCAATAAAAGTTGACCAAATGGAGTATTTGAACGTGTTATAAGTGAAAGGGGGTAGATAAAATGAAAAATACATCAGAGTGGCCAGCTGATGATATTGAAATTATAATTCAGAAATACGGCGATATGTTATACAGGCTGTCTGTGATTATGTTGAAAAACGAAAGCGACGCCGAGGATGTGGTGCAGGAAACAATCATCAAATATTATCAGAAAGCCCCTGTTTTTCTGGACAGCGAACATCAGAAGGCGTGGCTTATAAAAGTGGCTACCAACAAATGCAGGGATATACTGCGTTTCCAGACAAGACATATACATATAGATGACAGTTTTCTTGAAAGTGTGCCAGAGCAGACCGCAGATTACAGCATTATTGAAGCGCTTACTGCGTTGCCAGAAAAATACAGACTTGTTATGGCACTTTATTATATTGAAGAGTATCCTATAGAAGATATAGCGAAAATTATAGGCAGGACGTCTTCAGCAGTCAAAATGAGACTACAAAAAGGCAGAAGGCTGTTAAAGGAAATCTATGAAAAGGAGTATCTGTAATATGAAATATAACAACATCAAAAATATCGCCGAAAAAATAGTGATGCCCGAAGATATGAAAATACGCATCGCAGAAAACTGCAAAAAACAGATTTCACAACAACGAAAGGAAACAACTATGAAAAACAATAAATTATTCAAAAAACCGACAGCAGTATTTGCTGCACTGGCAATCTGTTTGTCTCTGTCTGTGTCAGCAATGGCAGCATCAGGCTTACTGAAAGGTTTTTTCCGGGACGTAAAACGCCCTGATGGAGCAGTTATTGGAACTACCTATGAGCAGGCAACTGATGAAATTGCACTTAAAGTAAACATTGATGGCGATACTCTTGCCGCTATCGCAGCTTTTACAGATAAAGCACCTTTTATAGCGGCAGAAATGGGTATCGGCAATTATCAGATTGTTGATGGCAATGGAAAAGTGGTAAAAGATGGTTCTTATACAGAACATACCAAAATAATCGATGGCCAGGCAGAAATCAGAATCGATATAAGTGATATAGATAATGGCAGTTATAAGCTGATTGTAACTTCATTTGTTGCATACAACAAAGCAGACCCTCCAATGGCTGTAAACGGCGACTGGGCGTGTAATTTTACAAAATAAAACAAAAGGGACTTGTTTTCAACAAGTCCCTTTTATATTTCAGCCGTGATTTTTCTCTGTAACAGCCTTTATTTCAGCTGTTTTTATATCTCCGTATTCAGTTTTGTCAAACAGACTGTTATAGCTGTAGATGGCATAACCATCGATATTAGGGTTTGCATTTACCACATCTATCATACGGGCCAGGTTGTCGCCAGACTGCCACTCTGCCTGGTTGTTGGCACCGCCATCACCGGCACCTATTCTGTATGCACCCAGGCCTATGTAAAGTTTTACACCGTCGTGCATTTTATACTGTGACCATTCATAGCTCAGATTTTTAAAGCCGTATCTGTCACTGCCGCTTTTGGTCAGATAGTCAAACCCCCAGTACAACTGTGGCATTATATAGTCGGCATAGCCTTCCTGGGCCATCCACAGTTTTATGTCTGAATACTGCATATGGTAGTTGTTGTCATCGTTGCCCTGTGGGCTGATACCAAAGGTTATGTCCGGATTTTCGCCTTTTATTGCCCGGTAGACCTGGCGAATAAGCATATTCACATTTTCTCTGCGCCAGTCATCAAGAGACATATTTCCGCTGTAGGCGGCATAGTGGGTGGCATCAATGGCCGGGTCTGTGTCTGGATAGAAATAGTCATCAAAATGTATGCCGTCCACATCGTAGTTATGGATAATTTCCATCACCCCGTTTGTAACCAGGTCGCGCACTTCCTGCAGGGCAGGGTTGTAATAAATACCACTGTCCACCGTAATAGTCAGTTCACTTCGCTGTGCAGGGTTATCTGCAGACAGTTCTTTTGGGTGATTGTAAAGTTTTACTCGGTAAGGGTTAATCCAGGCTTCTATTCTCAGCCCCACATCGTGGGCAGTTTCTGTCATAATTTCCAGCGGGTCAAAGCCTGGGTCCTGCCCTTGAACGCCGGACATAATATGGCTGTAAGGGAAAAGGTTGGACTTATAATAGGCGTCACCAAAAGAACGTGTGTGGACAATTACTGTGTTCAGCCCCATATTTTTGCAGTTTGTAAACATTTCTTTTATATCGGCAGTGAAACTTTCCCGATTTGAAAAATCCACAGTCTGCAGTTCTATATAGCTTATCCACATTGCTTTCAGCCCGTTGCGCTGAAAGTCAGACCTGGCGTCTCCCCATGCACCATCGGCATCGGTTATACTGTGGCTTTCTTTTTCGCTGAAGGCTGGCAGTACACCGGATACAATTTTGCCTGCGAAAACAAAAATCAGCAACGCTATGGTAAATATGGAGATTATTTTTATCAAAGGTTTTTTAACATTCATATTTTCACCCAAAACAAATAGTATACTATTACTTTACCATATATATGCCATCTAATCTATCTATTATGGCAAAAATTCACAATTACAAAATTGTCACATTTACAATGAATATACTGCCTCTGTCTGCCGATACTTAAGACAGAAAAGATATTGCAGAGGTGTAAAAATATGGAAATAAAACGCGGTGAAGTATTTTATGCAGATTTAAGCCCCGTTGTTGGCAGTGAGCAGGGCGGCACACGCCCAGTGGTAATCGTGCAGAACGATGTGGGCAACCGACACTCCCCCACGGTTATTGCGGCGGCAATAACATCAAAACAGTATAAAAATGCCCTGCCCACACATATCTCCATAAAAGGTGACAGCTGTGGGCTGGCGGTGGACAGCGTAGTGCTGCTGGAGCAGATAAGAACAATCGACAAACAGAGATTAAAAGAAAAGACGGGCTGTCTTGATGCAGAAGACCTGCAAAAAGTAAACAGAGGCCTGAACATCAGTTTCGGCCTTGTGGAAAACTGAAAACTACAGCGGCATACATACAGGTAGTGCTGTAAAAAAACAAATCCCCGCCCTTATATAAGGACGGGGTGATTTGATATTATGCTTTTCTTTTTGCCATAAAGTCGGAAACTATGCCTTTTGCCAGGTCTATTGCGCTTTTCAGCTGTTTGCGGTAGATGATGATGTACACTACCATACCACCCACACTTACGGCCAGTTTAGCCATAAAGTTGTTGTTCAGCAGGCAGGCGGCAGCCACCAGCACAAACATAATTGCGATTACCAGCATTGTACGGCCATAGCTTACCACGCTTCTGTAGAACATCTGCGCCACTACTGTGCGGTAGGCAAACATTACAATGTTTGACCCTGCCAGAGCCATACATACGCCGTAAAGGCCGAATTTTGGCGCAAGCAGTATGCAGAACAGTATGTTACACACAACAGACAGCCCGATACCGATGGTATCGTGCACCGGTTTCTTGGCAATTGAAATGCCGTAAACAGTTGTTTCTGCAATAATAAGGAATACCGGCACCAGCAACATAATTGGGAACACTGCCATACCGCTGCGGTATTCAGGGCCAAGGAAGAAGAAAATCACATCTTCAAAGGCCAGCAGTACACACAGAAACTCCACAATAAGGAATGTAAGGTAGTCGTGAACCTGCTTGATTTTTTCCTGCTCTGTTTTATAGTTTGCATAGATAAAGGCTGACCAGAATGTGGCAAAGCCGGCCTGGATAATAGCCACAACGTTGGACAGCAGGCTTACCATACTGAAAACACCTGCAGGGCCGTTGCCTATGGTTTTTGAAATATAGATTTTTGAAAAAAGGCTGTTGAGCCACAGCATAATTGCTGTAGGAGCCAGTGCAAGGCCGTATGGCAACAGCTGGCGGTTGGCTTTTGAAAACAGCACTGATGGGGAGAAAGACACCCAGCTTCTGTTTGGCCACAGGAAAATAAAGGCAAACAGACACATACCGATGGTAAACCACAGAATAATGTTTTCAACTGATGGGTTTATAAATACCGCCACCAGATAGAACATCTTGGAGAAGAACTGCATCGCCACGCTTTCAATGGTGTACAGTTTGATACTGCCTTCCATACGGTACATAATGTTCAGATATCTGCCTATCATAGCCATAAATGCGTTTAAAAACAGCATTGCCAGGTAGATATTGCCCATTTTTTCGGTGAAGAATATACCCAGCACCTGCTGTGGAAAAAACACACAGCTGATAACCGCGGTGATAATCAGCACCAGACCGGACAGCCCGAAACAAGCACCGAAAAGACTGTACTTATCCAACGGCTGTGGTGGTTCGTTGAAAAATCTGATAAAGGACTGGTCCAGACCAAGAATACAGATATTCATAAACAGTGTGGAGGTGGAGATAAATATATCTGCCTGCCCCCATACTGCAGGGTCAACCAACCAGGCCACCAGCAAAAGTGAAATGCCGTAAATCAGAAAGTTGATTACTGTGGCGATGGAATATTTCAGTATCGAGACCAGCAGGCTGACAGGGGAAAGAGAGGATTTTTCTTCCATTTACTGCCCTCCTACATAAACTTCTTGATGTTGTCCATATATTCCTGCTGTTTTTCAGGAGATACACGGGTGTTTTTGATATGTCCGTAGATTCTGCCTGCCCAAGTGGACAAAGGTCCGAAGATTTTCATTTTACCTGGGTCAAGACGGATGGCATACATTGTGTGCAGGCCGATAAGTGAGAAGAACTTCAGCCAGCTGAATTTTGGTTTGAAGTGGTCGAAAGGTTTTCTTTCACCTTCATCTTCCAGCAATACTTTTTCCAGCACATCAGCCATACGGATATAGCTTGGTGTGTCTGTAAAATCATAGTGAGACAGCATCAGCTGTTCATCAATGGGGAATTTTGGGTTGTCGATGCCAAAGCATTTTACAAAGCCTTCATAATCGTCAACTATATCGCAGTCTTTGTAAATCACAGGGTCATATTCCCATTCAATTGGGTATGGACGCAGAACAAAACAGCTTTTCTTTGCAAAATAGATTTCTGCAATGGATGTACTCATCCAGGAGAAAATTGTATCAGCTGCTGTAATCCACTGTTTTACAGAGTAGTCTGTGATAAGGTGGAAGTTTTTGTGTTTTGCAGCCATTTTTTCAAGGATAGGGCTGTTCCATTCACTTGGGTGACGACGGTATACAAATTCTATCTGCCGGCCTTCTTCAGTCTGCAGATATTCATCAACCCAGCCCAGAGTTGTGTTCATTGTTTTCTGGCTGGTGATTTTAAACTGATTGAAGCCCACACCTGCCAGCTTGTTCAGTTCTTCAACCTCCTGGTCTGTCATATAGGCAGTTGAGAAAGAAGAAATGTAGAGAACCAGCTTTTTGTTTTCATCCAGACCGAACTCTTTGCACAGTTCTGCCTTTGGTTTGTAATAACCTTTGAACTGATCACGGAGAAAATCCATCTGAATAGGGCCTGTTATAGCTGTGTTTTCGATAGGTACACCGTATTTTACAATTCTGTCGCGGGCCTGTGTACCCCAGCAGGTGTGCATAGCATAGCTGGCAGACTGGCCACAGTTGAAGAATGGGCTGTTTTCCTGCTCTTCGCTGAGAACCTGTTCCCAGTGGAGATTTACTACTTTGTTGCAAACGCCAACATTGTTGTAAACAAAGCTGTTCATTGTCTTGTCGTCATACATGGCGGAAGCAACCAGAACCTTTGGTTTTTTGTATGTAAAATATTTCAGTTTCTTTCTGTCAAGCAGCTGGCGGATTTCAGCTGTGTAGCCGCGGCGTTCCAGCTCCCGCTTCAGCAGTGTGATACTTTCGTATTCTCTTACAATATGTTCATATAAAATCAAAAAATCAAGTGCCATATTTTACTCCTATCTGTCAAAAAGCATCTGTGTAAACAGTGGCAGGCCGCTGTAAACATCAAGATGGAAACCGTCGTAGAACAAATCTTCGCTGAACACATTTGTTTCGTTGTATTCAAAGTTGATTACTTCTGTGTATGGGCTTACGCTGTCTATAAATGAAAGAATATGGTTGTGGATACCCAGAGGCTCTACCACCAGTTCTTTCAGCGAATCATCCATAGGTGGCATTACTGTGTACAGCTTGATACCCTTGTCCTTACACATTTTTGCCAGTTCAATATATCTTTCCACATCGGCTGTGTCGTAGGAATAGTTTGCACACACGCCTTTGATGGTGTCTGCATATTCCATCAGATTTCTGCGGTATGGTCTTTTTGTGCCATCTTCAAAATAATAATCAGACTCTTTCCAGTCCTCGTGATGTGGTGTAGCCACATTTTTTTCACCCAGGATAAACCATTTGATTTCGTTGAGCATTTCAATGTTGTAGTTGAAATTCAGCATATAGGCAAATGGGTTTGTGGCTGTGGTTTCAATACTGCTCATTCTGTCTTTGTAATAGCTTTCGTTGAGAGTGTAAAAGCTGGCTGCAAAGTAAACAGTGTGCACATCAGGGTTCTTTTCAATGGCATATTCCAGCAGGTCCATACTTTCGTTGAAGGATGCACCGCCAAAAGACAGCTGACCTACTTTTTCGCCCACCAGGCTTTCTACCAGGTCCATATCAAAGTGTGCCATCTTACTGTCGCCCAGTATAATTACGTCAGATGGCTGTTTGTTGAACTCGCGCACGCGGTACATTGCGCTGTCACCGGAGTATTCGCTGTTTTTTATGCCAAAATAGTTGTATGGTTCAAAATAAATAAAAATTGCAAAATATATCACAACCGGCACCATAGCCAGCGCCAGTTTTTTTAAAAGCTTTGTCATAAAAACCTCTTATGTTTGTTTTTGCAGAAATGCTGTTAAATTACATTTCTATCCAACATAATATTATACCCTATTACTGTTTCTTTGTAAATAAAACCATAATAAAAAGCCTGCATTTCTGCAGGCTTTGGATATTGAATTAAACAAGCAGCGGCATAAACACCTTTGCAAGACTGAGGAACACAAAGAAGCCCAGCACGTCTGTGGCAGCTGTAAGGAAGATGGAACTTGCCAGGGCAGGGTCCACTTTCAGAGCTTTCAGCACCAGCGGTACAAAGAAGCCGAATATACCGGCAACGATGTTGTTGGCTATCATAGCCAGCACAGTGATAACGCCCAGATAAGGGTTGCCGTATTTCAGCGCCACTATCACCCCGGCAATACTGCCTATGATAGCACCGTTGATTATACCGGCAAATATAGGTTTGAACACCTTCCGCCAGTCGTCTTTCAGGTTGATTTCGCCCAGTGTGATACTGCGCAGAATAATTGCCATTGTCTGGTTGCCGGCATTACCGCCCATATTGGCGATAATTGTCATTGTGGCAGACAGTGCCACCACCTGGGAGATGGTGTCTTCAAACATTGACAGCGTAAAAGATGCCATAAATGCTGTTACCAGGTTAACCATCAGCCAAGGCAGACGGAATTTTACACTTTCAATAATAGTGGAGTCGATGCCTTCTTCTGCGTTGGCACCACCCATTTTCAGAATATCTTCGGTCTGTTCTTCAAACAGAACATCGATGATATCGTCGACTGTGATAATACCCAGCAGGGCGCCTTTTCTGTTTACAACAGGCACCGCTGTAAGGTCGTATTTGGATGCAATGTGGGATACTTCTTCCTGGTCCATATCAGGTGTAACAGTAACCACATTATCGTACATTATTTCTTCAAGGAGAACGTGATTTTCTTCCACCAGAATATCACGCAGGTCGGCTGTACCAACCAGCTCTTTTTTTGCACCAAGAACAAAGATGGTGTCGATAATCTCTGTTTTAGGGGCAATTTCCTTGATTTTTGCCAGGGCTTTTTCCACAGTCATAGTGGCAGACAGAGCGATATACTCTGTTGTCATAATACCACCGGCTGTATCATCTTCGTACAGCATCAGACTCTGGATTTCATCACTGCTTTTCAGTCTGCGCAAAATGGTCTTTCTGCGGTTAACAGGCATTTCACCAAGAATGTCGGCAACATCGTCGTTTGACATATATTTGAAAATGCCCAGGATAGCTTCGTAATCCAGCAGGTCAACAAAGCGCTGCTGCATATCCTCGTCCATCTGTTCCAGAACCTGTGCCACGTGTTCGTGGTCCAGCCTTTCATAGAAGGCCAGCAGTTCTTCGTCTGTAAATTCTTCCATTGCGATGGCAACGTCAATGGCAAAGTCAGATTCGATAACTTCTTCCAGTTCTTCCTGCTCTGTTGTCAGCAGCATATCTGTCAGGTCAACATCCGCTTCTTCCAGTTCGTCTTCATCTGCAGTGATGGCGTCTATAAGTTCAATTATTTCTTCGTCTTCTTCCACGAAATCAGCATTTGGTGATGTAAAGCCAACATCGTTGAGAATTTTGTCGTCCATAAAAAATACCTCCTTTTCGATAGGCGAAAAAGAGGCGGTTTATTATAATTCCAATGCCACCTGTTTTTGCGCCTTTATTGATTTGTAAGCGTACATTGCCGTACTCCCGCAAGGGTCACTACTCACAAGTGTCATCTCCTTTGATTTGAAATTTTGCACGGGATTTTATATACCCGTTACATATTATCATATTCTAAAAAACATCATTTTGTCAATGATATTTTCTTCCATTTCACCATACAGTTTATACATCTGCATATATGAATTATATCAGACTATGATTTAATATTTTGGTAAACTGAGTTTAAAACAGTTGACTTTGTGGCGGCACTGTGGTACAATGCCGTCTATAATAAAGTTTCGATAGAGGAGCATAGCTCAATAGTAACCTTTGTAACACCGTAAAGGCGGAAAGGTGAAAGGGGTGCTGTGCCGAAGTTGCCGACCGGGCCTTTGACCGGCGGAGGCTGGGCTGTTGCAGAATATGTAACGGACTGTCACGAAAGTGGAGTGCTATCTAAAGTTTTGATACAAGCCCATCAGGGCTTTATTGACTATGGTACGCATTCTTTGCGTGCCATATTTTTTTGACTTTAAGCTATCGCAGCTTTATTCATAAATATATTTTATTAAAGGAGAAATTTATGAATTTCGTTGGAACATTCTGGTCATTGGTACCACCAATCATCGCCATTGCATTGGCTTTGATCACAAAAGAAGTGTATATGTCACTTTTTATCGGCATTATTTCCGGTGCTATGCTTTATGCAAACTTTGCACCTGTTGCCACAACAGAAGCTATTTTTGAAGTTATGATTTCCAAAATCGCTGATTCCTGGAACATCGGCATACTGATTTTCCTTGTATTCCTGGGTATTATGGTTGCCCTGATGACAAGAGCCGGCGGCTCTGCTGCTTATGGTGAATGGGCAAACAAAAAAATCAAAAGCCGCCGTGGTGCTATGCTGTCTACATTCGGTCTTGGCGCACTGATTTTTGTTGACGACTACTTCAACTGCCTTACAGTTGGCAGCGTTATGCGCCCTGTAACAGACAGATACAATATTTCCCGTGCTAAACTGGCATACATTATCGATGCCACAGCTGCACCTATCTGCATTATCGCACCTATTTCTTCCTGGGCTGCAGCTGTTTCCGGCTACACCAGCGGTGACGGTTTTGCACTTTTCCTGCAGACAATTCCATTTAACCTTTATGCATTGCTGACAATCATTATGGTTGTGTATATGGCCTGCTCAGACTTTGATTTTGGCCCTATGGCAAAATTTGAACACAACGCAAAAACAAACGGCGACCTGTTCAGCGGTTCTACAGATTACCACAACGAAAGAGAACTGCCAGTAAGCGGCAAAGGCAGGGTTATGGACCTGGTTCTCCCTGTGCTGTTCCTTATTGCAGCCTGCATCACTTGCATGGTTTACACAGGTGGTTTCTTTGACGGCGTCGACTTTATCACAGCATTTGCAGACTGTGATGCTTCTATGGGGCTGGTTCTCGGCTCTTTTGCTTCACTGGTATTTACATTCCTGCTGTATATTCCAAGAAAAGTTATTACATTCAAAGAATTTGCAGAATGTATTCCTGAAGGTTTCCAGATGATGGTAAGTGCTATCATTATTCTCATTATGGCCTGGACTCTGGGCGGTTTCTGCTCCGACATGCTGGATGCTGGCACTTTTGTTGAATCCGCACTGGAAGGCAGTACAATCTCCGCAGGCATCTTCCCAGTGGTACTGTTTGTTATCGCAACAGGCCTGGCATTTGCAACTGGCACAAGCTGGGGCACATTCTCAATTCTTATCCCTATCGCCACAGAAATCTTCCCGGAAGGTTCTTCCCTGCTGGTTATTGCAATTGCAGCTATCCTGGCTGGCGCAGTATGCGGCGACCACATCTCACCTATCTCTGACACAACAATTATGGCCAGTGCAGGTGCACAGTGCAACCACGTTAACCACGTTTCCACACAGATGCCATATGCAATGGTAGTTGCTGCATCCTGTGTTGTAGGTTATGCTGTGGCAGGCTTTACACAGAGCTGGTTTGCAGTTTTTGGCAGTGCCATCGTTACAATGTTCGTAATTCTGACAGTGCTGAAAAACAAAAATAAAGCCGACAATTAAAGTTATATGAAATCAACCCCGACCTTATAAAAGGTCGGGGTTTTGTTATTCAAATTTTATTACAACCACTTCCGGGCGGTTAAACAGACGGAAAGGGAACGCGCTGTTTCCAATGCCGCGGCTGATCACAACTGTTGTATTATCCAGCTTTTTGATTCCCGCCGCATATGGGGGAAATATCCCCTGATTCGGTACAAACACACCATAGTCGGTAAATGGCACTCCGAACTGACCACCGTGAGCATGACCAGTCAGAGCCAGATTCACACCGCTGTCACGATAGGTATGTATAAATTCCGGTCGATGGCTAAGCAGCACTTTAAAACTGCCGTCCCCTTCTGTAAGGCTGAACAGTCTGTTTCTGAAGATGCTTCTCACCTTTTCGGTATGCTTATCATCTGCAATAAATCGTGGGTCTGCCATACCTATGAGAGTGATGGAACTCTCCCCTTTTTCCAGAGTAACTTTCCGGTTTTCAATTACATTTACACCCCTGCGGGCTATTGCATCGGTCAGGCTGTCTGTAGCCGGCATCCTGGCTTCGTGGTTTCCACGCACATAATAAACCGGGGCGATTTTCACCAGTCTGTCTACAAGTGCCAGGCCAGAATCAATATCAGTATGTCGGCAGTCAAACAAGTCCCCGGTAATTGCTATAATATCCGGTTTTTGAATCTGTGCCAACACTGCTGTTTTGTCTATCAGCAGCTTTGCGTTATGGAAGTCAGAGATATGAACAATTTTAAATCCTTTAAACTCCTGTGGCAAAGCCTTATCCCTATAAACATATTCTGTTGTATGTATGCCATTGTTCTGCCAGTAGAGAAACGTGGCCGCACCCACAGCGCCCGCTGCAAGTCCCCGAATGTCATATCTGTCCATTATGTCACCGCCTTGTGTCTGATATCTTCACTATACACCAATTGAATGTAAAAATAAACAGGTCTTTTGTTACATTATATATTATTACCGTAATAAAAGATGTTGAATTGTGTCATATAGCAACAATAAAATTCTGTGTGATTTTATCACCGTATAGACAAAAGTTTTTTTGTATAATATAATTAATAAATATGAAGAAAATTTGAAAGGAATCAAGGAATTTATTATGATTTATGATATCGCTATTATTGGCGCAGGCCCTGCAGGCCTTGCTGCTGCAATTTACGGCCAGCGCGCGGGTCTGAAAACAATTACATTTGAAGCAAATGTACACGGCGGCCAGATTATCAACACACCTGAAGTTGAAAACTACCCTGCTCTTGGCAAGGTAAGCGGTGTGGAATACGCTATGGGCATCTACGAACAAGCTGTTGGCTTTGGTGCTGAAATCGAATACAAAGCTGTTGTTGATGTACAGCTGGAAGGTGACGTAAAAACACTTAAATGCAATGATGGCAGCGAATACCAGGCAAAAACAGTTATTATCGCTACAGGCGTTGTAAGAAGAAAACTGGAAATCCCTGGTGAAGACAGATTCCTTGGTGCAGGCGTAAGCTACTGTGCAACTTGTGACGGTCTTTTCTTCAAAGACAAAACTGCCACAGTTGTTGGTGGTGGCAACACAGCTCTGGAAGATGCAGTATATCTGGCTGGTATCTGTGAAAAAGTTTACCTTATTCATCGCCGTGACGAATTCCGCGGTTCAAGACACGAAGTTGAAAAAGTTCTTGCAAACCCAAAAATCGAAATCCTCTATGATACAATTCCTCTTGCTATTGAAGGCGAAGGCATGGTTTCAAGACTACAGGTTAAAAACGTAAAAACAGAAGAAGAAAAAACTCTGTATACATCAGCTGTATTCGTAGCTGTTGGTCTTGTGCCACAGAACGATATCTTCGCAGGTAAAGTTGATATGGACAGTGGCTATATTGCAGCAGGCGAAAGCTGTGTGACAAATGTGCCTGGCGTATTCGTAGCAGGCGACACAAGAACAAAATCCCTGCGTCAGCTTGTTACAGCTACAGCAGACGGTGCAATCGCAGCTACAGCAGCAGCAAACTATCTGGACAGATAATAAATTTAAATCACTTGTACTCAGGTACAGGTGATTTTTTTATTTTAAAACAAAAAGAAAAGAGGGTGGTAGCCCTCTTTCCTTTTTACAATTATAAAATCAGTCTCTCAACCTGAGTTTTTTAATTAACAATATTTTATCACAGCAATCAGTTTTTTTCAACCGGTTTTACTACTGTATGCTTTACACGCTGGCTTTCTTCAGCGCGTTTTGCATCATTGAATCTGTCTACAGTACCTACAAGGTAACCTGTGATACGGCGGATTCTTTCAAATTTTACGCCTTCACCTACAAGGCCTGTTTCTGGATTATAATTTGCCATTTTTGTTACCTCCTGTAAATTAAACCAATGGGTTTGGGATTCTGTCTGCTTCTTCGTCAGGATTGCCGCACTGACCAAGAGTAGACGCATTGAGATGTTTGTAAAGGCCCAGTTTCTGCAGTTTTTCCAGTGGCACACCTTCGCCGTCACGTCTGCCACAGCGTGGGCAAACATCGCCGATAATGCCGTTGTAACCGCATACAGGGTCGCGGTCAACCGGATGGTTGATAGCGCCGTAACCGATGCCGTATTCTTTCATAGCTCTTACTACTGCTTCAAAGGCTTCCAGGTTCTGGCTTACGTCGCCGTCAAGTTCAACATAAGTGATATGGCCTGCATTTGTAAATGCGTGGTAAGGTGCTTCCAGTCTGATTTTGTCAAAGGCAGAAATCTGATATGCAACAGGCACGTGGAAGGAGTTTGTATAGTAATCTTTATCTGTCACGCCTGCAATTCTGCCAAAGCGTTTTTTGTCCATTCTTACAAAACGGCCGGAAAGACCTTCTGCAGGTGTGGCCAGCAGAGAGAAGTTGAGGCCTGTTTTTTCGCACATTTCGTCCACAACATTTCTCATAAAGCCTACGATTTCCAGACCTTTTGCCTGATATTCTTCGCCTTCACCGTGGTGGTGGCCATAAAGAGCTGTAAGTGTTTCTGCAAGGCCGATAAAGCCGATGGACAGTGTGCCGTGTTTCAGTACTTCGCCTACTTCGTCATCAGGGCCCAGGCCTTCACTGCCCAGCCATACGCCCTGGCCCATCAGGAATGGGAAGTTGCGCACTTTTTTCTTTTTCTGGATAGCAAATCTGTCCAGCAGCTGTTTGCCACACAGATCCATATATTTTTTCAGATTGCGGTAGAATTCTGCTTCGTCACCTTTTGCTTCAATAGCCAGTCTTGGCAGGTTGATGGATGTGAAGGAAAGATTACCACGGGAATATGTGATTTCGTTGTTCTTATCATAGTTGTTTGCCACAACACGTGTACGACAGCCCATATAACCGATTTCTGTTCTTACATCATCAGGATTATAGCTTGCAAGGTTAAATGGAGCATCCTGGAATGAGAAGTTAGGGAACAGACGTTTTGCGCTTACTTTGATAGCCAGCTGGAACAGGTCGTAGTTAGGATCGCCTGGATTGTAGTTGATGCCGTCTTTTACACGGAAAATCTGGATTGGGAAAATTGGTGTTTCACCGTGGCCCAGACCTGCTTCTGTAGCCAGCAGCATATTTTTCATAACCATTCTGCCTTCAGCAGATGTGTCCATACCATAGTTTACAGATGAGAATGGAGTCTGTGCACCTGCACGGGAGTGCATTGTGTTCAGATTATGGATAAGGGCTTCCATTGCCTGGTATGTGGCTTTGTCTGTTTCGCTTTCTGTTTTCTTCAGTGCAAATTTCTGTGCTTTTTCAGCAATAGCTTTATCACCAATAAGTTTTTCAAGAACAGCCAGTTCTTCAGCAAGGTAAGTTTCGTCAGCTTTGAGAGCTGGCATTTTGCCAGTTCTTTCTGTGATATCGTAGGATGCTTCTTTCAGCTGTTCATAGTCGATAGGACATTCAACGATTTCACAGTATTTTTCAATATTTTTCAGATACAGCTTGCGGTATGTTTTTGCTACACCATCTGCCAGGCCGTAGTCAAAGTTAACGATACTCTGACCGCCGTGCTGGTCGTTCTGGTTTGACTGGATTGCAATACATGCCAATGCGGAATAGCTGGCGATATCGTTTGGTTCGCGCAGGAAGCCGTGACCTGTGGAGAAGCCGTCTTTGAACAGACGTTTGATGTCTATCTGTGTACAGGTTGTTGTCAGTGCATAGAAGTCAAAGTCGTGGATATGGATATAGCCATCTTTATGTGCCTGGGCCTGGTCTGGTGCCAGGAGGAACTTAAGATAATAATCCTTTGCACCTTCAGAGCCGTACTTCAGCATTGTGCCCATTGCTGTGTCGCCGTCAACGTTGGCGTTTTCGCGTTTTACGTCACTGTTGAGTGCGTCTGAGAAAGTGATTTCATCAAAAATCTTCATCAGGCTTGTGTTTCTTTCACGAATGTTGTTTCTTGATGCACGATAAAGAATGTATCTTTTGGCAACAGAGTCAAAGCCGGCCTTCATCAGCTCAACTTCAACCTGGTCCTGGATTTCTTCAACTGTAGGAGTGATGTTGGCACCTCTTTCAACAAAGTGGTTTTCAACATTTACAGCAATTTCTTCAGCTTTGGCAAAGTCTGTTTTGCCGTCAGCTTCCATTGCTTTAAGAATAGCCATTTTGATTTTGGAAATGTCATACATTACCACACGGCCATCGCGTTTAATAATTCCATTTAACATTATATTACCCCATCTATCTCAATTTTTATTATATAATTCCTATATGTAGGTGCAATTTATATTATACACTCACTATATATTGTGTGTCAAACTTTATAGATATGGCTTTTTGCACAAAAAAGCAAGCGAATATTCTATACCGTCCGCTGTTTTTCCCCTTGCAAAAATGAGGTTTAGCTGACCTTTACAATTTAATGGCTATTTTATTGTTTATTTATATAGTTGTTGCACAAGCAGGGGTTATTTTATCAGGCATATCCACCTGGTTGCTTTTTACATACCATATGCTATACTAAAAATATGGGGGTATATGCATATGAGCTGTCTATGGTTTATCTGGCAATAAGTAAATAATGGTTTTATACTCCAGAAGCGCCTTTTGTAAAGGTGTTTGTTTACTGTTGCACTTTTAAGGAGAAAATTTATGAATACAAACTATGATATACTGAAAGAAAAGTTTAAAAATGTTTATTTCATCACCGGTCTGGCCTATGCAGGCAAATCCACAATGGTAAAGCGGCTGGCAGAAAAACAAGGCGGTATAGCCTGCGAAGAAAACTGGCACGACAACTGGGACGGCCAATTGACCGCGGAAGAATTCCCTGCTCTGTGTTACACCCGCGACCTTGTGGACTGGCACGATTTTGTAAGACGAACACCAGATGAATACGCCCAGTGGATAAAAGACGTATCACTGGAATGTGAAAAAATCGAGCTGATGATGCTGCCGGAAATTGCGGCTCAGGGCAAACCTGTATTTGTGGACACAAACATTGCACCGGAAACACTGCACAAAATTTCCGACAGTGACCACGTACTGATTATGCTGGCGACCATAGACATTTCTGTAAAAAGATTTTTTGACAGACCGGACCGGGAAAAACAGTTTCTGTACAGACTTATGCTGGAAGAAGCTGACCCTCAGGCCGCCCTGGATAATTTCAGAAAATGTCTTGAAAAAATCAACAGCCAGGAAAATTATGATTATTATAAAAACTGTGGTTTCCCTGTGATTTACAGAGATGAAAACCGCACAATAGAACAGACTCTGGCCCTTGTGGAAAAATCTTTTAAACTTGATAAATAATAAATAGCAAAAAGCTGTGGATTTCTCCACAGCTTTTATATTGTATTAAATTATTCTTTTGTCAGTGCTGCAAGGAATTTGCACAGATAGTCAAACATTTCCTTGAAGGATTCAAGATCAAGATATTCTTCTGGAGTATGTGCACCGCTGCCTTTTGGACCGAAGCAGATGATGTCCATTTCTGGTTCCTTGCCGAAGAATACGCCAGTTTCCAGACCGCCGTGTGTGGCTTCCATCTTAAGATCGATATCGAAAACTTCTTTCATCAGCTTTGTGTGCAGTTCTCTCATTTTTGATTCTGGGTTGAATTTCCAGCCGAAGAATTTTGCGCCCGGTGTTACTTTATAGTCAAATACATCAGCCAGGGACATAATTTCTTCTGCCATTGCATCCTGGCGGGAGTCATCGCCGGAACGGTTGAATGTCCATACTCTGATTTCTTCATCAGATACCCAAACAGCGCCCAGGTTGTTGGAGTTGAGAACGTGGCCTTCGATTTCAAAGGACATATCTCTTACACCGTTTGGCATAGCCAGAACAAACTGTACCAGTTTTTTGCTCTGTACATCGTCCAGCATTTTTTCAGGTGCATCGCAAGGTGCGAATTCGCATACAAAGCCAGCGTCTGTTACACGCAGTTCGTCTTTCATATCTTTTGCTGTTTTTTCGATAACTGCCAGTGCAACATCCAGGTCTTCAACAGAGATAACAGCTTCCATTTCGGACATAATTGCGTTCATTTTCTGTCCGCCGTACATTTTTGCAACAACAGTTTTTGTTTTCAGAGAAACAGCATTCAGCAGTCTTGCCATCAGTTTGCCTGCATTGCCTCTGCCCTGGTCGATAGCACCTGCAGAGTGACCGCCTTTAAGACCGTGGATAAAAATTTTTACAAAATTGCCTTTTGCGTCCTGCCATACTGGAACCTGTGTCATAACCAGTTCGATACCGCCTGCGCAGGAAACACATGTTGCAGACTGGTCTTCGCCGCCTGCGTCCATATTGATCATACGTTTTGCTGAGAAAGCTTCTGCAGGGATTTTTTCTGCACCGATAAGACCGATTTCTTCATCTGATGTAAATACACATTCAAGTGGTGGATGAACCAGGTCTTTTCTTGCCAACACGCCCATCATATATGCACAGGCATTGCCGTTGTCAGCACCCAGAGTTGTACCGTTGGAGCGCAGCATACCGTCTTTTACATAAAGTGGCAGTGGGTCTGTAAGGAAGTTGTGGTTGGATTCTGGCAGTTTAACTGCAACGATGTCCAGATGGCCCTGCAGCATAACAGGTGGCAGATCTTCGCAACCTGGTGTGCCAGGTTTTTTCAGAATTACGTTGTGATATTCATCTTTCCAGGCTTCCAGGCCCAGATTTTTACCCCAGTTGTAAACATATTCAGCTACTGCCGCACAGTTGCCGCTGCCACGTGGAATTCTTGCCAGGTCTTCAAAATACTGAAGAACATCCTGTGGTTCATAACCAGCTGTTACATATTTCATAGTTATTCTCCTTTATGATATATTTCAAATTTAATTACATTTTTGTAAGCTGTTCAAGGAAGTATTTAAGGTATTCGTAAATTTCGCCGAAGGACTTGATATCCAGCCATTCTTCAGGTGTATGTGCGCCGCCGCCAACAGGACCGAAACAAATGATATCCATTTCTGGCTGAAGTGCCCAGAACACGCCACATTCCAGACCACCATGGGTCGCTTCAACGTGAATATCTATATCGAATCTTTCTTTGAACAGTTTTGAATGGATTTCTCTCATTTTTGAGTTTGGATTATATTTCCAGCCATAGAAGTTTGCGCCGATTTCCACATCGTAGCCGAACACATCAGCAAGGCTGCGGATTTCTTCACCCATAGCATCCTGGCGGGTATCATCACCGGAACGACCCAGTGTCCATACCATAATTTCGTCGTCCCAAACCTGTACAGCAGCCAGGTTGTTGGAATTGAGCACGTGACCTTTGATTTCAAAGGACATATCTCTTACGCCTTCTGGGATTGCCAGCACAAACTGGATAAGTTTTTTGCTCTGTACATCATCCAGCATTTTTTCCGGAGCATCGCAAGGGCCGAATTCACATACAAAGCCAGGGTCTGTAACACGCAGTTCTTCTTTGATATCTGCTACAGTTTTTTCGATAGCTTTCAGTGCAACATCCAGGTCTTCAACAGAAACAACAGCCTTTACATCGGACATAATGGCATTCTGTTTTGTACCACCGTTGATTGTGGAAACAACAACCTTTGTTTTAAGTGAAACGTGGTTGAGAATTCTGGCAATCAGTTTGCCTGCGTTGCCGCGGCCTTTATCAATAGCGCCTGCAGAGTGACCACCCTGGAGACCGTGGATAAAGATAGAAACAAAGTTGCCTTTTGCCGGCTGCCAGATAGGTTTCTGGCGCATTTTCTGTTCCAGACCGCCTGCGCAGCCTACTGTAGTGACAGACTGGTCTTCGCCGCCTGCGTCCATATTGATCATTCGTTTGGAGACGATGGCGTCTGCTGTCAGTTTGTTTGCGCCCTGGAGGCCGATTTCTTCACCGGATGTGAAAACACATTCAACAGGTGGGTGTACAAGGCTGTTGTCAGACAGAATGCCCATCATATATGCAACAGCGTTGCCATTGTCAGCACCAAGTGTTGTGCCGTTGGAACGGAGAATGCCGTCTTTCACATAAAGTGGCAGTGGGTCTGTGTCAAAGTTGTGGTGGGATTCTGGCAGTTTAACTGCAACGATGTCTGTGTGACCCTGCAGCATAATATATGGCAGGTCTTCGCAGCCTGGAGATGCAGGTTTGCGGATAACCACGTTGTTGTATTCATCTTTCCATACATAAAGGCCCAGATTTTTGCCCCAGTCATAAAGATACTGTGCAACTGCGGCTTCGTTGCCGCTTTCTCTTGGTATTCTGGCTATATCTTCAAAGTACTGAAGAATCTGCCTGGGTTCGTAACCTTCTGTAACGTATTTCATAGTTCTCTCTCCTATATAAAATTATATAACCATTATATACACACAGCGATAAAAATACAAGATAAATGTATATTTTTTATCCGTAATTTGTTGTGTTTTTTGTTTGTGTACAACTGATTTTCATCAGCAGCCTTATATTCCGATTCAATCCACAAGCTCCACATCCTTGTGTGTATCATCCGAAAACATGTGTTTTTGTAAAAATAACACATTTTATTAAAGTTTGGATAATCTCACAAATTATTTGTATATTCAGCTATGTTTTTATGCATTATTTATATAAAAACAGCATTTTTACACCTTTACGTTTTATCCCTTTTATGCAATTTGTTAATAAGTTATCAACATTTGTTATTTCCTTTTGACATTTTAACAGATGAGTAAAAATGCAGAAACTTGCAAAATATTTTTTAGCTGTTATTATATAGGTGTGACATATTTAGCCATATGTCCTGAGGAAGTATTTAAAAATAGATTATTTGGTCATGGTAACTTTCATTTTTTCATTGGTTTACATAATATTACCACCAAATACCACCCGATAAAAAAGACGGAGCGTGTGCTCCGTCTTTTTTTGCTTTTGATTACATTCTGTTTTTGATTCTTGAGGCCAGATAATTTCTGAATTCCGCCTCGTCCCCAGTTATAAAACTGCCTTTTTCCACGCGAAGAACAAAGTTTTCATCGCGGTACAGCAGATAGTATCCCTCATTTTCCCCAACCTTTTTAAAGTCAGAGTATTTGAAAGTAGTGGTGGAATTGTTGTCAGCCACCTGGATGTTGGAGGCGAAAGTAATGGTTCTTATCCACCTGTCGCCGCCCATTGCAGCAATTGTACTGGCAAATGTCTTTTCGTGGGCTTTTCTTTTACCTATTGTGATTTTGTAGATAAAAGCCACAAGGAAGGCCAGATATATCAGCACAAAATCTGTATATCCCATTTTTATACAAAAGCCACCGCCTACTACAGAAATCATAATTCCCATAATGCTGATAAGATTCCGCTGTTTCTTTTTCTTTATAGCCTTTTTGCCGATAGGATTATTTGCCCAGCTGATGTATTTTTCAGCGGTGATTTCGGTCTGTGATATATAATGAACTGTCATATTAAAACTTCCTTTGTATTTGATAGAAATATTTTACCATAAAAACACAGTGGCATAAAGTAATTATTTTATTTCGGCTCTATCTGTATATAATGCCATTGTATAGCATTTTGTGCTTCGTTATTGCGCAGTCTGTTGTAACTACGGGTTTTTGATATATATTCCCGACGTGGTACATATTTGCCGTTTATCTGATACTTTACATCGTCCCGGAAATAATCCCGGTCTATTCCAAAATGGAACTCTATAATACTGCCGTCATTTCTGAAATGGTAAAAATCATATGCCTTATAGTCTATCTTGTGCATCCGTCCCATTATATATCCCGATGATAATACTGTGCTGCCTCCATCGCCACCATATGCATCAGTTGTGTATATATGCTGTACCTTGCCGTCTATTATCATATATACATCATATGGTGCAAAAGCGTCATTAGGGTGTGTAACCAGTTCCGGTATGCCATCACGGGACAGGTCTACAAGGGTATAGCGCAATGTGTATCCAGACCTTATCTGTGTGCTGAGTTTATCTGCTTCCCCTTTGAGAAAATCCACAAATTTTGCCGTCGCATTTTTGTATGCTGAGCTTTTACCCAGAGTATCAATTGAAATATCTTCCGGCGCAACTGTTTCTGCAGGGCGTGGAGTATACTCTGTTTCATCAATATAAATCTGGGGTTTGTCTGTATTTCTTTCAGATATAAAGGCATACAGATAATACCTGCCGTTATCTATACGGAAAATCCGTGTTCTGTCCTTTGAATACAGCTTCAGCCATTTATCGTTGATTTCTCCGCCTATACATATAAAGCTGGTATAATCCTGATTATGTTCGCCTGCGTAATAACAGCCGTATGCGTCGGATTTTACAGGCATTTGGGGATTTTCTATATCCTTTGTGCTGATATTCATATATTTTTTCAGCAGAGATTCCACTGTGGAATATTTTATACGGTAGTATACCTCCTCGCCTGTTTCCAGACTATCGTACCGCAGCTGTACGCCGCTTCTTTTCAGACTGGCTATTTCGTTTATGCAGTCCATATCCAAAACAGAAATCCCGAAAATATTTGCCTTGTCAGAGCGTCTTCCGTGGGTAGCCAGTGATTCCACAAAAGATGCCAGATTGATTTCCTGTGGGCGACCATAGCCGGAAGCTATTGACAAAAGACATTCAAGAGGGTGGGTTTGGTAAAAATCTTTCAGCTTAAGGTCAGAGTTGACCTGCCGCGTTTCTTCCTTTGTAAGATAACGGCTGCCTGTCATATCAGCCTTTGGGAAATTTACCACAGTTTTGTTAAGCCTTGTATCCTTTATTGTAGAATACAGCTCATAGTCAGGAGAATCATTGGCAAAAAACCGTTCTTTAAAACTGTGGTCTCTGCTGTCCTTTACTGTGCGGTACACAAGATTTCCAAGAGAATTATATTTTTCATATTTTTCCACAATAAAACCATAGCTGTATTTTTCAACAGTTTCTATCTTGTCAGCTGTGCTGTAAAGATGGTGTTCTGTCACTCGTCCCTTACTGTCGTACAGATACATATTTTTCAAAAAAACGCCGTCAGCGGATTTTTCGTATTTTTCTTCACGATATCTAACATCGTTACTATAGTATGTTATATCTGTCAGCCTGCCGTTCCAATATGCATAGTTTTCTTCTCTGACCAGTTTGCCGTCGTCAAAATATTCTATTTTGTTAGGGACAATTTTTTCAGTATTGTCAACAAGGCTTACATTGCTTTTGTTCAGTGTTTCTATTTTTGCTATCTTGCCGTCAATATAATAAGTATTAATAATCTTCCGGAATTTTTCTTCGGTAGACATAGTAACAGTGTCTGATTGGATATCTCCATATTCCAGATTAATTACAGATGTTATCTCACCATCAGCCAATCTGATGGTTGTTATCTTTGTATTTCTGCCCTGCTCATCATAGGTATATTCTTTTTTATACTCGTTATCGTGTTTTTCTGTACACAGCTGGTCCTTGGAGTTATAGCTATAATAAATACTCTTATTTGTCTTGCCAAATTCAGTTTCTCTTACTACCAGACCTTTTTCGTTGTATACATACTGCCTGTCCATATCTTCACTGCCGGTTTTATACAATGTCTTTGTCAATATATGACCCGCGTCGCCATATGTGCATTTCTGCATTTTATAACCATTACCCGAATTAAATCTTGTATCTTCAGCAACCCGCCCGTTGGGATGATATTTATATAATTCCAGCGGCGTCCACTTGCCGTAAGCCCCTGTGTAAAGGTGCCCTTTCTGTATAAGCTGACCCTGAGAGTTATACATCTTTACAGAGACGCCATCTATAATACAATCAGTAATATTGTAATTTTTTATATCTTTATGTAATAAAATTCGGTTGGACAGAATAGTTTTCACTTTATTTTTCTCTGCCTTGACGATTATATAACGGTAAATAAAACTATCCCGATTGTCCTCCATAGCCACAAGTGCTCCGGCATATGCGGATGGATTACCGCTATCAAGAACAGTGGACCATATATAATAAAAAGCCGCTTTTTCGTTTTCCCCACTGCCAAGATAAAAATTAGCTTTTTCGTAATTTTTTCCATAAGAAAAGACGCCGGATACTGCCAGCACAACTGTGACAGTCAGCACAACGGCCAGCAGCCTAATCAAAGAATTCTTTTTCATTTACATTCCTCACATATATTATAAATACATTATATAACCCGTAAAAATCCATCTCAAGAGGTTTTGCCACGCCCACAAAAATTTCACATTTATACAATAAAAAAAGCTGTGGCAAAGCCACAGCAAAAATAAAAGGTCAGCACCTCCCTATCTTCCCAGGACGTCTCCATCCAAGTATTTTCGGCACTACTCAGTTTAACTTCCGTGTTCGGCATGGGAACGGGTGGGACCTGAGCGCTATCGGCACTGACCAATTCATACAACTTTAATATTATACCACATTATAAATCGTTTGTCCAGCATTAATTTTTAAAAAAGGCAGAAAGTCTGCCTTTTTTTATTTTCTTGACCGGTAATCTTCTTCAATTTTAATTTTCCAGTCTGATTTCAGCTTTGTGGACTTGGTGCGGATATGTGAAATGGCATCACCCACCACCTGATAATTCAGCTGTGTGCCCTGGCTGTCGCTGTGGTAGTCCACCGCTCTGTCTGCTGTGATGCCAAAGTGACTTGCTGTGGAAACTGCATCGATATTTGCCCCCAGGAAAAGAAATTCCCAGCCATATTTTTCTTTTTGGTTTTCTATCAGCTGTTTCACTTTATCATAGCTGTAATATCTGCTGGCGTTTTCCATACCGTCTGTAGTGATTACAAACAGTGTTTTTTTCGGGCGGTCTTCTTCCCTGGCATATTTATGGACATTTGCTATATGCTTTACTGCACAGCCTACAGCGTCCAGCAAAGCTGTAGACCCGCCAACAAAATATTCTTTTTCAGTCATAGGCCGCACCTTTTCCACCGATACTCTGTCGTGGATAACACAGCTGTCGTTATCAAACAGAACAGTGGAAATGAGAGCCCGACCCTCTTCCTTTTTCTGTCTGGCTATAAGTGAATTGAAACCGCCGATTGTGTCTTTTTCCAGACCTGACATAGAACCGCTTCTGTCGAGAATAAAAACTATTTCTGTCAAACCTTTTTTCATAATAAAATACCTCCTTGATTTATCTGTCTTTATTATACAGATTAAAATCAGGGAGGTGGTCGCACGGCAGGCGACATTTATGCACCTATCAGCGGCATATCGTATGCGAAAAGAATTTCGTTTATGCGGAACATATCATAGATTCCGTTTATAATAAAATATTCTATTATAATATCAAACTTATTGCTGTGAGTAAGGGCAAAGCCTGCGCGGGAAATCAAATCCTTTGTTTCTTCCAGCGAAAGTTCCAGGGCTATGGCAAATGCGATAGCAGTAGGCTTTTTAGGTTTGTAATCCGGGTTGTTCTTTATTTTGTTGAACAGTTTGCGGTCTATATTTGCCTTTTTGTAAACCTCTGGATCAGTCAGTCCCTTTTCGTCAATTATCTGCAAAAGTCGCTGTGAAAATGACAGGTCCAGCTTGGACAGATAGCTTTCCAGGCTTTCTGCCGGCTGTGGAGCGCATAATACATCACTTTCCACCGCCAAATCCTGTATACCTTCCGGCGGCAGTATGTTTTTTTGTGCTGCCGACCGCAGTCTTCTTCTGCGCGGCGCTGTGTCATAATCATATGCATAGGAAGATTTAAGTATACCAGGCACATATTTTTCGCTGATGTAACTTTCCACCTGGCCAAGCAGTTTTTCAGAAGCTGCAAAGGAATTTTTATCCAGCACCACAAGGTAAACCATAATTTCGTGATTTACAAGAAATCTGCTGATGGCGTTTATAGCCGCCTGCAGCGCCTCTGCCTTAGGGTAGCCAAATATACCAGAGGAAATCAGCGGAAAAGCCACTGACTCACAGCAGTTTTTCACAGCAAGCTTAAGACTGTTTGTGTAGGCAAGTGCAAGCAGCTGTTCTTCGCTTTTATCACCGCCTTGCCACACCGGGCCGACAGTGTGTATAACATACTTTGCCTTAAGATTATATCCCGGAGTAATCCGTGCACTGCCGGTGGCAATAGGGCCGATTTTCTTTCTTGCTTCTATCAGGCTGGCGCCTGCAGCTTTGTTTATAGCCCAGTCCACTCCTCCGCCTATAACTGCATTTGGGTTGGCGCTGTTTACTATGGCATCCACAGACATACGTGTAATATCATTTCTTACTATGGAAAAAGGCATACAAACCTCCGTTTACATTACTTTATCTTAATATAATGTATTTTATTTAAACAGTCAAATAAGCAAAAAATAAAGGCGGATTGCTCCACCTTTGAAATGATTATTTGATTTTTGCCAAAGCTTCGTCTGCCAGAGGCATATCGGCTGTGTAGTTGCCGTAGTGTGCTTCGATAACTGTCATATCTTCGTCGATATAGAACCAGCCCGGTGCCTGTTCTTCGTTGCCTTCGTATTCGCCGTGTACGATTCCCATTTCGTTGAGAATTTCAGCCTTGTACTGCTGTTTGGCTTTGTTTTCTTCTGTCATTGTGTCACGCCAGCCAGGTTTTCTTTCGCCCAGTTCCAGCGCTTTGTACAGTTCCTGTTCTGTATCGCAGATAAGGTGGAAAGGCAGTGTTTTGTCTATCATATCGCGGAGAACGATTTCAGGTTTTGACTGCATTGCTACCACGATGTTTACGCCTTTTGCATCAAATTCAGGTTTTTTCACTGTGAGAAGATGCACATCAAGTCTGCAAGGTGGGCAGCCCATATAGCGCAAAAACCAGAACATTGTAGGTTTTCCGCCTGTGATTTCTTTGATAGTCAGGCCTTCTTTCAGTTCGTTGCCAAGGATAGTGTTTACTTTGAAATCAGGGAATTTATCCCCTTTAACCAATCTTGCCATAATATCTTTTCCTTTCGATACATTGATTTAATATCAATATATCATTAAAAGAAAATATTGTAAATATACCATCTATGGACAAAACAGTTTTCCGGATTTATAATACACTCAAGAACAGTTTACAAGGAGACCTACCTATGCTTGATATCGGCACAAAAGCACCTGATTTTACCCTGCCCGACAAAGACGGCAACCTTATTACACTTTCAGACTACCTTGGCAAAAAGGTTATACTTTATTTTTATCCAAAAGACAACACCCCAGGCTGTACAAAGCAGGCCTGCGCTTTTGCCGCCAATTTTGAAAAATTCAAAGAAATCGATGCTGTGGTAATAGGTGTAAGCAAGGATTCTGTGGCAAGCCACGCAAAATTTGCCGCAAAATACGACCTGCCTTTTATACTTGTTTCTGACACAGAGCTGGCGGCTATCCAGGCCTACGATGTGTGGAAAGAAAAGAAACTGTACGGCAAAGTAAGTATGGGCGTGGTGCGCACCACATATATTATCAATGAAGAGGGTGTTATCGAAAAGGTAATGCCAAAGGTAAAACCCGATACAAACGCCGCTGAAATTCTGGAATATCTTGGGATATAACACAAACTTTTTTCACATTTCGAATATATACTGATAAAAAAAGAGGAGGATATGTTCTATGAAATATGAAATTCAGGGCGAAACATTGCCAGTTGTAATATGCTATCTTGAAAACGGCGAAACAATGGTGACAGAAGGGGGCGCAATGTCCTGGATGTCTCCAAATATGAAAATGGAAACAACCACAGGCGGAGGTTTTGGCAAGGCACTGGGCAGAATGTTTGCCGGCGAAAGCCTTTTTCTCAACAGATACACCGCCCAGGGCAACGGTATGATCGCCTTTGCATCCAGCTTTCCGGGCAAAATAATTCCATTTGCTGTTGAACTGGGCAAAGAGTACATACTGCAGAAAAAAGCATTCCTTGCTGGCGAAAGCGGTGTAAACATCTCGGTACACCTGCAGAAAAAAGTTGGCGCAGGTCTTTTTGGCGGCGAAGGCTTTGTTCTTCAGAAAATTTCCGGCAGAGGTATAGCCTTTGCTGAAATGGACGGCCACGTAGTGGAATACGACCTAAAATCCGGCCAAAAAATAGTTGTAGACTCCGGCTGTCTGGCAGCCATGGACGCCAGCTGCTCATTCGATATTCAGACTGTACCTGGCGTAAAAAATGCCCTTTTCGGCGGTGAAGGTCTGTTCAATACTGTAGTCAGCGGTCCGGGCCGTGTGTGGCTGCAGACAATGCCTATCAGCAATGTGGCAGGTGTAATCAGGCCGTATATTACCATTGAAACAAAATAACAAATATAAAAATGAGTTGTAATAAAGACAACTCATTTTTTGTTCTGCATATATCTGAAAGCAATAATAACTTTAACCGCCAGCAGCAAAAACGCTACTGTCACTGCATAGGCTTCCCTGCCCAGGCCCAGAATCATCACAGCCAGACAGTTTATTGCCAGGGAAATTTCCATCATCAGTTTGATGTTTCTGTCTTCTTTCAGTTTTGTATTGATCGAAACAATTAGCCCCATTAAAACCATCACAGAAAAAACCGCACCGTAAACAAATCTTACCGCCGAAGAAATCTGTGTGTGGTTAAAAAGACTTACAGAATATACAAAGCTTTCTGTTCTGTAAGGATAAAGAGGCAGGATAATCAGTAAAACCGAAAACAAATCCACAACCCCATACAGCATACTGCATATATTTCTGATATTCGATTTGTTTTCCTTTTCCGCTATGGAAATCAGTTTGTCACCCGACAGCAAATCGTCTATAGACACGTCGAAAAATGCCGAAATATCTTTCAGCGAATCTATGCTGGGCCAGCCGCGGGCAGATTCCCACTTTGACACAGTTGTTCGGGAAACATACAGTATTTCCGCCAGTTCTTCCTGGGTCAGCCCTTTGTCTTTTCGCAACTGCTGCAGTTTTTCATTGAATTCCATTTAAAAATCCTCTTGTTCTATTTTCAATACAGCGGATATATACATACAAAGCAGTCCCCCACTTAAAAGCACACCGCCCACAATATCCGTCAGCCAGTGCACACCGGATAAAAGCCTTGCCGTTATCATAAATAAAGTAAACGCTATGGTGACTGTGTTTATAATATTCTTTATGTTCCTGGTTTTCAATCTTTTTTCTGACTGAACAATCAGCGTTGGCATAACCGACATAATCAACAGAGTTGTGGATGATGGGTATGAAGCTTCCATAGCGCCGCCAATAAGTATAGGTCTGTAGTTTATCGGGAATATTTCAAAACAGCAATAGCAGATTATTACCATCACATAATAAATCCCCAATGCCACAATATCGCTGTCCACCTTGAAAATGCTTTTTCTCTTTATCAGCTGATAGGCCCCAACCGCCCCAAACAGAGTGCAGACACCAAAAGGCACTGCGCTGAACCGGTCTGTAACTGTGTAAAGTTTTAAATTAACTCCCGTCAGCTTGTGAAACCACAGATTAACTGTGGCAAAGCCAATTGCAGAATTGTTCACACCTGCATACTGAACATCGACTGCCTGCACAACAATTGTAAACAGCACAAACCCCATTATAAGACCAACACCTGCATTGAATATTCTTTTTACTTTCATATAATTATATCCTTTCATTAAGAATATAACAAAAATAGCAAAATTTAAAGGATATATAAATAAATTTGCAGTATCAGAGGTGATACTTTTGGTGTCATACTAAATATATCATATGTTCTGCAGGCGCCCGCTGTCTATATGTGGCTTACGCTCTTGTTTATCATAGCAAAATAACAAACCAAAAGGCGATGACAGTTAAGTCATCGCCTTTTTATAGTTATTCTTCTGTATATTTTTTCTTTTTCAGAACAAATACAAGTGCTACTGCGGATGCTGCCATTGCAGCCAGGTACATAAGTGCGCCTGTGTTGTCGGATGTGTCCGGAACAGATGGAGTTGATGGAGCAGATGGTGTTGTAGGTGTTGTTGCACCACCGTTGCCGCCTTCTTCTTCGTTTTCCTTGTCATCTTCTTCAACCAGAGTATTTGTGATTGTAAAACCGATGCCGGTAGTCGCATCTGCTTTTTCAACTGCTTTTTCATAGCCGGCTGGTACTTCCAGTTCGTCAACTGTATAAACGATAGGTGTGCCGTCTTCCATTGCTACTGGAAGTTCTTCTGTCCATGTCCAGTTATTTCTGTCAGAAAGAACATTTTCTGAAACCTGTGTGCCATTAGCATAAATTGCCACTCTTACAGATTCTGGAAGAACTGTACCTTCCGGTGCATCCCATACTTTTGTAACTGTTACGGATGTTGTAGGTTCTTGTGGAACATCCTGTGGAACAACTGTTACTACGCAGGTTGCTGTTGGCAGTGCAGTTGTTTCTGTGCTTCTTGTCACATTATTAGGGTTGAGGGTTACTGTGATAGTAGCTGTACCGGCGGCAACTGCTGTTACTTTGCCGTCAGAATCAACTGTTGCTACAGATTCATCGTTTGATTTCCAGCTGAGTGCATAGTTTGGCAGGTCTGCAGGTGTAATTGTTGGAACCAGTGTTGCTGTTCCGCCAACTGTAAGAGTGATTGCAGATTCATTCAGTGAAACTGCTGGCTGTACAGGTGTAGCGGATTCCAAGGTGAAATAGAGATAAATTGATGCGTAGTCTTTACCGTTCAGCTCGTAATTATGCTCTATACTGCCGTTAAATTCAGGAAGCTCATTGTCTCCATAATAGAACTTGGTATCTTCAGTGAATTTATACTCATCTTCAGCCTTCAGATTTACTTCCAGACAATAAGTGCCTGCACTGAAAGGTGTTTCAGTATTCAAAACATCCACGAATCCGACTTCTGAATCATATTTATACCAGTTAATGGCAGGATATTCGTCACTGTCGTCAAGCATAGCACCTGTGCCAGTCAAAGTGATATCAAAATCCGGAGTTGCTCCAACAACAGGCTCGGTAACATCGCTGAGCTTAACAGATTCGATAGAGGATACTGCTTTAGGAGCGAATGTTAAAAGGCCATACGCAGAAGTTTCTTCAACCTCTTTATCTTCTGGAGTTTTATCGTTGATTACAACAGGTGCATTTTCTGCAAAAACATATCCCGGTTTGGCATTAAACATAACAACCAAATAATATTGTTTTCCTTCTTCAAATTTCGCCTCATCCTCAGGATAAATCTGGCAATCGTCATCTTCCCATTCAACGGTTGCAGTATAACCTTCGCCTCCGGCTACAGCTTCAAAGGAAGGAGATGCACCGGCCACAGGCTCAGTTACGGTTGCGGAAAGACTTGTGATTTCAGTAGGTGCCGCAGGATCTTCCAGCGTGAAATAGAGAAGAATGTCTACACCCTCGTCAGCCCACCAGTCATAGTTGGATTCATAAGTATCGTGCCATGCAGGGAGTTGGTATTCGTTATAATAGAACTTGGTAGCATCGGTAAATTCATACTCCGCTCCAGGCTTCAGAGCCACTCGCAACTCGTAGAGACCGGCACCAAATTCTGTATCTTCATCCATAGGGACCCATTCGACGAATTCGCCGCTCATATTTACCTTATACCATGCGACGCCATCAGGGTATTCTTCTTCGTCAAATACAACACCGTCGCCGGTAAGGGTAATGTCGAAATCAGGCGTTGCGCCGATTACAGGCTCGGTAATATCGCTGACTTTTACGAAATTGATAGGAGTTTTTGCAGCGGGAACATCTTCCGGTACAGTATATTCTATATAAAAATACTGAGAACCATGTCCATCGGAGATTGCGCCCCACCATGCAGCAGTTTGCCCGTTAATGGATGCACTTACCGTATTTCTGTCAATTGCGTATCCACTATTTGCCCTAAAGAGCACATTCACCATATAGGTTTTTCCTGCTTCGAATGTGTCTGTCGATTCTAAAGAAGTATAAATACCGGTCTCGGGATCCTTCTCCGAGAATCTAACTCTTATAATTTTGTACGAACTGTCTCCCGGTGTTCCGGTTTCTACCGGATTGGCACCTTTTACAGGAAGTGTCACTGTTGCAGATATTGTGTCGATAGTTTCATCTGCCGCAAAAGCCTGTGTTGGCACCATACCAAACAGCATTGCAAATACCATCAGTATGGACAGCAGTTTTTTAAATGTTTTTTTCATTTTGTCTCTCCTTTTCAGGATAAATTTTGGGGTTTATAATATCCGCCACATTTTTTTGACACTTGCAAAACGGTGGCGGTTGACGGCAGGCCGCAGGCTGTCTTGAGAGAATCAAAAAAATGTGATATAATATTATAAAAATAAAAGTGGGGCACTGGCTGTGTAGCCGGCCAGCATACACATTGCAGGGTAAACCGTTTACCAAAGGACGCCCCGGTACTTTCTGCAAAAAAGGCAAGAGCACATCCTTTTATATACTCTTGCAGTTTTATTATACTTATTATTATGTTTTTTGTACCCATACCAAAAGTATAGGTATACAGTTTTTGCAGAAAAAGTATAGGAAACAGATATAAACCGCCTTTTTTCACTGAGGGGCGGTATGGAGAGATATAGATGAAAAAATTTTTTTCAGGCACATCTGCCCTGCTGTTTTTAATATTTACTTTAAGTGGCTGCAGCCCTATAGGCAACAAAAGTGGCAGCCTGCGGACCATTTATGGCACTGCGGCAGTAATTTCACTGGCGTTGCTGGTGGGGTGCGCTCTTGTTGTGCGCAAAAACAGATTCTGGTTTATCGCGCTGTTCAGTTCGGTGTTTATTGTAAACAGCGGCTATACTATGCTGGCGGTTTCCACCGGGCTGGAAATGGCGCTGTGGGCCAACAGAATATCATACCTTGGGTCGGTTTTCCTGCCACTGTCAATGCTGATGATTATTCTGCAGGAAACCAATACACAGTATAAAAAAAGGCTGACATATATTCTGTCAGCTGTGGCTGTGGTGATATTCCTTATCGCCGCCAGTCCGGGCATTCTGCCGATTTATTACAAAGAGGTTTCCTTTGCTGTGATAAACGGGGTGTCCACGCTGATAAAGGTTTATGGACCGTTACACCCGTTTTATCTTGTGTATCTGGTGGGGTACTTTGCGGCTATGGTTGTGGTTATTATCCGTGCCAACCGACTGCAAACCATCGACTCCACCGCCCACGCAATTATTATTGCCATTGCGGTTTTTGTAAACATCAGCGTGTGGTTTATTGAACAGATGGTGGCATTTGATTTTGAAATCCTGGCCATCTCCTATATCATCAGCGAAATGTTCCTGCTTGGCGTCCACCTTGTAATGAACGAAAACCAGCGCCTGCGCGAACTTGTAAAACAGGCAGAAATCATCAACAGCCATCCTCCACAGGAAAATGATGTGGATAATATATTGGATAAACCTTTGGAAAGTGAGCATTTCACTGCCGAACAGATAGAAATGTTTGTGAGCGGTGTGGAAAAACTGACGCCTGCCGAAACAGCCATATACGAAGCCCTGCTGGCACGCGCCACATCAAAGGAAATTATGGCTACAATGAATATCAAAGAGTCTACATTGAAATATCACAACCGCAATATATACTCCAAGCTGGGCGTGGCAAACCGCAAACAGCTGCTGGAGATGAATAAATATATCAGGACAG
>JAFZGF010000049.1 GCA_017555565.1 Oscillospiraceae bacterium
ACTGATGGCTATCGGTCTGGGCAAAATGCTGGGCTTTGATTTTCCACAGAACTTCAACCTGCCATATGTTTCAAAAAGCGTGACAGAATTCTGGCGCAGATGGCATATGACACTGTCCGGTTGGTTCAGAGAATATGTTTATATCCCACTTGGCGGCAACAGAAAAGGTTTAAAAAGACAGATTCTCAATATGCTGGTGGTATGGTTCCTTACAGGTTTCTGGCACGGCGCCGACTGGAACTTTATGCTGTGGGGGTTGTACTATTTCGCTCTGCTGGCTATTGAAAAAATGTTCCTTCTGGACTGGCTGAAAAAGCATCCTGTTCCTGCAAGAATCTATGCCCTGCTGACAATTGCTGTAGGCTGGGCAATATTCTATATCACCGACCTGGGTATGCTGGGCAGATTTATTGTAAAAATGTTCTCATTCTCTGGCGGCATAAGCGCAGGTTACTATTTCAGAAACTATTTTGTTTCAATCCTGGTTGGTATACTCTGTTCAACACCTCTTACCATCAGATTCTACGAAAAATACAAAAACAACAATATGGTTATGATTCCTGTCCTCACATTGATTTTCCTGCTGAGCGTAGCATATCTTGTAGACAGCACTTATAATCCATTTATCTATTTCAGATTCTAAGGAGGTGGCAAAATGAAAGATTTATTTAAAAATTTGAAAAAATACCCTCTGGTTATCTATTTTGCCATTGTTCTGTACGGAATCAGTATTGCTGACCTGTTCAGCCCTGTAAAAACACATTCTGAACTGGAAAACAGAGAATTGGCAACATTCCCTAAATTCAGCTGGAAACAGCTGTTTGACAACGAATATACACCTAAAATTGAAGATTTTACAGAAGACCACTTTATCGTAAGAGACAAGTGGATTTCGCTGAAAAGTATCAGCGAATCACTGCTGGGCAAAACTGAAAACAATGGTGTTGTATACGGCAAAGACGGATATCAGTTCACAAAATTTGTGACAACAAATTACAGCCAGATGGAAAAGAATGTGGGTTACATCAATAAGTTTATGGAACGACATTCTGACAGAGATGTACATTTTCTGCTGGCACCTACTGCGCCTGGCGTAATGACTGATAAAGTTACTGCCGATAGCCCCGTTATCAACACGGACTATATCCTGGGTTATGTGGCGGAAAACATCGGTGGTGATGCACTTATCGATGTGCGTGATACACTGAAACAGCACACAGATGAATACATCTATTACCGCACAGACCACCACTGGACAACCCTGGGGGCATACTATGGCTATGAACAGCTGATGGATACCCTGGGCAGAAATCACACATCAATAGACAATTATACAATGATTGATGTGGAAGATTTCCTGGGCACACATTATTCCAAATCAAAAACCTATAATGTGCAGGCTGATACATTGAGTTACATCGACATTGAAGCTGATATTGTTATCAATGATATAGCCGCCAGCATCTATGAGAAAGAAAAGCTGGACGTGCGTGACAAGTATGCAATGTTTACACGCGGTAACCCTGGCTATGCCACAATAAAAGGCAATGGCGAAGGGAAAATAATGATTCTGAAAGACAGTTACGCCAACTGTATGATTCCGTTTATGGTGGCTGATTTTGGTGAAATCCATATCTTTGATATGAGATACATCACAATGGGTCTGGATCAGTTTATCGCAGAACACGATTATGATGAAATTCTTTTCCTCTATAACTGCGAAACATTCCTGTCTGACAAAGATCTGGTAAAAATCAATATGTTCAACTAAAATAAAAGGACACCTGACGGTGCCCTTTATTATTTGATTACATTTTTATATACAAGGTACTTGTAGATACACACAGCATACATTACAAATGACAGCAGTCTTATGAGGACAACTGCATTAATTAAATATGCCTTGCTGAACATTCTATGTTCAAATTTTGTCAGAAATTCAAATAATATACTGATTAAAAGTATTTTGGTGGCATCCAACGCCAGTTTCTTTATTGATTCCCATTCTTGATTCATAATACTACCTCTTGTTAACCATATTATATCATTGTATAATGGTAAAAACAATATTTCACAAGGAGGTAGTATCATGGTTATAAGAAGATTTGAAAATGCTGATGCACAGCAGACTTTTGAAATGATTGCACATACACTGCGCACTGTAAACATCAAAGATTATTCCCCACAGTATATCGAAGATACTGTGGCACAGCTGATGCCGGACGTGCTGATAGAAAGACGGGCAAACAGCCATATGTATGTTGTCTGTGATGGAGAAAAAATTATAGCCTGTGGGGCAATAGCAGGTTTCTGGGGCAGTGAAACAGAAAGCATTTTGCTGACGATTTTTGTACACCCGGATTATCAGGGTAAAGGTGTCGGCAGAAAGCTGATAGAAACATTGGAAAGAGATGAATACTTCCTGCGTGCAGACAGAATAGAAATACCTGCGTCAATTACCGCTGTAGGCTTTTATCAAAAAATGGGATATGATTACAAAAACGGCATATCAATGCCGGATGAAGAACAACACGTAAGGTTGGAAAAATACAGAAAATAAAACAACACACTGTGGGATAACCACAGTGTGTTTTATCTTTTTAGATTTCCAGCCAAGTGCCGATATTGTTTTCTTTTGCATATTGATAAATCATTTTGGCTGCTGCAATATCTTCAACAGAAATGCCTACAGACTCAAACATTGTAATCTGTTTTTCGTCTGTTCTGCCTGGGTGTCTGCCTGCCAATACCTCCCCTGCTTCCACCATTGGTGGCATTTCATCAAGTTCTCCTATGCTGATATTGAACAGAATATCCCCTGCATCTCTGTGGCAGGCTTCTGTCCAGTCAGAGAAAATTACAGATTTTTTAACTGCTTCTCCGTCCAGTTCACGGCCACGGGCGGAACAAGTGCCAACAGCATTGATGTGTGCACCTTCCTTAACCCAGTCGCCCAGCAGTACCGGCCGTTCTGTTTTGCCAGGTGTGGTTGTGCAGATAATATCAGCGTTTACTGCCGCTTCTTTTGCTGTTTCACAAGGGATAAACTCTACATCCGGATACTGTAATTTCATAAGTTCACAAGCCTGTTTTGCTGCGTCAAAATACAGATCCCACATATAAACAGTTTTTATATCTCTTACTGCCAGCATGCCCTGAACGTGAGCTTTGCCCTGTTTGCCGCTGCCAAGGATAGCAAGTGTTTTACTGTCTTTTTTTGCCAGTACATCTGTGGCTGCAGCACTGGTGGCTGCTGTGCGCACAACAGTAATAAGTTCAGCATCTATTATAGCTGTCAGTTCGCCTGTTGTTATATCAAACAGAGGGATAATACCCTGGTTTGTGCCCATTTTGGCTGTCTGTGGACCTGGGAAAATAATAACCTTGGAACCTGCAACATTTTCTGTAACAAGGCTGGCAGGCATATTTGCCAGCATATTGCCGTTGTCGTGAGGAATCATAGTTCTCTGCAAAACTTTGGCCTGCTTGTCGCTGATGCCTATCAATGCGGTTTTCATGTATGGAATACATTTTTCTACAGTCAGTATTTCTTCGCACTGTGCACGATTTACAATAAGTGTTTTATTCATAGCATTCTCCTTCAATAAAACTTTACTGATTATATTGTATTACACAATCACAATTATGTCTACTGGATTATATGTTAACAAACATATTGCCCAATGAATAAAATAGGAAAAATGGGGTGAGCAATTTGTTTGTATTTTTCAGTCTGCTGGCCGCAAGTATAGATCGGTTTGTATCTGGATTTATCGTCAGCAGCTTGGCAGTAAAATTTAAGATAAAGGAATTAATAGTTTCATTTGTAATTATATTTTTATGTTGTCTGGTTGCATCTGCAGCAGGAAATTATCTGTCATATACAGATATCTCAAAATATATTAATTATATGGGTGTAGCTGTTATGCTGTGGCTGGCTTTTTCCGCTATTCAACCTGAAAACAGAAATAGCATAAATAACAGTATAGTAACTATCAGTTTTTCTGTAGCGGCAGATGCAGCTGTTGTATGTCTGTACCTGTCTATGTGTGGTAACAATCCGGTATTGTTATCATTGGTTTCTGCAATTTTACATTCTTCTTTTCTATCTTTTGGCATTAATCTGGGACAATATATTATAAGCGAAAAGTGGCTGGCGTATGCCAAATATACGGCGGCTGTATTTTTTGCAATAATGGCAGTTTCAAAAATTATAGCATTGCACAATTGATGTGTCATAGTCCAGCATATATAATTATAGTATAAATGAATAAAGGAGCGTAAACTTATGGAAATGATTCGTCTTGGCAGAACAGAACTGATGGTGAGCAAAAATGGTTTTGGCGCCTTACCTGTACAGAGGGTTGATATGGAAACCGCATCAGTTATCCTGCGCAAAGCCTATGACAACGGCATTAACTATTTTGACACAGCCAGAGCATATTCTGACAGTGAAGAAAAGATAGGAAAATCACTGGCAGATGTAAGAGAAAATATTATAATATCCACAAAGACAATGACAAAAACTGTGGAAGGTTTCTGGGCAGATTTGGAAACAAGCCTTGAAAAAATGAAAACTGATTACATAGATATCTATCAGTTCCACAATCCACCTTTCTGCCCAAAACCTGGTGATGGCAGTGGGCTTTACGAAGCTATGGTTGAAGCAAAGGCCCAGGGCAAAATACGCCACATAGGTATTACCAGCCATAGCCTGGCAATAGCACAGGAAGCAGTGGAAAGCGGACTGTACGAAACACTGCAGTTCCCATTTTCCTATCTTGCCAGCGACAAGGAAGAAGCACTGGTACATCTGTGCAAGGAAAAAGATGTGGGCTTTATATGTATGAAAGCACTTGCTGGCGGGCTGATTACACGTTCTGACGTGGCATATGCCTACCTGGCACAGTTTCCTGTGGCACCGATATGGGGTATTCAAAAAGAATGGGAGCTGGATGAATTTCTGTCATATAACGAAAACCCTCCTGCATTGACCGAAGAACGTCTGGCTTACATAGCAAAAGAAAAAGAAGAACTGGCCGGTGAATTCTGCCGCGGTTGCGGATACTGTATGCCATGCCCTGTAGGTATTGAAATAAATAACTGCGCAAGAATGTCACTGCTTTTGCGCCGTAGCCCTGCGGCGGGACATCTGTCAGAAGCAGGCCAGGCAAAGATGAAAAAAATAGAAGAATGTATTGAATGTGGCCAGTGTGCTGCAAAATGTCCATATGGTCTGGATACACCAAACCTGCTGAAAAAGAATTACGAAGATTACAAAACTTTTCTGAAATAATAAAAACACCTGTGAGATAAATTCTCACAGGTGTTTTTTCAGGAGTAATATACTTAAAAATTAAGCAGCCTGGTTCATAATATCTTCAACTGCTTCGATAATAGCGTTTGAAGTAATTGTTGCACCGGAAACTACATCAACTTCTGTTGTCTGTCCTTTAATGATTTCTGGGATAACGCCGTCAACTGCACCTTCAAAGATACCTTCTGTTTCGCCGTGCTGGCCCAGAGTGATAGAAACGATTTCACCGTCTTTAACTTCAGCGATAACTTCTACATCGCCGCCGATACCTGTACCAACAGCTGTGTATGTACCATCTTTAAAGTTTGCTTCAACTTCTGGTTTAACTGTTTCTTCAACTTTTTCAACAACGATTGTTGCTTCTGTATGACCGCCGTTTGCTGCAACATAGTCGCAAGCAGATGTACCAGCAGCTTTACCGAATACAACGATGTCTGTTACAGCATTACCGCCCAGACGGTTTGCACCGTGAACGCCACCTGTAACTTCGCCTGCTGCGAACAGACCAGCAATTGCATTGCCTTCTTCGTTCAGAACTTCAGCAGCTGTGTTGATTTTCAGACCGCCCATTGTGTGGTGGATAGCTGGAGCAACCATACATGCGTAGAAGTTAGCTTCTGTCAGTGGGAGTTCAAGACCTGCACGACCGAATTCATCTGGATTGCCTGCCTTCACATCATCAGCAAATTTTGCCATTGTTGCAGAAAGTGTAGCTGGATCTGCACCAATTTCTGCTGCAAGGCCTTCGATTGTTTCAGACTGGAATACGATACCAGCGCTGATGTAACCTTCGATAGCTTTCAGGGATTTGCGAACAGCTTCGTCAAAAATCAGCCAAGCCTGGCCATCTGTCTGTTCCAGAATTGCTGCGGAAACAACGTCACGTGTGCCCATTTCATCTGTGAAACGTGCGCCTTCTTTGTTAACGATGATAGCACCGTTACCACGAACTGCTTCTGTGTACATTGTCTGTGTTTCTGGGTGAACAGTTGGGTGTGTCTGAATCTGTTCCATATCAACTGTTGCTGCACCAATTGCTGTACCCATTGCAATACCGTCACCTGTTGCAGCTGCAACGTTTGTTGTGCCGAAGCCTTTAAGGTTTGCGTTGAGTTTTTCTACCATTTCACTGTTTGCACCAAAACCGCCTGTAGCGATGATAACTGCTTTACAGTTGATTGTGTATGTGCCTTCTGCGTCTGTTACTTTAACGCCGGAAACTGCACCGTTTGCATCTGTGATGATTTCTTCAGCTTTTGTGTTGTAGAGAACTGGGATATTGTTCTTTTCTACAACAGACAGCAGTGTTTTTACGAGAACAGGACCTACTGCAGATGTGTCTGATGGTCTGTGGATTCTTTTTACGGAAGCACCGCCGAAAAGACCAACAACTGTAAGGTCAGCACCCATATCGTTTACCCAGTAAAGAGCTTCAGCTGAATTTTCAGCCATATATTTTACCAGTTCTGGGTCGTTGATGTTTTTGCCACCTTTCATTGTATCATCAATGAACAGCTGGTTTGAGTCTTCGATTCCATCTCTGTCCTGGAATGTTGTTTCAGAAGCATTGAGACCGCCTGTGGATCTTGTTGTGTTACCGCCTGCCATACCTGTTTTTTCAACGATAACTACGTTTGTAGCACCGTTCTGTACAGCCTGGATTGCTGCGGACATACCTGCACCGCCAGCACCGATAACTACGATATCTGCAGATTTGCTGTTTGTATCAACTGTAGGTTCGGAAGAACAAGCAGTGAACATGGACAGCATCATAACTGCGCTTAATGCCAAAGCAATGATTTTTTTCATAGTTTGTATATTCCTTTCTTTTTATACGATTTTTTATCGCAGGAACATTATAGACTATTGATAATTTTTTATCAATACATAATGTGCACAAATAAAACCGGTTTTTAACGCATTATTTCTGCATTTTATACAAACAAACCGTTTTATCAAAATTGCATCTTATTTATAGATATATTTCGATTTTTATACTTATTTAATAATGTGATTTTTCAATTTTATTTTACAGAACAAAACACCCGATTGAATAATACAACCGGGTGTTTATTTATGTTTGATTAATTAAAGTTTATCGAAAGTTACTTTTTCCAGTTCTTCATTTACATATTGACCTATGCGGGCAAATTCCATACGGAAGGTGCACAGGCCAGGAGTTTTCCAGGCACAGTCATACCCTGGCTGATCAACACATTTAGCCAGTTTATATGTACCTTCAATGGCTTCAATAACCTGTTTCATATTTATTTCATTTGCAGGGCGTGACAGTTCATAACCGCCTTTTGAGCCTTTATATGATTTAACTATACCGTTCTGAACCAGCTTATGAAGAATTTTAAGAGAGAAACGCAGAGTAACCCCCATTTCTTCACTGATTGCACGGGCATCTTTTCTGCCATCAGCATTTGCAAGGCAATATACTATTCTGATTGCGTAGTCGGTTTCCTGTGTTATATGCATAGTGGTCTCCTGAAAAGTAACTTTAATTTATGGTCGGATATTAATCAAGGAAATCTTTAAGTTTTTTGTTTCTGCTTGGGTGACGGAGTTTGCGCAGAGCTTTTGCTTCAATCTGTCTGATACGTTCACGTGTAACATTGAACTCTTTGCCTACTTCTTCCAGTGTTCTTGGACGGCCGTCTTCAATGCCAAAACGGAGAGAAAGAACTTTTGCTTCTCTTGGTGTAAGTGTAGCCAGAACTTCGTTCAGCTGTTCTCTCAGCAGTGTATGTGTGGCTGCTTCTTCTGGAACAGGTGCATCATAGTCCGGAATAAAGTCACCGAGATGGCTGTCTTCTTCTTCACCGATTGGGCTTTCGAGAGAAATAGGTTCCTGTGCAACTTTCAGGATTTCGCGTACTTTGTCCTGTGGCATATCCAGTTCTGCAGCCAGGTCTTCAACGCTTGGTTCCTGACCGTTTTTGTGGAGAAGCTGGGACTGAACTTTTTTAACTTTGTTGATTGTTTCAACCATATGAACAGGGATACGGATTGTTCTTGCCTGGTCTGCAATAGCTCTTGTGATAGCCTGACGGATCCACCATGTTGCATATGTGGAGAATTTGAAGCCTTTTGTATGGTCAAATTTTTCTACAGCTTTGATAAGACCAAGGTTACCTTCCTGAATAAGGTCAAGGAACAGCATACCACGGCCAACATATCTTTTGGCAATGGAAACAACCAGACGCAGGTTAGCTTCTGCAAGGCGTTTTTTCGCTCTTGAATCACCTTTCTGGATTCTTTCAGCCAGTTCGATTTCTTCATCAAGGCTGAGCAGTGGGAAAGCACCGATTTCTTTGAGGTACACTTTAACAGGGTCATCAATGCTTACGCCTTCGCTGGCAAGTGATTTTTCAAATTTTTCAACATTGCTTTCAGTAAGAACTTCTTCTTCCTCTTCGCCTAAATCTATAACATCGATGCCTGCAGCTTCGATGCTTTCATAAAACTTGTCCACCTGGTCAACATCAAAATCCATATTTTCAAGGAAAGAACCGATGTCTTTTGATGTAAGTTTGCCGTTTTTCTTACCAAATTCCATAAGATCGGCCAGTGTGGTGATTTTCTTTTCTTTTGCGCTCATAATAATCTCCTGTTATTTCTTTTTCTCTTTTAAAGATTTAATTCTCTGTGCAAGGTCATCGATTGTTTTTTCGCTGGCCTCACTTTGAGAAAGTTTTGCTGTAAGTAAGTTTTCTATGTGCATCTGCACATCCTTGCCGGTAATTATTATCTCATTATTACGGGCAATTATGCCTGCCAGAGCCTGTGCAGAATCTTCAGGCATATGATATTTAAGTGTAGGGTAATCCACAGCGATGTTTTGCTCGATAAGCTGTGAAAATGCTGTGTATGCCGCCCTCATATCACTGTCGGTAAAATTTTCCGGCTTCAGTTGCTGCGAAACCATGCTGTAGAGGCTGTTATCTCTGACGAGAGCAGAAATAATCTGTTGCTGTGCATAAGCCTTTGGCATTGTGTTGCCTTTTTGTCGGTAGTCTACCTTTATCTGCCGCCCAACACCGCTGCGGAGAAGCTCCTGCTCTTTTTTCTTGGTTTCCTTGCGGCGGTTTTTGGTGCGGGCACGGTCAATCTGCAGTTTAATGGACGCTTTGTCTGTTGAGGTTTCGTTTGCAAGGCGTGTACAGTAGACATCCTGCTGTATAGGGTTTGTAAGTCCTGCAAGAACATCGCAGGCTTTTGTAAGATATTCCACACGCTGTTCTGCATTCTGTATGTCGTACTGACTTTTAAGTTTGAGCAACTGAAAATCCAGTGCGCTGTTTGCGCCTTCCAACAGCATTTCAAAACGCTGTGCCCCGTATTTTTTTATGTATTCGTCAGGGTCTTTTGCCCCCGTCATCTGAAGCACCTGAACGGTGACATCTTCTTTTTCAAATATTTCCATAGCCCTGCGGGTGGCTTTCTGACCGGCTTCGTCAGAGTCATAGGAAATAATAACTTTTTTGGCATAGTCGCCAATAAGACGTGCCTGCTGGCTGGTAAGCGCTGTACCAAGAGTTGCAACTGCATTGTTGAAACCGGCCTGATGCATAGCGATAACATCCATATAGCCTTCTGCAAGGATAAAACTGTCCTTGCCCGATTTTTTGGCAAGATTAAGAGCAAAAAGACCGTTGCTCTTTTTGAACACCGGTGTATCACCGCTGTTCAGATATTTAGGGCCACCCTCATCGCCCATTCGCCTGCCGCCGAAGGCAATAACATTGCCGCGCAGGTCAATAATCGGGAACATAACCCTGTCGCGGAATATATCATAAAGATTGCCGTTTTTATTTCTGGCAGCAAGATAACCACGGACCATTTCTTCATCTGTAAAGCCTTTGCTTCGCAGATAATTGGTCAGTCCCTGCCATTCTGCAGGGGCATAGCCAAGGCCAAAGTTTACTATTGTTTTATCTGACAACTGTCTGTCGCGCAGGTATTTTCTGGCATTTCGGCCTGCTTCACTGTTGAGTGTGTCATAGAAAAACCTTGCGGCCAGTTTGTTCATCTGCAGGATTCTGGCTTTCAGCTTAGCCTGTCCGTCGTCTTCATCCGGCATAGGCATACCGCACTGCTGTGCAAGAAAACGTATAGCTTCTATGTAGGACAGGGAGTTCATCTCCATTGTAAACTTGATTACATCCCCGCCTGCACCGCAACCAAAGCAATAATAGCTCTGTGTTTCCGGATAAACCATAAATGACGGACTGCGCTCGGAATGGAAAGGACAAAGACCTTTATACAGTCTGCCTGCACGCTGGAGAGACACATAACGGCTGATAGTATCGTAAATATCATTTCTTGCCACAAGTTCCTGTATATAGGTTGCAGGTATAGCCATATATCTCCCTCCTTTTCATTTATAATCTCAATACAACTCAAATGTTAAATAACCGTTGTAAATATATATTATATCACAATGTTATTTAATTTTCCACGCTTTTGGAATAAAAATATTGTCAAAAGTCGCAGAGGCAAAATCATCGCTCATACCCTGGATATAGTCGGTAACTGCACGGTCGATACCTTCATTTTCTGCAATAAAGCGATACATTTCAGGCATTTTATCAGGGCTTTTACTGTAATATTTGTAAAGTTCTTCTATAAGTTTATCAACTTTCTTTTCTTCTACCTTGGCTGCACTGTCTGTATACACATTCCGATACATATACTTGTGCAGTTTATCGTAGTATTTGAAAGTTTCATCGTCCATTTTTATTTCCCGGGATGAATTTTTTACCATTGATGTGATGAGAGAAGTGATTCTCTCACTTTTGGAATGGCCAAGAAAATCAGTGCAGTCGGCTGGCAGGTCCTTTTCTGTTATAATGCCAGCTGTAATAGCATCTTCTATATCGTGGTTGATATATGCAATTCTGTCCGCATATCTTACGATACAGCCTTCCTGGGTGTATGGCCAGGTATCTTTGGTATGATTCAGAATACCGTCAACAACTTCAGCAGTAAGGTTGAGCCCTTTTAAATTTCTTTCCAGATATTCAACCACGCGGGCACCCTGTTCATAATGGGTGAACCCATTTGGATTAAGCCGACGCAATGCTCTTTCCCCAGCGTGACCAAAAGGTGTATGGCCCAGGTCGTGGCCCATTGCAATAGCTTCTGTAAGGTCTTCATTAAGGCGCAGTGCTCTGGCAATAGTGCGGGCTATCTGCATAACCTCAAGGGTATGTGTCATTCGTGTGCGGTAATGGTCGCCTTCAGGCGAAATAAAAACCTGTGTCTTCTGTTTAAGACGGCGGAAACTCTTGCTGTGAAGAATTTTGTCGCGGTCTTTCTGATAACAGGTGCGAAGGGTACATTCTTCTTCCGGATTTTTTCTTCCTCTTGTGTTCATTGCAAGTTGTGCATATGGAGAAAGATTATCTTTTTCTGCCAAAAGCAGACGTTCTCTGATATTTTCCATCTCTATACCCCCTTCTATATTACTTATACTGCATAAATCCAAAAAAACCTTTTTAAATTTTAGATTTTTTATAAAAAAAGACATCTGTATTGCAACAGATGTCTTTTATCGTGTTAATTTTAAGCGTTTTCAAACTGACTCTGGTAAAGTTTCGCGTAGAAGCCGCCTTTTTCGATCAGATCGTGGTGGTTACCAACCTCTTCAACGTGGCCTGCATTCAGAACGATAATCTTGTCTGCATCACGGATAGTAGACAGACGGTGGGCAATTACGAAGCTGGTACGGTTTTCCATCAGTTTCCGCATTGCCTGCTGGATAAGAACTTCTGTACGTGTATCAACACTGGAAGTAGCTTCATCCAGAATGAGTATCTTCGGATTCTGCAGGAATGCGCGGGCAATAGTGATAAGCTGTTTCTGACCCTGGGAAATGTTGGAAGTTTCTTCGTTAAGTTCAAAGTCATAACCGCCAGGGAGAGTCTGTACAAAGTGATGTACACGGCTGGCTTTTGCCGCCCGGATCATATCTTCTTCGCTGGCATCCGGACGTGAATACATAATATTTTCACGGATAGTGCCTTTAAACAGCCATGTTTCCTGGAGAACCATACCAAACATTTCACGCAGGTCATTTCTTGCGAAATCTTTGATATTGATACCGTCAATGCTGATAGAACCGCCGTTGAGTTCGTAGAATCTCATCAGAAGTTTAACAACAGTTGTTTTGCCTGCACCTGTAGGACCAACAATGGCAATTTTTTCACCTGGATGAACCTCAAGATCAAGATCATCAATAATGGTTTTTTCTGCTGTGTAGCCAAAGTTTACATCCTGGAATGTTACGTGACCGATGATACCTTCTGTTGAAACCGGATTTTCTGTATCAGGTTCTTCTTCTGGCTGGTCAAGGAATTCAAATATACGCTCGCCGCAGGCCATTGCAGACTGTAACATTGTGGAGATGTTGGAAAGTTGCTGGATAGGCTGTGTAAAGTTGCGGATATAAGTGATAAATGACTGGATGTTACCAACAGTGATTTTACCAAAACCTGCCATAGTGGCACCAATGATACACACAAGGATGTAACCGATGTTGGATACAAAGTTTGTAATAGGCATCATAGCACTGGAAGCCACACGGCTGCGCCAGGCATTTTCGCGCAGTTCTGTGTTGTAAACACTGAAGTCATCAATAGACTGCTGTTCCATATTGAATGCTTTTACAACAATGTGTGCAGACATCATTTCTTCGATATGACCGTTTACCATACCCAGAGATTTCTGCTGTTTGCGGTACAGTGGCTGACTGATTTTGATAATCTTTGCAACGATGAAACCTGAAACCGGAATCATAGCAAAAGCAATCAGTGTAAGTTCCCAGGAGATTGACAGCATCATAGCAATGGTACCCACCATAAGTGTAAGTGCTGATGCAAACTGTGTAAGTGTTTCACGCAGTGAGTTGGACAGTGATTCAACGTCGTTTGTAATGCGGGACAGTACGTCACCTGTGCTGGTTACGTCAAAGAAACCTATAGGCAGACGGTTGATTTTTTCACTGATGTCCTTCCTCATTCTGTATGTGATGTTGTTGGAAATCTGTGCTGTGGTAAAGCTTTGCACAATATTGAACACATATGAAATCACATAAAGTGTACACAGAGCAATAACTACTTTGAGAAGTGCATTGTAATCAACGATAATATCGCCTGTTAACATACCATTTTCCACTGCTTTGTAAAGAACGTCTGTGGCATTACCCAGCAGACGTGGACCGATAACACGGAATACACTGGACAATGCTGCCAGCACCATAACAAGTGCCAGGCCTGCTTTGTAGATACCAAGATATGCAAAGGATTTTTTGATAGTACCTTTAAGGTCTTTTGGTTTTTCGCCACCGCGGATAGCTGCATGTCTGCCGCCACCGCCACCACCACCTGGGCCACGGCCAGGACCACCAGGGCCGCCCGGACGAGGTGCATTAGCTGTGTTTTTGTTTGCCATATCTTACACCTCCTCTTTGGACAGCTGACTGTATGCAATCTGCTGGTATTCTTCACAGCTTTCCATAAGCTGTTTATGTGTGCCTTTACCTACAATACGGCCGTCATCCATAACGATGATCTGGTCCGCATCCATAATGCTGGCAACACGCTGCCCCACAATGATAATTGTGGATTCTGCAAGATTCTGCTTCAAGGCTTTGCGCAGGTTAAGGTCTGTTGTAAAGTCAAGAGCAGAGAAACTGTCGTCAAAAATGCAAATAGGTGCCATTTTTATTATCGCACGGGCAATGGCAAGACGCTGACGCTGGCCACCGGAGAAGTTTGTACCGCCCTGGCTTACAGGTGCATCAATACCTTCTTCTTTGCCAATAATGAATTCTTTCGCCTGTGCTATTTCAAGAGCATTGAAAATATCATCTTCTGTAGCACCTGGTTTTACAGCTTCAAGGTTGGAACGGATAGTGCCTGAAAGAAGAACACTCTTCTGTGGCACAAAGCCGATAAGGCTGCGGAGCTGTTTCAACCCGATATTGCGCACATCAACACCATTGATAGAAACCGAGCCCGATGTTACATCATAGAAACGTGGAATAAGATTGATAAGACTGGATTTACCACAGCCAGTAGAGCCGATAATAGCTGTTGTCTGACCAGGTTTTGCTGTGAAAGAAATATCTTCCAGAACATCGCCATCGCCGCCTGGATATGCAAAATCAACATTGCTGAAAGTGATTTCGCACTGTGCGGCTGTGATTTCCACTGGATTTTCAGGTTCTGTGATAACATTTTCTGTATCGAGAATTTCAGCAACACGGTTGATGGAAACCATTGCACGAGGGAACATAATGAATACGCCGGAAATCATCATAAACGCACCCATAATATTGCCGGAATACTGGATATACGCCATCATATCACCAACCAGAAGCTGACTCTGGGCGATTTTTTCAGCGCCAACCCACACGATAAGCACTGGAACAAGGTTCTGGATAAGACTCATTGTAGGGCCCATCATACTCATTGTACGGTTGACAAAGAGGTTTGTACGTTTGTAGTTGTTGCTGGCTTCATCAAAACGTTTTTCTTCATCTTTCTGTGTTGAGAATGCACGCACAACCAGCAGGCCATTAAGGCTTTCGCGGGCAACCAGATTAAGTTTATCTATCAGCTGCTGAATAATTTTGAACTTAGGCAGTGCCAATGTGTAAACAGTAATCAGAAGACCGATTACAAGCAGAACGCTGAGGGCGTTTATCCAGGCCATTGACGGAGCTTTTCTCATAGCCATAATAGTACCGCCAATACCCATAAACGGAGCAAAAACAATTGTTCTTACACCCATTGTAAGCATCATCTGCAACTGCTGAACGTCATTGGTAGTTCTTGTGATAAGTGACGCTGTAGAGAAGCGGTCAAACTCTGCACTGGAGAAACTTTCGATTTTTGTAAAAACTGTTTTGCGCAGGTCACGTGTAAGACCTGTACCCATTTTGGCATTGCAAAACTGTACGGCCAGAGCAACGCCGCTGGTGATAAGCGCAATAACAAGCATTTTGCCACCGGTAGCTACGATATATGCCCTCTGCTCTGCCATAAGAGCCATGGCTGCATCACCGCTGGCCAATGCAATCTTTGCTGAATATTCCTGGATACCTACGTTAACTATCTGACTCATAACATCAGGCATTGCAAGGTTGCACCATGCCTGTACACCTATGAGAAAAACAGAAAACAGTATCATAGGAATATATGGTTTTATGTGTTTAAGGATGTGTTTCAAACATCATCACCTGCTTCCTTCTGAATTTCTGCTTCGAGACAGTCGCTGAATTCTTCCAGCAGGCTGTAAAGAAGCTCTGTTTTTTCTTCACCTAATTTTTCGCCCGCTGAAGAAAAGGCGGCAATAAACCGCTGATAATCATCGTGCAGTAACTGATGCCCTTTTTCTGTGGGGTAGACAAAAGTTTTTCTTCTGTCTTCAGGGCTGGTTTTTCTTTCAATAAGTTCCTGCTTTTCAAGAACTGACAGTTTCCGCGAGACTGTAGGCAACGCTATCTCCAGCCTTTGTGCCAGTTGACTTGGGGTCAACCCGTCCTGCCGATGATGGGCAATAACGCGCAGAAGTCGCAAATCCCCGCTGGACTGATAGCATTTCATCTGCAGGGTGCGGTTAAGACGTGATGCTTTTCGCAGGCTGTAGTTAAGCTTTTCAAGCTTTGCTCTTTCCAAATACATTCTCCTTTCTATCATTTTATAACAAAATAGTTAGTTTATAAAATCATTATATAAACTAACTATTTCAAAGTCAATATGTTTGTGAGAAAATCACATTTTTTATACTTCCTGCGGAAGATTTGTGGTATTTTCTTCCCCCTGCATCTCGGGCAGATTTACCCATACTCGCTTAGGCATAAAGTTCATACGGCATTTTGGGTTGAATCTTTCTTTTATAGCAATTGTATCGTAAAAATTCTTCCACAGACGCTGCATCTGTTTTTCGTCCTCGCTTACGGGCGGCAGCTGTATATCTTCCACATTTACTATATGATAATTTCTATTCATACTGATAACAGCCTGCTTATGTACGGCATCATATATCATAAACTGCTGGTTTGCAAATCTTTGAGCAAAATGGGAAGCTATCAGTGGCAGTATACAGTTTTTAGGCTCAATTTTGGAAACATACACATCTCCCGCCTTGTAAAAACGAACAAAGCCGAGAAAATGGTGACTTTCCCTTTCCAGATGTCTGTGAGCTTTTGTAAGTATACTTACATCGTTATCTGTCAGCATATCCTTTATTCTCGGGCCAGTTTTAAACCCTTTTATCACATAGCGAAGCATATACATCTCTTTTTCTTCAAGGCAGGTATAAAAACACTCTGTCAGAAACTTAAGATTATAATGGCCTATCTTTTCTTCTATGGCAAAACGGACACGGTAGGCCTGCTCGAAATCAGTTTCGATCATCAGATTATCATAAAATGACGGAACAAAATTCATATGAGAAGCTATCTGCACCGGTTTTAGACGGTTATAGTAATAGTTGTATATGCAGCATAAAAAGCCTTCAAAACTACCATCGTAAACATAAATAACCTGCTGTGTGTGATTGAGTTCAGACATTGATAACCATCCTTTCATTCTGTTTATGAATAAATCTGTCGTTCAGCTGTGGCATATCAAAAAAGCTGAGTTGGTTGGTTTCTTCAGCTGTGATTTTAAAATTATCCTTTGCGGAGTCTGATGTAAGCATAAGTGTGGCGTGCTGTTTGTCTATGGTCACATAAGGCATAGCTTTACCTTTGCAGGTAATAAAATACTGCGCTCGTTTCAACACTATGCCCAGTTTTTTCAGACCATCAAAGTCAAGATGCGCCATTTTTCTTGCTCTTATGATTTTTCTGGCACCAGTCACACCTATTCCCGGTACACGAAGAAGCATTTCATAGGGAGCCGTATTTATTTCTATTGGGAACATATGCATATTGTTCAGCGCCCAATTGCATTTAGGGTCTAAAAGCGGATTGAACATACTGTTCTCTTCTGACAGAATCTCCTCCGCTCTGAATCCATAAAATCGCAACAGCCAGTCTGCCTGATACAGTCTGTGTTCACGGAGCAGGGGTGGTTTGGTATCAAGTGACGGCAACAGTCTGTCATTGTTCATTGGTATATACGCGGAAAAGAATACTCTCTTTAATTTGTATTTATCATATAATGCCTGGGATAAGCGAAGAATATGAAAGTCCGTCTCATTGCTGGCACCTATTATCATCTGTGTGGACTGTCCCGCAGGGGCAAACTTAGGTGCGTGGCGATATCTGACTATATTCCGCGCAGAAATTTCTTTTTGCTCTGTAATTTTGCCCATCGGCAGAAAAATATTGGTTCGGCTTTTATCCGGAGCCAGCATATTCAGGCTTTTTTCGCTGGGCAGTTCTATATTCACACTAACCCTGTCCACAAGTGTTCCCATTATTTCTATCAATTCCGGAGATGTACCTGGAATAATCTTGGAGTGTATGTATCCGTTGAAACCGTATTCTTCCCTTAAAATCCTTACAGCTTTTATCATCTGCTCCATCGTATAGTCAGGGCTCTTTATAACACCAGATGAAATAAAGAGACCTTCTATATAATTTCGTCTGTAAAATTCTATGGTAAGGTCAGCCAGTTCCCTGGGAGTAAATGCGGCGCGGGGCACATCGTTTGATTTTCGGTTTATACAGTAGGCACAGTCGTAACTGCAGTAATTTGTAAAAAGAACTTTAAGCAAGGATATACATCTGCCGTCTGCTGACCAGCTGTGGCATATACCTGCAGCTGCGGCACTGCCAAGCCCGCCATTTCCTGCGCGGGAAACTCCGCTGGAAGTGCAGGCCACATCATATTTGGCTGCATCTGTAAGTATAGTTAATTTTTCGTACATATTCACAATTATCACCTTCTGCAACAATTTTAACACTTATTAGTTGTATTTTCAATAGTTTATACAACTTTTAGTTGTGTAAGTTGCAAATATAGTTTACTTGTGTTATAGTTAGAAATACCATTTAAAAACGGAGAGAACAAAAATGTCTATAGAAAAAGTAAGAGAATATTTCAGAGGCTATGATATGGAAGACAAGGTGCTGGAATTTGAAGTTTCCAGCGCAACTGTGCGGTTGGCAGCAATTGCTTTGGGCACAGAAGAAGCAAGAATTGCAAAAACAATGTCTTTCAAAAAAGACGAAGGCTGTATTCTGGTAATTACAGCAGGTGATGTAAAAATCGACAATGCAAAATACAGACACACTTTTGGACTGAAAGCAAAAATGCTGACACCTGACGAAGTAATGGAATTTGTAGGCCACGCTATAGGTGGCGTATGTCCTTTTGCTGTAAATGAAGGTGTTATCGGCATTTATATTGACGAAAGCGTAAAAAGATTTGACACTGTATTCCCTGCCTGCGGATCTTCCAACAGTGCCATTGAGTTGACACCGGAAGAACTGTTCAGATACGCCAATGCAGACGCCTGGGTTGACGTATGCAAACTTAAAGAAGCATAATAACACAAAAGATGTATTCCATTGGAATACATCTTTTATTGTTTTTTACCAACAATTCTTTTATAAAATATTCATTATTTGTGCATAATTGCAATTTTACACATATTGTGATAGACTATATATAATTACTATCATTAGCAAAGCGAGACCCCAAAAATGATATTGACAAAATTTATAACTATCCCCAAGCTGACTGGCAAAGAAAAACGCAGAGCCTATGTGTATGTACCGGACGAAGCAAGGGAAAATCCTGACTGGCGCTATCCTGTGCTGTATATGTTTGACGGTCACAATGTGTTTTTTGACAGCCACGCCACCTATGGCAAAAGCTGGGGTATGCTGAACTATCTGCAAACAAACAATGTGCCACTGATAGTTGCTGCCGTGGAATGCAACCATCATCCAGACAACGGCAGACTGAAAGAGTATTCACCTTTCGATTTCAGCGACGAAAGATTTGGCCCTGTAGAAGGCAAAGGCAAAATTACAATGGATTGGTTTGTAAAAGTGTTCAAACCGATGATTGACCGCAACTTTCCTACCCTGCCAGACAGAGAACACACATTTATCGCCGGCAGCAGTATGGGCGGACTGATGACAGTATACGCCATCACAAAGTACAATCATATTTTTTCCCGCGGTGCAGCTTTATCTCCATCTTTATGGGTAAACACAACTAAGCTGGAAAGAATGATCCGCCGCACTGATTTCGGCAAAGATACCGTGCTGTATATGGATTATGGCAGTGAAGAATTTGGCTGGAAGCCGGATATGATGAAAGGCTACAACAAAATCTGTAATGCCTTTACCGAAAGTGGTGTAATGCTGACAAGCAGAATCATCCCCGGTGGCACTCATCAGGAAGCAAGCTGGGAAAAACAGATACCTTATTTTATACATACTTTGTTTTATAACCTTGATTAGGAGAATATGATATATGGAAATTCAATATTTCAAGCACTACAGCAATGCTCTGGGCAGAGATATGGAGTGCAAAGTTTACGGACACAAAGGTAAACCAGTGCTGTTTATCCCTTGCCAGGACGGCAGATATGTGGACTTTGAAAACTTTAAAATGATTGATGAATGGGCAAAATGGATTGAAGAAGGCCACGCAATGGTATTTTCAATCGATACAGTAGACAAAGAAACCTGGTCTGACCAGTACGGCCTGCCATCCAGCAGAATCAACAGACACGAACGGTGGGTTCATTATATTGTTGATGAATTTGTGCCATTTATGCGAAACATGGCCAACGAAAGAAACGGCTGGAGCGGTTATCCTGGCATTATGGTATTCGGTGCAAGTATGGGTGCAAACCACAGCGTAAACCTGTTCCTGCGCTTCCCAGAAATTTTTGACAGAATGCTGGCAATGAGCGGCATTTATAACAACAGTATGTTCTTTGGTGACTATATGGACGAAGTGCTGTATATGAACAGCCCTGCACTCTATCTGCAGAATATGCAGCCAAGCCACCCATATGTAGAAAGATACAACAATAACTTTGGTATCATCTGCACTGGCCAGGGCGCCTGGGAAGAACCTGACACCCTGCGCTGGCTGGACACAAATTTTAAACGCCTGGGTGCTGATATCTGGTGTGACTACTGGGGCTATGATGTAAACCACGACTGGCCTTGGTGGTACAAACAGGTACAGTATTTTGTTCCAAAACTGCTGGGTCTTGAATAACCTGGTTGATCTATCCCCTGCGCAATTGAGAAAAAATTACAAAAAAGAGAGAAGCGTGAATCTGTGAAAAACTTTATTTTTATCTCCCCAAACTTTCCAACAAACTACTGGCAGTTCTGTAAAGAACTGAAAAACAACGGCTTGAATGTTCTGGGTATCGGTGACGCACCTTATAACGAACTTAGACAGGAACTGAAAGACAGCCTGAACGAATACTACAAAGTAAGCAGCCTGGAAAACTATGATGAAGTGTTCCGTGCAGTTGCTTTCTTTACATTCAAATACGGCAAAATTGACTGGCTGGAATCCAACAACGAATATTGGCTGGAAAGAGATGCCAAACTGAGAACAGAGTTCAATATCACAAGCGGTTTCAAAAATGAAGATATTCCTCGCATTAAATACAAATCCAAAATGAAGGAATACTACACAAAGGCAGGTATCCCTGTTGCAAGATACCACCTGGTTACAGACGATATTGAAGCTTGCAGAGAATTCCTTAAGGTTGTAGACTACCCTGTTATCGTTAAACCAGACAATGGTGTTGGCGCTGAAGCTACATACAAACTGTCCTGTGATGAAGATCTGGTACACTTTATGGCAACAAGACCTGCAGGTGTTCCATACATTATGGAAGAATTCATCAACGCTGAAATCTACACATATGACGCAATTATCAACTCTAAAGGCGAACCACTGTTTGAAGCCGGCAACGTTACACCATTCTCTCTGATGGACGTTGTAAACAACAAAGACAACTCTGTTTACTACATTGTAAAAGAACTGAAAGAAGATGTTCGCAAAGCAGGGCTGGCTACAGTAAAGAGCTTTGGTGTAAAGAGCAGATTTGTTCACTTTGAGTTTTTCCGTCTGCTGGCTGACCACGAAGGACTGGGCAAAAAAGGCGATGTAATGGCGCTGGAAGTTAATATGAGACCTGCAGGCGGCTTTACACCTGACCTGTTCAACTTCTCAGCAAGCACAAACGTATACAAAATCTGGGCTGATATGATTGCATATGACTCCACACTGATGCCAACAGGCAACAGACAGTGGTGTCCATTTGCAGGCAGACGTGACGGCAAAGACTTTGTGCTGAATCACGTTGCTATTATAGCAAAATACGGTGACAAGATCAAAATGGCCGAAAGAATTCCAGAAGCACTGTCCGGTGCTATGGCCGATATGATGTATGTTGCTACATTTGACACAGAAGAAGAAATGAACCAGTTCTACAAAGATGTTCTGGCTGTAAAAGAATAATGCAAAGCATAACCCCGCCCGTAAAAAGGGCGGGGATTTTTGTATGCAGGTGGACAAGTCAGTTCAAGGGTGGTAAAATAAATTTATCAAATCAACGGAGAGATATTATGGAACAGACATTGGTAATAAAAAAATTTGACAGACTTACACCAAGAGAAGTGTATGAAATGCTGCGACTGCGCACAGCGGTATTTGTGGTGGAACAGAAATGCCCATACCAGGAAGTAGACGGCACAGACTATGGCAGTCTGCACGTGTGGCTGGAAGAAAATGATGAAATCGTAGCATATCTGCGTATTTTTGAAAAAGATGCAGATAAAAATATGGTACAGATAGGTCGAGTGGTGTCAAAACGCCGCGGTGAAGGATTGGGTGCAAAGGTTCTGGAACACGGTATTGAAGCCGCAAAACTGGAAATGGGTGCAGACAGCATATTTATAGAAGCACAGACCTATGCTTTGGATTTTTACAAAAAGTTCGGTTTTGAAAGCTGTGGCGAAGAATTTCTGGAAGACGGCATACCACACACACCAATGATGCTGAATTTCTAAAAAACAAAAAGAGGCATAAAAGTTTATAAAAAAGTTAAAGCCAGACTGCATATTGCAGCCTGGCTTTTATTGTTTGTACTATAAAAAGTGCTATTGTTTGGCGTTGGATAAATTGAAATTGGTATTATACTGGTTTAATCAAACCGTTTGTCCAGAATGTCTCAAAGGTTTCAGTTGAACCGCCGTGCTCGACAATTTTACCGTCAACAACTCTGTCAATGTCAACTCCTGTAATTTCCAAAACTTTATTGGTTGGTGTTATCCCCAGAAAATCACCTTTGTGGGTTCCACGCATGATAAACTCTGAAATTACATAGTCACCATCGGTATATTGGCGGATAATTTTCATTGTATAATCGGGATAGGTTTGTTTGACGGCGAGAAGATGCTGTTTCATTCCTGCTGTTCCAACAAAATATACTTTTTCTCCAACTCTTTGCACACAGTCCTCTGAGATGTATTTATGAAGCTCATCAAGCAGGTTTTCGGAGACAACCACTTCGTAAAAATATTTTATAATGTCTTTGTTGCTCATTACACATATCCTTCGTCAAATTCAAATTTGTCTGACTGTTTTATAAAACTTTGTCACATATTGTTTTTGGTATTGCCATACGGACTGTTCTTTCCGGGTCTACAACCTGGCAGAACTGCAGGTTACCTGCCGCAGACATAAGCATACCTGCTTCATTGAGAGTGTAGCCCAGGTTTTTCTGCAGAATGCCGCACATATCCTTTGTTGCTGTATAGATGGCTTTTTCGATATCCTCGCTGGAGGCAATTGTGTAGATATTTTCAGCATCTTCAAGACGTGGATTGTCAATTGAAACACCTTTAAGTACTGTGAGGCGAACAGACACTGCTGCACCGATTTCAACACCGGAAACCATAATTTCGCCATCGCCCATGCAGGCGTGAACATCACCACAACCGAAATAAGCACCATCGTGGAAAACCGGCAGATAGAGTGTAGCACCTTTTGCAATTTTTGTATTGTCCATATTGCCGCCGTGTCTGCCCGGTGTACCACAAGGTACAGATTCATTTTCCGGTGCGACACCGATAACACCAATCATTGGGTTAAGTGGTAACTCAAACTGATTAAAAATTGCCTTTCCATCTTTTATTGGCACTTTTTTAACCTGATTTTCTGTGATATCTGCACCTAAAACACCATTTTCCGGCAGGCAGCACATTGTACCCATATCATCAAGTTTGATGTCAAGAATTTCAACTTTCAGCACATCACCTTTTTCTGCACCTCCAACATATACCGGACCGGTGGCTGGGTTGATATGATCCCAGTCCAGCACGTCCATTACATAGTCTTCGCTGTCAATCTGATTGTTGAAACAGTCTCGTGTGTGAAATTCCAGAATTTCGCCCTGCTGTACTTTTACAGCATTTTCCTTGCTGTCGCCCAAGGCAAACACGCACATATCTTTGATAATCATAATATCTCTCCTTTGATTATTTCTTTTTATCGTACATTTTCATATAACCACAGGTCTGGCAAAGTGGTTCAACAGCCTTTCTGTGGGTAAATCCGGTATAAATCGCCTGGGCACGCCGGCTTTCAAAAATCTCCTGCAGAGAATTCTGATGTATATTGCCCAGCACCATATTGCCTTCGCTGTCAAGACAGCAAGGGATTACATCCCCATTGGCAAGGACTGCTATCTGATTGCGCAGGCCATAACAAAAGCCATCACAGTATCTGTCGGTTTTATTGATATCCGGCCATTCAAAATGCTGTGCCATACCAAGGAAAATTCTGTCTTTGAGGCGGAAATTGAACTTGCGGCTGTTGCTGGTTTCCATTTCGTCAAATTTGGCATTTATTGCGCTGCGTAGGTCAAAATCAAGACTTAATTGTTCTTCCAGATAATCCACTATCTGACCGTTAAGCTGATTTTTGTCATAGATACTTTCCCTGTCAAAATTCCACAGACGCAGTTCCACTGTAATACCGCTGCCAATGGATTTTCTGCAGAAAGACATAATCTTATCCAAATATGCAATCATATCCTTATTGAGAGAATTTGCCTCAAAACTGTGCATCGAAACAGAAACACTGCGTGGAGTATTTTCGATTATGTCATCCCCTACCCTGTCCAGCAATGTGCCGTTTGTGGTGATATTGACTTTGACTCCGTTATCCTTTGCAATTGCAAGAAAATCGGCAAAGTGCGGATGAGCGGTAGGCTCGCCCATTACGTGAAAATAGAAATTTTCGCCCTGGGCTTTTGTAGCATTTATAATGTGTGTAAATTCTTCCACTGACATAAAATGTGATTTTCTTTTTGTTTTAGGGCAGAAAGAACAGGATAAATTACACTGATTTGTGATTTCGATGTATATTTTTTTGAATTTTTTCAAGTTAGTCCTCTGTTTTACTGTTATTTCGGGACGTCGAAGACGACGTCCCCAACGCGATAAGTATATTTTTATTTTATGTTATAAGCAAAAGAAAAGCAAGGCTGAAAACAGCCTTGCTTTAATTGAATTACAGATTATGTGTATAATCAATCACCACACTGCAATGAGGGCATCTTTCCGGGATTACTTTCCCTGAGAACATTCGATATTTCATCGATGAACTGAATGATTTATTACAAAATGGGCAAACCAACAATACATTAGCCCTATAAAATATACATCCAAATGCAATTATGGTATAAGCAACCAATATGCCTTTTAAAATTGCAGGTATGTGTATAAATGAATTGTAGCGTAAAAATACAGCAACCATCAATATTACGTAAGATGTGTGTATAACAGAAACTGCTTTGACGCCTTTTTTCATTTTTTGAAGATAATTATAATCTTTCATTACCCAGATTATTTAATTCTTGCGATACCGAGACGGATAGCTTCGTCAGAAACTGCTTTTGCTACTACATCTGCTACGCGTGGGTCAAATACGTCTGGGATGATGTATTCAGGGTTCAGTTCTTCATCGGAAACTACAGAAGCGATAGCTTTAGCAGCTGCAACTTTCATAGATTCTGTGATAGCGGAAGAACGAACAGCCAGAGCGCCTTTGAAAATACCAGGGAAAACAAGAACGTTGTTGATCTGGTTAGGGAAGTCTGAACGGCCTGTACCTACGATGTAAGCACCTGCTTCAAGAGCAACATCAGGCATGATTTCTGGTGCTGGGTTAGCCATTGCAAGGATAACTGGTTTTTCATTCATGGATTTAACCATTTCTGCGTTAACCAGGTTGCCTTTGGATACACCAACAAATACGTCAGCGCCTTTCAGAGCGTCTGCCAGTGTACCAGCCAATTTTTCTTTGTTTGTGATTTTTGCCATTTCTCTCTGAGCGTCTGTGTTTGCAGGGCCACCTTCGTAGATTGTGCCGAAGATATCACAGAGAGTCATATTTGTAAAGCCGATGTCGATAAGCAGTTTGGCAATAGAGATACCTGCTGCGCCTGCGCCGTTGAGAACAACTTTCAGTTCGCTTGGATCTTTGCCTTTCAGTTTTGCTGCATTCAGCAGAGCTGCAGAAACAACGATAGCTGTACCGTGCTGGTCATCGTGGAAAACAGGGATATCACACATTTCTTTCAGTCTGCGTTCAACTTCAAAACAAGTTGGAGCGCCGATATCTTCCAGGTTGATACCGCCGAAAGATTTGGAAATTTTGTAGATAACATTAACCAGTTCGTCTGGGTCTTTGGAATCTACACAGATTGGGAATGCGTCAACGCCTGCAAATTCTTTAAACAGTGCGCATTTGCCTTCCATAACAGGCATACCTGCTGCTGGGCCGATGTCGCCAAGGCCAAGAACAGCTGTACCGTTTGTGATAACAGCAACGAGATTACCTTTTCTTGTGTATTCGTAAGCAAGGCTTTCGTCTTTCTGGATTTCAACACAAGGTTCAGCAACACCTGGTGTGTAAGCAACAGCCAGTTCTTCTCTGTTTGTTACTTTTGCTCTGGAAACAACTTCGATTTTACCTTTCCAGTCTCTGTGAGCCTGGAGAGCGAATTCTCTTTTATCCATTATAGTCTACCTTCTTTTAATAAAAATTATTTCTTTTCAAACTGACGTGCAAGTTTGTCTGGGTTCAGCATTTCATCCAGCTGTTCCTGTGTAAGACCTGCTGCAAGAGCACCTTCAACAATTGGTGTGCCGTTTTTCAGGAAGTCTTTTGCAATTTCAGCAGATTTTTTGTAACCAAGAACTGGGCACAGAGCTGTAACGAAACCTGTGGAGTTGTAAAGCAGGTCGTGACATTTATCTTCGTTTGCAACGATGCCTTTTACGCAGTTGATGATAAATGTATCAACGCCGTTCATAAGCATATTCATAGAGTCATAGATTCTGTCGAATACAACTGGTTCAAATGCGTTGAGTTCCAGCTGACCAGCTTCGCAAGCCATAGTAACTGTCATATCGTTACCGATAACGCCAAAGCAGCACTGGTTGAGAACTTCTGGGATAACTGGGTTGATTTTACCAGGCATGATAGAAGAACCATTCTGTTTTGCAGGGATTGTGATTTCACCAAGACCAGCTTTTGGACCACCGTTCATAAGACGGATGTCGTTTGCCATTTTGGACAGAGCGATTGCCATTGTTTTCAGAGCGCCGGAAACAACAGAGAATGCGTCGATGTTCTGTGTGCCGTCAACCATATCTTCAGCCTGAACAAGGTCGATACCTGTAACTTCTGCCAAATCTTCAACGATGTGGTGGAAGAAGTATTCACTTGTATTGATACCTGTACCAATAGCTGTAGCAGCCATATTTACAGTTTTCATTTCTTCCAGAGCAGCTTTGATAATGCGTTTGCCGCGTTTTACTGCAGAAGCATATGCTTTAAATTCCTGACCAAGTGTGATTGGTACTGCGTCCATCAGCTGTGTACGGCCGATTTTCAGGATATCTTTGAATTCATCTGCTTTTTCCATAAGAGCAGCGTCAAGTTCATCCAGTTTATCCAGCAGTTTAAGGCCTGTTTTGTAAATAGCAAGTTTGAGAGCTGTTGGGTAAACGTCGTTTGTGGACTGAGCGTTGTTTACGTGGTCGTTTGGATGACAGAATTTGTAATCACCTTTTTCTTTGCCCAGTTTTTCAAGAGCAATGTTTGCGATAACTTCGTTAGCGTTCATGTTTGTGGATGTACCTGCACCACCCTGGATAGGGTCTGTGATAAACTGGTCGTGGAAAAGACCTGCCAGGATGTCATCACATGCTGCTACGATAGCATCAGCGATTTCTGCTGGAACGTCATTAGCTTTTTTGTTTGTGATAGCACAAGCTTTTTTGATTTCTGCCAGGGATTCTACAATAACTGCAGGCTGTTTTCTGCCTGTGATATTGAAGTTTTCAAATGCGCGAAGAGTCTGTACGCCATAGTATGCATCAATTGGTACCTGTTTTTCGCCAACTGAGTCACTTTCTAAACGATAATTCATAGTAATTCCTCCAAATATTCATAAAACCGCATCTCTATCTCAAGAGATATTTTGTTATTTTTATAATATCAAAGTATATGTAAATTGTAAATACATTTTTTAAATTTTGAAAAAAATAATATTTTTAACTTTTACAGATAATTAAAATGCTGTTTTTATCCTTTTTATTTATTAAATTAAAGACTCATCCGTAAACGCTTAATTTAATAAATATCATTTTACACAAATGTGTCGCCGTTTTTATAGTCAAGTTGCACAAATCTATTCAACATCATAGTGAAATGTTATAAAATTTGTTATTTAAAAATCAAAGTGTCTGAAACAATAATTTCACTTGTTTCAGACACTTTTTGTATACTGTATATTCAATTAAAGTTTTGATGTTTTCTTGAACTTTTTTATCTTTATATATGGGTTTTCAATATTTCATATGGGAAAATAGTTATCGTGTTCTCTCCCATATTTTCACAAATAAAAAAGTGGCTACTGCATAAGCAGTAACCACTTTCTGGCGGAGAGGGTGACGGAGCCGACCGCTGCCAGTGGCAGATGAAGGGAGGCGGAGGTCCCCCTGCTAGGGGAATGTCACGAAGTGACAAGGGGTCTGCCGGCTCCGGCGAGGACGGGAAAGTTACAAGCAGACAAGATAGGCTTCAGGCTATCGCAGTATGCGCCAATAACTTTCCAGGGCTGGGATTTGTTCAAATCCCCTTCTCGCAAACAAAAAAAGTGGCTACTGCATAAGCAGTAACCACTTTCTGGCGGAGAGAGGGGGATTTGAACCCCCGGTGCGGAATTACCGCACACCCGCGTTCCAGGCGAGCACCTTAAACCACTCAGACATCTCTCCGTGTGTTTAACGCTTGATTAGTATACTACAGAAAATGATTTTTGTCAACAACTTTTTTAAAGTTTTTTACAAAAAATAAAGCCCGGATTTCACCGGGCTGTAAATTTTATTTTTCGATATCGATCATTGACTGAATAGCAACACAACGAGGACCGCCCTGTGTTGTAAATGCAGGTGTAAGATCAACAACATCTATGCGGCTGTCTGGGAATTCTTTAGCCAGCATTTCTTTTGCCTGGTTAGCTTCTGTCAGGTTCATTGCGTGGCTGATCATAATCATATGTTTTTCGCCAACGCCAAGTTTGTGGAATGTTTCGATACATTTTTCCACTGCTTTGGCAAAGCTGCGGCACAGGCCAGCTTTTTCAAGCTGTCTGTCATCTGCTGTCTGTGTCATGAGAGGAACAAGACGAAGCAGGCTGCCAACTTTTGCAGCTGCAGGTGTAAGACGGCCGCCACGACGCAGATAATCAAAGTCCTGTGGAATAAGGAATGATTTGTCGTTTGCTTTGAGATATTCAAGCTGTTCGATAATTTCTTCTACTGAAGCACCGTCTTTTGCCATTGCAACAGCTTTTCTAACCATAATCCACTGTGGACCACAGAGAGAACCTGAGTTGAATACTGTAATATATTCTTTGTTGTCCATTGTTTCACGAACACCACAGGCTGACTGATAAGCACCAGACAGACCGTCTGTAATTGTAATATGAAGAACAGGATTTTCAGCTGTAGCAGTTTCGTAGATTTCCATCAGGTCAGCCGGTGTAGGCTGAGATGATGTAGGAAGATGACCCTGATTGATAATATTGATAAATTCAGGTGTTTCAATTTCTTCTCTTTCACGGTATGTATTGCCTGCAATTGTAACAGTGAGCGGAGCAACATCAAAGCCCATTTCCCTGCCCTGTGCAGGTGTGAAAAGTGAGGATGTATCTGTGAAAATTTTTACCATAGTTGTTTTCCTTTTGTTTAAAAATTTGTATTATTTTGTTATGTTATTTTCAATATAACATAAAACAATAACAAGTGCAATTATAATTACATATTTTTTCATTGCAAAACCAGCCCCAAGGTATTTAGAGGCTGATTGAAATAATTTTTATGTAAACAATTAATAAAGATTATTTTTTGCTGGGTCAAGAAATGCCTGGATAGAAACACATCTTGTACCGGACTGAACTGTGAACACTGGTGTAAGTGTAAAGATTTTTTTGCTGCAGTCTGGGAAAGCTTCGTCCAACATTGCTTTTGCCATTTCAGCATCTTCCATACAGTATGACTGTGCAATTGTAATGAAATATTTACCATCAACACCTGTGTTTTTGAATTCTTCGATTACTCTTTCGATAGCTGGTTTGAGACTTGGCATTACACCGAGAGCTACAAATCTGCTTCTGTCTTCATTGAATGCAAGCACAGGAACGATGTTCAGGGATGGATCCAGTTTTCTTTCTTCTTCAGAAACACGGCCACCGCGCTGTACCATGGCAAAGTCCTGTGGCAGCATATTGTTTCTGTCGTTTGCTTTGATGTTATCCAGAACTTTTACAATTTCTTCAACTGAAAAACCTTTGTCTGCCATATCTTTTGCGATGTTTACCATAGCCCAGTTGATGCCACAAACTGTGCCTGATTCATAAACTGTGATGAATTCCTTTACATCGTCATCCATCATTTCTTTAACTGCGCATGCAGATGAATATGCACCAGAGAAGTTTGCACCCATTGTGATATGAAGGATAGGAGATTCTTCGCTTGCTTCTTCAAACAGGTCCATAACTTCACCAACTGCTGGCTGGGAAGTTGTAAGTTTTACACCTGCTTCAATAAGTTCTTTAAGTTCATCAACATTGATTTCTTCGATTTCTCTGTAAGATTTGTCGCCTGCGATAAGAGTCATTGGAACCAGATCGATGCCCATTGCCTTACCTTCGCTGACTGTGTACATTGAAGTTGTATCTGTAGTAATTTTTACCATTTGTCGTATTCCTTTTCATTTTATTAAATAGTTTTAAAAACTAATTGACAGGATATATATTACCACACATCGGCGTTATATTCAATACAAAAACAGCATTGTTTACAATATATTTACCATTAAAATAAAAAAGACATTGTCTGGGAGCAGACAATGTCTTTAATATTATTCTTCAGTTTTTTCTGTTCTTACAGCAGCGGCTTCCTGTGCTTCTCTTGCACGTCTTTCCATAACTGCAGCAATTTCTTCATCAGACATTCTGCAGTTGTGTTCGTAGTCATAGATGCCTTCTTTTTTCCATTTGTAGATTCTTACTCTGGATAATATGAGCATAGACACCATAACAACGCCCATAAAGATCATAAAGCTGATCATAAATTTAACATAGAGCATCCATTCTGGGCTGAGCTGGTTATGTGTGCCGCCCAGAACGTCTGACAGGTCGTAAACAGATGTCATACCCTGCTGGAAACGGTATTGACTTGCCAGTGCCAGAAGTGCCCATGAAGCATCGTCCTTATTGCCTTTTTTAGCTGTTTCGTCAAAAGAGAAGGAGCCATTGTCACGTGCATATTTCATAACCCAGGAAATAAGGTCTTTGCCGTCTACGTCTGTTGCGTCAACGCCTGCTGTGTTGAGAGCAATAACAGTTTTGATGATATCCATTGGTGCAGCATCTTCGCTGATATTGGCTTTCAGGTATCCAACGCCTGATGCTGCTGCATCTGCAACTTCATCACCTTCACCTGTAAGGATAAGGCCTGTTACAGCAGAAGCAGTTACTTCGATTTCGGAAACTTCGCCCATATTTGCATAGCTGAAGGAACCATCTGCTTTCTGAAGTTCCATTGTGAAGTCGATAAGGTCCCGTCTTGTAAGGTCGCCACCTTCAGATGGTGTGTATTTACCTGATTCAAGTGCTGTAAGTGCATCAACTTTGTTAAGGTAGCCACCCATCATTACAACATTGTCATAGCTGATGCCCTTCAGAAGGTCACCGGAGTTTGCCCAGTTTGCATAGATACCTGCAGTTGTCATTGCAAGGATTGCATCTGGATAACCTTCAGCATAAACAATTTTTTTACTGCCGTCACCAAGAACATAGCCATTTGTTTTGATAAGGTGGTCAAGTTTGTTTACATAGTTTGTTGTAAGGCTGTGCCAGTAGTCAATATATGTACTTCTATTGAGAGCAATAATAGCTGTTTCGTCACCGTAAGTTGGTGCTGTTACTTCTTTTAAGATATATTCACTTGTGTTGTTGATAGCCTGCACCAGTTCTGCGTTTGTTTCATCTGCTTCGATGCCGGATGAGCAACCAACCAGTGACAGGGATAAAATTACCGCCATAACCAATGCGGTAATACGTTTAAAAGTTTTCATTTTTCCTCCAAGTTTACAGATAAACTGTAGTTCATACATAATAATTTACCAAATATGCGCAATAATGTCAATTTAATATAAAAAATAACTGTTAAATTTCACAATTATATGGTAAAATAA
>JAFZGF010000050.1 GCA_017555565.1 Oscillospiraceae bacterium
GCCAGAAGAAATTTTGCTTATGGATAAGATAACAAAAGTTTACCCAAACGGCTTTGTTGCTAACAAAGATGTTACTTTCTCCATCAATAAAGGCGAAATTCATGCACTGATGGGTGAAAACGGTGCAGGCAAATCTACATTAATGAAAATCCTCTTCGGTATCGAACCTTTTGAAGAAGGTCGCATTGTACTGAGGGGTAAAGAAGTGAGATTTTCAGGTCCTCTCGATGCTATCGCAAACGGTGTAGGTATGGTTCATCAGCACTTTATGCTGGTGCCTTCTCTTACAGTTGCTGAAAACGTAGTATTGGGTATGGAACCTAAAAAAGGTGGTATGTTCGACTTTGAAGAAGCTGTACGCATCACACAGGAAGCTTGTGACAAGTACAATCTGAAGGTTGATCCACGTGCTAAAGTTGAAGATCTTCCTGTTGGTAACAAACAGAAAGTTGAAATCATCAAAGCTCTTGTACGTGGCGCTGAAATTCTTATTCTTGACGAACCTACAGCTGTACTTACTCCACAGGAAACAGCTGAACTTTTTGTTGAACTCAAACATCTGAAAGAACAGGGTCATACTATTGTTTTCATCAGCCATAAGCTCCATGAAATCAAAGAACTTTGTGACAGAATCACAATCCTCCGTCTTGGCAAATCTGTAGGTAAAGCAAATGTTGCTGATGTATCTGAAGCAGATATCTCCAGAATGATGGTTGGCCGTGATGTTGTTCTCAAAGTTGAAAAAACTCCTGCTAAACCAGAAGAAACTGTTCTGAAAGTTCGCGACCTCAAAATCATCGCTGACTCCGGTAAACCAATCGTTAACGATATCTCATTCTCTGTACGCAAAGGCGAAATCCTTGGTATGGCTGGTGTTGAAGGTAATGGTCAGTCACAGATTTCCGAAGCTATCACAGGTCTGCTTGGCTACCAGCACGGTTCAATCTCCGTTAACGGTATTGACCTCAAAGGTAAAACAATCAGACAGATTCGTGAACTGGGCGTATCCCACGTTTCTGAAGACCGCAACACATACGGTGCTGCTCTTATCAGTTCTGTTAAAGACAACATTCTGTCTGACAGATACTACAAAAAAGAATACAACAACGGTATTCTTATGAATGATAAGAAAATCAACGAAATGACAGATGCTCTTATCAAAGAATTCCTTGTTAAATGTGATGACAGAGACGACCAGGTAAAAATGCTTTCCGGCGGTAACGTTCAGAAAGTTGTTGTTGCCCGTGAATTCTCCAACAACCCATCACTGGTTATTGCTAACCAGCCAACTCGTGGTATCGACGTTGGTGCTACAGAATTTATCCGTAAACGTCTTGTTGAACTCCGTGACGCAGGCACAGCTGTTCTGCTGATTTCTGCTGACCTTAACGAAGTTCTGGAACTTTCTGACAGCCTTATCGTTATGAACGAAGGTAAAATTGCCGCATATCTGCCAGATGCATCAGTTATCACAGATATGGTTCTCGGTGAATATATGCTGGGTGTAAGAACTCAGACTCCTGAAGAGATTGCGAGGGTAGCATATGACTAGTAAACAAATTGAAAGACGTTTTAATGTCTTGAAAACAGCTGCTGCAATCTTCCTTGCACTGGGTTTTGCACTTCTTGTTATTACATTCGTATCTGAAGACCCTGTAAAAGCTATCACTGCTTTTATTGTTGGTCCATTCCAGAAAGCTTCCCGTATGTCCAACATCGTGGAAGTTATGACTCCACTCCTGTTTACAGGTACAGCTATCTGTATCATGTATCAGGCTAACCAGTTCTCCATGATCGGTGAAGGTGCATTCCTTATCGGTGCCAACCTCTGTACATGGTTTGCTGTAACACACGACAAATGGGCAGGTCTGCCACTTCTGCTTGTGTGCTTTATCGTTGCTATTACTGCCGGTATCGCAGCTGCTATCGTACCTGCAGTTCTGAAAGTTAAATTCAGAGCAAACGAAGTTGTTTCATCCATTATGATGAACTATGTTCTGCTTAAATTCTCTGACTACTTCTTCTACTACTACTTCCGTGATGTACCAAGTGGTCAGCAGGCTTCTTACCCAATTCCTGCACAGATCAAAATGCCTAAACTTATTCCTGGTCTGCGTCTCCACGCAGGTGTGCTTATCGGTCTTGCAGTTGCAGTTCTTGCTTACCTGTTTGTATACAGAACAAAATGGGGCTATGCAGTTCGTATGGTTGGTGCAAACCAGAACTTTGCTAAATACTCCGGTATCTCTGTTATGTCTGTAGCTCTTTCCACACAGCTTATCGGCGGTGGTATCGCAGGTCTTGGCGGTGCTGTTGAAATTCTGGGCCGTTATGAAAGATTTGTTTGGTTCGGCACACAGCCAGGTTTCGGCTTTGACGGTGTTCTTGTTGGCGTTCTTGCCAAAAACAACCCACTGCTGGTTCCTGTTGCAGCTTTGTTCCTTGCTTATATGAGAACAGGTGCTGACGTTATGAACCGTGTTTCTGACGTACCTATCGAATTTGTTGACGTTGTACAGGGTCTTATCATCCTGTTTGTTGCAGCTGAAATGTTTATGGCTAAATACAAACATAAACTCATCGTTAACAACGCTAAAAAACAACTTGAAGCAAAGGAGGCAGCTGAATAATGGAACTTATTTCTCAAATTCTTGATTTGTTACTTACACCTGCTTTTGCTGCTACAGTTCTTCGTATTACTACACCTATTCTTTTTGCAGCCCTGGGCGGTATTATGGCAAGAAGATGTGGTATCATGAACCTGGCTCTCGAAGGTTCTATGCTGACAGCTGCTCTGTTCGCAGTTGTTGCTTCAGCTCTTACTAAAAAAGCTGTTCTCGGTGGCGTTTCTGCTGCACTTGCAGATCCTGCACTGGTATCAAAAGCTACAACTATCGGTATGATTGCCGGTTTTGTTGCAGGTACACTTGCTGGTGTACTTATGGCACTGTTCCTGGCTTATATGGCTGTTGGTCTCCGTGCTGACGCTTACCTGGCTGGTCTTGCTATCAACACAATGGCATCCGGCGGTACAGTATTTATCCTGTATCTCGCTGCTGGTGAAAAAGGTGTTTCTTCTTCACTTGACTCCGGTGCTATGCCATTTATTGATCTTCCAATTATCAAAGATATCCCAGTTCTCGGCGAAATCTTCTCTGGTCAGAATATGATGACATATTTTGCATGGCTTTGCGTAATCCTTGTTTATGTTATCCTGTTCAAAACTGCAACAGGCCTCAGAATCAGAGCTGTTGGTGAAAACCCACACGCTGCTGAATCTGTTGGTGTAAACGTTAAAAAAGTTCAGTACATCGCACTGGCACTGTCCGGTCTGTTCTGTGGCTTCGGCGGCGTTTCACTGTCTATGTCCTATGTTCAGTTCTTCTCCCGTGGTATGACAGCTGGTAAAGGTTTTATCGGTATGTCCGCTATGAACCTTGGTAACGCTTCACCTGTTGCTACAGCTATCGCTGCTCTGCTGTTTGGTTTCTTTGATGCTCTGGCAAACGTTATGCAGACACTGTCCATTCCAGTTCAGTTCGTACAGGCTATCCCTTACGTAGCTACATTGGTTGGTCTGGTTGTATTTGCTATCCAGTCTGAAAATAAAGTTAAAAAGCTCAAAGCAAAACAGGCTAAATAATTTATACCAAATAATTACACTCCCGCATCTGCGGGAGTGTTTTTTTGACATCTTTCACTTGAAAACGGTTGGTGTTTAGTGTATCATATATTGTACATCTGGGTGTGGCGCAGTTGGTAGCGTGCTACCTTGGGGTGGTAGAGGTCGCCTGTTCAAGTCAGGTCACTCAGACCAAAAGCCTGCTTTTAGCAGGCTTTTTTCTTTTGTAAAATCATATTTGCTGGACTTTTTTGGTGTTTTATTTTATTATTAAGCCATCAAAGAGGTGACCTTATGCACAATATTGCAAAGAATATAAAAATTATTAGAAAAGAAAAAGGCTGGACACAGCAGCAGATGGCAGACCATCTGTTTGTCACACGACAGACTGTATCAAACTGGGAAAATGGTAAATCTTTCCCTGACCTTGAAACAATAGAACAGATTTCTCGAAAACTGGAAATAGATTCCCAATACCTGCTTTATGGAAAACTTATAAACGAGAAATATAGAAAACTGAGTGCGCTTACAATTACTATCCTTATGACTGCGCTATCATTTCTGTTTATGTTTACAGAAAAAGTAAGTTATGCTGTGTTAAAAAGAATATCACAGTATGCAGGTTACCATATATTTGAATCTGGCATAGGATATGGTGAATGGATACTGGCTATAATGATGTCTTTTTTTCTTGTTCTATGGATGTTTATATTGCTTTTTAACTGGGTGATAGCAGACAGCAATGCTATTTGGGCAAAAGTTATAAAAGGTTGTACAAACATATTTATTTCTGTAGTTTTAATATTTTCTGCATATTCAATGACAGCAAATTGTATTTATACATACAGGCGGTACCAGAATGTTTGTATAACAGCCCACCAGCGTTTTGAAATGACAGATGAAGCGTATGGGCTTTATGTGTATAAGTATGAGGGGATTGAGCATGGAGATGTTGACTGCATTGCTTATATAGACAACGATGACCGAAGAACTGATAAGTTTATGGATTATCTTATCAATTCCCAGGCACTGAAAATTTCAAGGGTTAAAGCAGACAGCAAACTGGCAGAACGATTTATGTGGGAAAATAATTTCAATACACTGCCAGCTGTAATTATTATAACCAAAGGAAATGTAGAAGTTATAAAGGGCTATGAAGAAATATCCAACAGACTTGAATCCAAAATCCACAACTATAAAATGCACAATATTTTCTTTTATTGAAGAAATTTGTATTTGATTATAAAATAATAAGTAGAAATTTTCACATATTATGATATAATAACTGTCTGATAAATTTGAATTTGTATAGCTGTTTACTGATAGAAGTTTTATGTTGCAGTTGACGTAATTTTGCTTAAAAATTCAATACTATATATTGTTATATGTTTAGGGGGGGATTATTGATGAAAGCGAATACTAAAGTGGGATTATTTGCATCTGTTCACAGCTCTGAAGTGTTGGCAGATTGCAATTACAGTGAGCACAAAATCACCAAACTGTTTGATGAATTTCAACCAGATATAATTTGTGGTGAAGTAAGGAAAGAAGATTATGAAAACAATGCTGCTTACCAAGGTCCCGGAGAATACAGGCGTTATATATTTAAATACTGCAAAGACAGAGGCATACAGTTTGAACCATGTGATTGGTTTGATAAACAGACAATATACGCTAATAATTTGCTTTCAAAAGAAGATTTTCAATATACGAAAGAATACGCCCTAATAATGGACGAGTATATGGTATCAGGCAAGAAAAGTACTGTGCCATTTAATTCTGATGAATACAATAATGTTGTAAGAAAAAAACAAGATTTTCAAAAAAAGTCTAACCCTCAAATACATAAAATAGTGTGGGAAGAAAGAAATCTTGCTATTGTAAACAACATTATTCAAGTGGTAAAAAATAATCCGAATTTGAATATTCTCGTAATATTTGGTGCTGAACATATATATTGGTTGAAAGAAGAATTAAGTAAATTACCAGATATCCAACTTGTTTTCCCTTTAGATAGACAAAGAGTAAGTAGTGGTTCAAAATGAAAAAGGAGTAATTATATGTGAAAAGCTATTGTAGTATCTCTTTTCGCACTTGTTTTTGGATTTATTGGAGCTGCATATGGAGAAGGATATTTGAATTGTCCAGAACTCGGTCCAATTATTGCTATTGTTATAATGGGGTTTGGAGTTATTACTTCCATAGAAAACTTAAATAAGTAAATCCCAATTTACCAACTAAATACAATTCAAATAAATATAGCCAAGCTGTTTTTTTACAGCTTGGCTATATTTGTTTTTATTCCAACTTTATATTGATTGTAGAAATAGCGGTAACAATAAGGCTGACACAAAATACTACTATATCTATCCAGAAACCCCATCCAAGAAAATAACTTGCAAAAGTAAAAAATGTATATAAAACAGTGTGCTTTTTAAACTTATCCAGATGTCTCTGTGCAAATTCCATACGCTTTTCATAACCAGCTTTTTCGGCATCTTCAAAATATACACCATTTATCCAGTAAATACTGTCAGTGTTTCGTATAATCACCATCAGAGCAGTTATCATTACAGATGTGTACCACAAAGTCAGCCTTGTTACAACAGCTCCATCGTCAATGCCAAACATTGGCACAAATCCCATCAAGTATATGATCAGCCATAAAACCAGCCCTTTATAGCTCTTTTTCATACAATCACCTCTATGACATCAGTATATCATAGAATATGTTATAATTATGTGAAAATCATTTTATCTCTGAAAGATATTTCAGTATTTCACTCTGTCTTGCGATAATTGCATCCAGTTTGTAGTGCATGTCTTCAATTATTATTTCGCTTTTAAGATTTATTTTGTAATCTCCTTCACTGCGTTTTCTGTCTTTTTCTTCCTGCCTGTTCTGGCTCATCATAATCAGCGGTGCTTGAAGTGCAGATATGCAGGACAAAATCAGATTAAGAAGAATAAATGGATAAGGGTCAAACGGCTGTTTCAACAGCCGTAAATTTGCCGTTATCCAAACTGCAAGAAACAAGGCAAAAGATATCACAAAAGCCCAGGAACCCGCAAAAGAAGCCAGTTTATCGGCGGCTTTCTGCCCGAAAGTTACATCTTCTTCCTCGTAAATATTATACAATGTACTTTCGGCCAGAAGCTGATGTATAAAATGTTCGTCATCAATTTCTTCATTTGTCAGCTTTATAATTTTTCTCGCAAGCAGATGTTTTTCGTTTTTTGTCATGATATAATTTCTCCATAAAACAGTGTCAAAAATATTGTTGGAAATTTTTAAAAAATTATTTAAAATTTTGCTTGACATTAGGGGAGACCTGTGATATTATAATTAGGCAATCGAGATTTGCGCTTGTAGCTCAGGTGGATAGAGCAACTGCCTTCTAAGCAGTGGGTCAGGGGTTCGAGTCCCTTCAAGCGCGCCAGATGCGGTGGATGTAGCTTAGTTGGTTAAAGCGCCAGTTTGTGGCACTGGAGACCGTGGGTTCGAATCCCATCTTCCACCCCACAAAAAAGGACCTTTGTAAAAAGGTCCTTTTTTCATAATAATGGACTATCGCCAAGTGGTAAGGCAACGGACTTTGACTCCGTCATCCCGCAGGTTCGAATCCCGCTAGTCCAACCAAAAACCAGTTTCACTTATGTGAGACTGGTTTTTATTTTATACAAGATACATACACACTAAACTTTTTATATACTATAAAGCCCTGAATTTTGAACAGAATCCAGGGCTTTTATTTTTATTTCTTTGCTACTAGCATAAATCGATGTGTACGGCCTTCTATACAGCCA
>JAFZGF010000003.1 GCA_017555565.1 Oscillospiraceae bacterium
CTGTCCTGATATATTTATTCATCTCCAGCAGCTGTTTGCGGTTTGCCACGCCCAGCTTGGAGTATATATTGCGGTTGTGATATTTCAATGTAGACTCTTTGATATTCATTGTAGCCATAATTTCCTTTGATGTGGCGCGTGGCAGCAGGGCTTCGTATATGGCTGTTTCGGCAGGCGTCAGTTTTTCCACACCGCTCACAAACATTTCTATCTGTTCTACGGTGAAATGCTCACTTTCCAAAGGTTTATCCAATATATTATCTACATCATTTTCCTGTGGAAGATGGCTGTTGATGATTTCTGCCTGTTTTTGACTGGACTCGTTCCAATCTTTTCCACGAAGTAGGCGATGGCTCTACTGCTCTTTTCTATGAAAAGAATATGATCCAGGATGACTACAATGCTATGGCAAAATATATTCTGGATTTTACAGAAAAATACAATATGTCTTTCCCGGGCTGGGAGCCTGAAAGAATGGCAAAGCTGGATGAGCTGTTCAAGAAATACGAAGGCATTGACCACGAAAAACTGTGGGCGAATCTGAAGTACTTTCTGGAAGCAATTATGCCGGTATGTAAGGAAACAGAAATCAAAATGGCTATCCATATGGACGACCCACCTTGGGATATTTTCGGTCTGACAAGACTGTTGGTTGACGAGCCATCAATAGACAGATTCCTTAAAATGGTGGATGACCTTTACAACTGCCTTACACTGTGTTCCAGTTCACTGGGGGTAAACCTTGAAAACAACGTGGCTGACATTGTGCGCAAACACGCAGACCGCTTTCGTCTCGTTTGCTTTCATCTTTCTGATAAATGCCCATACGCCAGTCGGCGATAAACAGCTGGCCTATTTTTCTTTTACAGACAGCTGTTTTACATAGCTTTTTGCGCGCTGTTTTGGGCTAAGACGCCAGTCATTGTAATATTTCATCACTCCACTGCCGTCGATATCTTTGAAGTAAAGTCCATCTTGGCAGAGCACATTTCTGTGCACTGTGCCAATTACAGGACCGTTTTAGTTTTTATAATATTTCACAAGGTCGCTGGCTTTTTTGCTCATTCTGTATCTACTTTACAAGGCTTTTTATTAATGATACCATATCTCGAATAATTTATCTATTGTTTGTCTTTGGGCTATGGCTTGAAAATATATGTACAAACCGTTAATTTTTATCATAAATTATCAATAACTATTGATATATAACAGTTGGATAGTATATATTAATATTAGAATATGTGTTCGTAAAAATAATTATGGAGGTTTTATTATGGCATTCCTGGACAAACTCAACAAAATGGCAAAAGTTATCGAAGACAAAACTGCAGATGCAATCGAATTTTCAAACTACAGCGCAGCTATTACTGCAGGCGAAAACGGTTTTGCAATGGATATCAAAAAAATCGGTGAATTCTACTATGAATTTTATGTAAACGGCGGTACTGTTGAACCAAATATTCTTGCTGTTCTTCAGTCAGCCAAAGCTCATCAGGACTCAATTGCACAGGCAAAAGCTGATATTGAAAGACTGAATGCTGAAATCGCAGCAGAAAAAGAAGCAGCAAAAGCTGAAAGAGCTGCCGCAAAAGAAGCTGCAAAGGCTGAAAAAGAAGCAGCGAAAGCCGCTGAAGCTGCTGCTAAAGAAGCAGAAGAACAGGTTGAAGAAATCGTAGAAGAAGTTGTAGAAGCTGAATAAAAAACTGATTTTTAAATTGAATTTAACAAAAGTAAAAGCCAAGCTGGTTTTCAGCCTGGCTTTTGTTTTATATTACTATCTGTCAAAGTAAATTTGTATCCGTTAGAAAATTGAAATTTATCGTTTCATATAAAGCAACGGGTATGGTCTGCCTTGCTCATCCAAGTCGGTTCTTTTATAAACCATAAAGCCCATATGTTCATAAAAGGCGATAGCCTGTGGGTTTTGCTCATTTACAGTGACTTCATTGATAGAAAATCTTTCAATTCCATACTGAATGAATTCCTTTCCTATACCTTTTCCACGGTATTCTGGTGAAATAAAGAGCATTTCAATCGTTCTGTTTTCTATGCCTATAAAACCAACAGGGAAGCCGTCTTCATTTTCGGCGACTATCAAATGGGAAATCTCCTGTAAAGCCATTGGAATGTAGGGCTTTATTTCAGCAATTTCTGACTCTGATAGAAACAAATGGGTTGCTTTTACAGATTGTTCCCACACGTTTGTCAGTTGACTTATCACTTCACTTGTTCTTTCGTATATGCCAATGTTTCTCACTGCTACAGACACCTCGCCAAATTCAAATTTTCCTAACTGTCTATAATCATTTTATCATCTTATATAAAATTATGCAATAACAGGCATAGCGGTGTTACCTGCTATGCCTATAACTGTATTGGTAATATTAACTTTCAGCAATATATTGTTTATTTCTTTCTGTATACATAAATTATAAAATGAGCATTTACGGTAAGCCTTTCAGCCTTCAGCAACACTTCCTGTGCTTCTTTAGGGCTGCGGTACACATAAGGTGTCATTTTGAAAAGGTTGTTTATATCTTCATTGCTTTCAATATAAATTTCTTTTTCTGCCTTGACTGTGTCAATCAGTTCAAAACCTTCGTACTGTTCTTCTTTCAGAGGGTTTTCGTATGGTGTTTCGTACAGAGCTTCCTTCAGTTGCCACAGATGTTTTGGGGCCGGTACTACATAAAGAAATACACCTTTTTTCTTCAGCACTCTATTGAACTCTTTTACAGCCAGCGGTGAAAAACAGTTTATAAGAATATCCACACTTTTGTCAGCAACAGGCAAATGGAATGAAGAAGCCACCGCAAATTGCCCCTCTGGCATTCTTTTTGCAGCCAGGGCAACAGCATCCTTTGATATATCAATACCTTGGATATTGGCCATTTTACCGCTGTTTTCAAGTGCTTCGTATACACCTTGGGTATAATATCCCTCACCACAGCCACAGTCCAGGATGTTTACATTGTTTTCTGAATATTTATCGCACAATTCACCCAGACTGTCTTTAAGATGGCTGTAATATCCCAATGACAAAAAATTGTTTCTGGCCATAACCATACCTTTGTCATCGCCTGGATTGGCAGAGCGTTTTTTGTTTGCAGGCAACAGGTTTACATAACCCTTTGCGGATATATCAAAGCTGTGTCTGTTTTTGCATACATAGCTTCTTTCTTTTATAGTCAATGGCTGTGAACATACAGGACATAAAAACTGTGACATAGCAGATTCCTCTATAATAATTAATCGTTATTATTAATAATAAACCAATTTTCACAAATAAACAAGCCCCGGACAGTGCACATACCGGGGCTTTGTTTATGGTTAATAGGTCAGCTTTATACTGATTTGTTAGTATTATATTACATAAATGTTCTTTTTGCAATGGGAATTTATTTTATGGTTAAACTGTTTAACAGTAAATTTTTATCCCATTTTTGTCATATTTTGTGACTTTATGTAAAATAAAAGCCTTTATTTATTCTTTATTTTGGTATATAATTAATATATTAAAATAGGCTAGCTATGCGAGGTGCTATATGTCTTATAATTGCGTGCTTTTGGATTTTGATGATACCTTGGTATCATTCGGCCAGAGTGAAAGAATCGCCATTACAAAGGTGTACAACAAATACAATATTCCCGTAACAGAAGAAAATATTGAATATTACCACACAGAAAATGAAAAACTGTGGAGAGATTTTGAAAAAGGAAAAATCAAGAAAAAAGATATAGAGAAAACCCGTTTTCAGAAAGTTATCAACAAATTTGGTATTTCAGGTGTAAACGGCGACCAGATGAACCGCGATTATCTCAATTATCTGAAAAACAGTGCTATCCTCATGGATGGTGCAATTGAATTTCTGGAAGATATTGAAGACTATGCAACAATTGCTATTGTTACCAACGGCATCGAAGCAGTTCAGCAGAACAGACTTAAGCTCAGCCGTGTTATAGATTTTGCAGATGGCGTATTTACCAGCGAAAAATCGGGCTATAATAAACCTGATAAACGCATTTTCTTCAATGCTCTCAAGACTTTGGGAGTAGAGAATAACAAAAAGGTTCTGGTAGTCGGTGATAACCTCCATTCCGATATCAAAGGCGGTATAAATGCAGGCCTCGATACCTGCTGGGTTAATTTTTCGGGAGCAGAAAACAGCACAAATATCACTCCTACCTACACAGCCCTTGACTTCACACAGCTCAAGATAATTATTTTAGGTGAAAATTATGAAAATCTTAAAAAATGAGTTTTCTTTTCCATCATCAAACGGCATCAATACAATCCGCGGTATAAAAGTATTTAACGAAGCAGGCCCATACAGAGGTATGGTGGAAATCTCTCACGGTATGGTTGAACATTATGACCGCTATATCGATTTTATGGAATTTCTGGCCACCCAAGGCTTTGTAGTGTATATGCACGATCACCTTGGCCACAAACACAGTGTTGACAATGATGAACAGCTGGGATATTTTGCGCCTGAAAACGGATATATACACGTTCTTCGTGACCTTCTCCACACAGCAAAACTGGCTAAAAAAGAATATCCAGAGCTGAAACTGTTCCTGCTGGGGCACAGTATGGGGTCATTCTTTGCACGAGTGTTTGCATCCATACACAGCGATGTTATTGACGGCGTGCTTATATCCGGTACAGGCGGCGGTACAAAAGCCGCAGGTGCAGCGGGTCTGGCAGCTGTAAAAGCAATGAAGCTGATAAAAGGCGACAAACACCGCTCTGAAACAATGAACAATATTGCCTTTGGCAAGTACCTTGAAAAAATCGAAAACCCTGACACCAAGAGTGACTGGATTACAAGAGATAAAGAAATTGTACAGCAGTACGTAAACGACAAATACACACAGTTTGTGTTTACTCTCAATGGCTTTGAAACATTGATGGAGATTATTGCACTTTCCAACAGTGAAGAAACCTATGAAAAAACAAGCAAAGATTTACCGGTTTATATCTTCTCCGGTTCTATGGACCCAGTGGGGGACTATGGTATGGGAGTTATGCAGGTATTTGACAACTATAAAAAATCCGGTTGCACAGATGTTACTGTAAAAATCTATGATGGTGGCCGTCATGAAATGCTGAATGAAATCAACAGATCAGAAGTTTATGCAGATGTTTTGAACTGGCTTGTTTCAAAAGTGGAGGAATAATCTATGGCAATGAAAGCAGATACAATTTTCTATAACGGCTATATATATAACACACCTTTCAAAAAATTCTTCAAAGGCTATTTTTCAGTAAAAGGTGAAAAAATTCTCCATATTGGTATCGGTGATATCAGAAGTGACATTGAGTATGACAATGCTATTGACCTTCAGGGGAAATGGGTTATCCCAGGCCTTATAGACAGCCATATGCACGTTGAAAGCAGTATGCTGGCTCCACGTCCATTTGCAAAACTTATGGTTGAAAATGGCATTACAACTGTTGTCAGCGAACCACACGAAATCGCCAATGTAACAGGTATGGATGGCGTTTTGGCTATGATCGAAGCTGCCAGGGGTGCAGTTATGGATATTTTCTATGCTGTGCCAAGCAGTGTTCCTTCCACCAGCGCCGAGTTTGAAACTACAGGCGATGTTGTTGATATGCCACAGCTTATGGAACTTATCAAACACAAGGAAGTGGTGTGCCTTGGCGAAGTAATGAATACATATAAAATTCTTACTGACCCAGATGACAAACAGAATCAGTTTGTAAAATATCTTAAAGAAAACCGCCCTGATATGCCATTGGAAGGCCATTGCCCACGAATTGTAGGCAGCGACCTTAACCAGTATGTGTATACAGGTATCGGTTCAGACCATACAGAACACGACGTGGATGCCTTTATGCAGCGTGTGTTCAACGGTATGCTGTTCCAGGTACAGGACAAAATGGCCAAGCCTGAAATTGCAAAAGCAATCAAAGACCACGAACTGTATGAAAATGTGGCTCTGGTTACAGATGACACAACACCATCTAACCTTATTAACCACGGTCATCTCAATGCAGTTGTAATGGAAATGGTAAAATGTGGTCTTGACTTTGAAAAGGCAGTTTACTGTGCATCTGCCACACCTGCCCGTAGAATGAGACTGTACGACCGCGGTCAGATTATGCCTGGCCTCCTGGCTGATTTTTCTATCCTTGATACTCTGGAAGAAATCAAACCTGTGCAGACTTATAAAAACGGCAGACTCGTTTTTGACAAATCTGTTGGCAATACTTTTGAAACAGAAAAAGCATTCCCTGACAGTTTTTACAAAACGATGAAGCTTGACCACGTAACTCCTGAAATATTCGATATTAAAACTCCTGTTGAAAATGGTGAAATCAGTGTAAATGGCCTGGAAGTTCTGCCAGATTTTACACGAACACCAAAGGTGACAAAAACTCTTACAGCAAAAGATGGCAAACTGATGCTGGACAGCGAAACAGGTAAAATCATTGTTCTTGAACGCCACGGTAAAAATGGCAATGTATTCGGCACAATCGCAACAGGCGCCTGTGTCGTAGACGGTGCAGTTGCTACCAGTTATGCCCACGACCACCACAACTTGCTGGTGCTGGGTGGCTCAAATGAAGATATGGCCCTTGCCGCCAACACAGTTATCGACAACTGCGGTGGTCTGGCAGTAGTGCAGGATGGCAAAGTTATTGCCCAGGCTCAGCTGGAAGTGTGCGGTCTTATGAGTGAACGCGACCCTTACGAAGTGGCAAAATCCATCGAAGACGTGGAATCAGCTATGCGTGCCATCGGATATGTTCACTATAACCCTGTAATGAGCTTGGCCACAACCTGTCTGCCAGTTTCAATGGATGTGAAAATAACAGACAAAGGCCTTGTTGATGTAATCAACGGCAAAATTATTTCAATTTTTAACGACTAATATGAAAGTACAAAAAACTATAGTAGAAAAATTCCTTGACCAGAAAAAAATCCCACACGAAAGTTACAGCTACCCATCAGACGAATTCGCTGATGGTGTGACTGTTGCAGGATACATAAACAAACCGGTAGAGCAGGTGTTCAAAACTCTCGTTACCACTGGCAGCAAAGGTATCTGCGTATTTGTTGTGCCGGTTGCCCAGGAACTTGACCTTAAAAAAGCAGCAAAAGTCAGTGGGCAGAAGTATGTAGAAATGTTGCATCAGAAAGATCTGCTGGCAACAACCGGATATATTAAAGGCGGCTGCAGTCCTATAGGAATGAAAAAACTTTTCCCTACGTTTATCGATAAATCACGGGAAAATTTTGATTCTATCATCTTTTCAGGTGGCAAAATAGGCAAGCAGGTGCAGGTAGGGGTAAAAGACGTGGTCAACCTCACAAGGGCTAAACTGGAATTTATCTGCAAGGAGGAACCATGCTTATAACACTGGAAAATGTGGGCAAAAGCTGGGGTATAGATGTAATTCTGCAAAAAATCAATGCAGTTGTAAACGAAGGTGACCGCATCGGCATTATCGGCGAGAATGGGGCAGGTAAAACTACTTTACTCAACCTGCTTATGGGCGTTCTTGAAAATGATGAAGGCGATATTATCTTTGATGACAATGCTACGGTAGGTTATCTGCGTCAGATGGATGGTTTAAACCTGGAAAACACCATTTATCAGGAAATGCAGACAGTTTTCGAGGCTGTTTACAGTGCAATCAGTGAATGTGCAGATATTGAAAAGCAACTTACCTTTACACCTGATGATGCAGCTCTTATTGAGCGCCACCACAGTTTACAGAATTTAATATACTCAAAAGACGGTTATAACACCGATTTTCTTATCAAGAAGATGCTGGGTGGTATGGGCTTTAAGGAAGAGGAATACAACAAAGTTGTAAAAGTCCTCTCCGGTGGTGAACGCACACGACTTAACCTTGCCAAACTTCTGCTGGAAAATCCGGATATACTCATCCTGGACGAACCTACCAACCATCTGGATTTTGACACACTTGTATGGCTGGAAGATTATCTCATCAGCTATAAAGGCGCTATCATCGCAGTCAGCCACGACAGATTCTTCCTGGACAAAGTTGTAAAAAAAATATGGGAAGTGGAAGATACTCTTCTTACTGAATACAAAGGCAACTATTCAGCTTTTGATGTGCAGAAGCAGGAAAAACTCAAAGTTCAGCAAAGACAGTATGAAGCCGATATGGAGAAAGCTGCAAAACTGCAGGACTATGTTGACCGCAACCTTGTTCGTGCATCTACCACAAAAATGGCACAGAGCCGTCGTAAACAGCTGGAAAAAATGGAAATCACAGAGAAACCGAAACCACTCCGTGTTCCTCTTAAATTTACATTTGATTTTGATGTAAAACCTTACGACGAAATACTTACAATAGAAAACCTTACAGTTGCCACAGGCAACCGTACACTTATCGAAAAACTCAATGTGGTCGTACGTCGCGGTCAGCGTCTGATTATTGCAGGTGCAAACGGCAGTGGCAAAACCACACTTATAAATACTATCACTGGCAAAATTCGTCCGAAAGAGGGCAAAATCAAACTGGGGCAGGGGGCAGTACCTGCTACATTTGACCAGCATATCACAGTTGGTTCATCTACAGTTATAGACACTATATGGGCTCTGCGTCCAAAATGGACACAGTTGGAAGTGCGTTCCTATCTGGCACGTTTTGGCTATCGCGGCGAAGATGTTTTCAAGGAATGTCACACACTCTCTGGCGGTGAAAGGGCAAGACTGCGCTTTTGTGAAATGAGCCTTGACCGCGCTAACATTATGTTTCTGGATGAACCTACCAACCATCTGGATATCTATATGCGACGGGCGGTTACAGAAGCGCTGGCTAAATACGAGGGTACAATACTTGTTGTTACCCACGACCGCTTCCTTATGCAGCAGCTGGATTGTCCGATTATGAATATCGAAGGCGGCAAAGGTGTATTCTACGAAAACTTCGACGAATTTATGGCCAAACATAAATCCGAAGGCTTCAATACCAAACAGCAACAGCCAAAAATTGAAAAAACAGAAAAAACCAACAACTATTCTGCAAATCAGAAAGAAGCCCGCCGCCAGGCTGCAGCAGACCGTCTGCGAATGAGAGAATGCGAAAGGGATATTGAACGACTGCAGGAAGAAATAGACAGCTACAACAACGATATGCAGAATCCTGAAATTACCACAGATCCTGTGAAAATGAGCGAATTGTGGCAAAAGCTGGAGGCCGCCAACACCCAGCTGGATGCCCTTTATGAAGAATGGGCTATACTTGGCGAAAAACTTGAAAGCTAAATATCGGAAAGAGGAAAAAAGTATGAATTTGAATTTCCTTTCATCAAAATACAGAAACAGCGTTATTGACCAGGCCACAAGCGGTGATGTGCCTGTGGAATATGATGACCTTATCAACCTGTCCATCGGCGATCCGGATATCAATACACCACAGCTGATTATTGACCGGGCCTTTAAAGATGCCTCTAATGGCCATACAAAATACACAGCATCCCGCGGTTATCCTGAATTGCGTTCTGCAATCTGTGATTTTTATAAATCAAGATACAATATGGATGTTAAAGACGAAGAAGTGTTCGTATCGACAGCAGGCAGTGTGGCTATGTATATCACTATGCAGGCTATCCTTGATGAAGGTGACGAAGTGATTATCATCGAGCCATACTTTTTCCCTTATCCAGACCAGGTGAAAATGGCTGGCGGCGTGCCTGTGTTTGTAAAAACATCAATGGAAGACAACTTCCAGATTGATTTTGATGCTCTTGAAGCAGCTGTTACAGACAGAACCAAATGCATCATCATCAATACACCAAACAACCCTACAGGCATCTGCTATACATACGAAACATTGGGCAAACTGGCACAGTTTGCCATTAAACATGACCTTGTGGTTGCCGCTGATGATATCTATACATCATTTACCTACACAGCTGAAAAGTTTATGCCTATTGCATCTTTCCCAGGTATGAAAGAAAGAACAATCACTATCAACAGCTTTTCAAAAAACTTTATTATGACAGGTTTCCGTGTAGGCAACATCATTGCGCCAGATTACATCATCCGTGTAATCCAGACAATAAATGAAAATGTTGTTTACACAGCCCCATCAATTTCACAGCGTGCGGCGCTTCACGGTCTGCACCACTTTGACGAATTCGAAGATGATGTAGTTAGCGTATTCCGCGAAAGAGTAGAGTATGCCCATAAGCGACTGTCAGAAATTCCTTGGGTTGATGTTCTTCCGGTAAGCGGCAGTTTCTACATCTTCCCATCCATTAAAAAGACAGGCCTTACCAGTGCACAGTTTTCACAGAAACTGTTTAATGAATGTCATGTACGTGTTATTCCTGGCCGCGCCTTTGGTGAAAGCGGGGAATATCACATCCGTATTTCCTGTACACTTGGCATAGACAAGCTGAAAGAAGCATTTGACCGAATGGAAAAAATGACTTTTTAAATAAAATAACCACCATACATAAAAGGACGGTGTTTCCTATGAGAACAGAAAAATCCTGCGGCGCAGTAGTTTTCCGCAACAAAAAAAACAACATACAGGTTTTGCTTATCCGCCATCTCAACGGCGGCCATTGGGCTTTCCCAAAAGGTCACGTGGAAAAAGGTGAAACGGAAGAACAGACTGCCCTGCGCGAAATTCTGGAGGAAACAGGTCTTGCAGTAGAGCTGGATAACAGATACCGTCAGGTTGTTTCATACAGCCCTAAAAAAGATGTTGTTAAAAATGTGGTGTATTTTGTTGCCACAGCTTCATCTGATGCTGCCACCGTGGCGCAGGAAGAAGAGATCAGCCAGATTGTATGGGTAGATATGCACAATGCAGCAGACTATGTCAGCTTTGACAATGACAAAAAAGTTTTGCTTGGTGCGATAGAACATTATCTCAACACACACAAATAATAAAAGAGGTGCGTCTGCACCTCTTTTTGTTTAAAACAAAACCGCCTTGGCAGGCGGTTTACTTTATTTTATGTTATACTGTTTTTTTATAGCTTCAAATGTTTCGTCGCTGATTACGTGCTCAATCTTGCAGGCATCTTCGGCGGCGGTTTCTTCGCTTACACCCATCATAAGAAATACTTTTGTCAGCACATCGTGGCGCTCTTTGATTGTCAGGGCGTGAGCCTTACCCATATCTGTAAAAGTTATATATCCGCTGTCATCAACTGTTATGAATTCACCTTTTTTCAGTATACCCAGAGCACGGCTTACACTTGGCTTGGAATAACCTGTATAGTTGGCAATGTCAATTGCACGCACCTGTGGCTGCTGGTTGCTCAGCACATAGATGGCTTCCAGATACATTTCGCCTGATTCCTGTATTTTCATATAAGCACCTCCTTCGGAATAACTTTGTATATCATACCATATACCAGAAGATATTTCAATATAACAAGATATTAGATTTGCCTAACATTTTGGCTTTTTTGAAAATTTTTGATTTTTATTGACAAATTCAGTCAGAAATGTTACTTTTAAATTAAAGTTAGCCAAAGCTAATTTTGAGATTATGAAATTATTCAATTCAGGTTAGGATATAATATGGATAAAAATGAGCTTACTCTTTCTGCAACCCATATAAGATATTTGCTGGGAATTCATTTTTTGTCCCAGGGGCGGGAAGTAATCAAATGTACGGATATAGCTGATTTATTGAATGTTACACGTCCAAGCGTGCATTCTATGATAAAAACTTTGTCTGCACTGGACATTATCACAAAGCCCCATTACGGCAAGGTTAATTTCACTGAAGATGGCAAAGCCCTTGCCCGGGACTATGCCTCATTTTATGTTGTGCTCAGCGCCCATTTCAGATTGCTTTTCACGGAAGAAACCACAGATATATCCGAGGCTGTGTGCGCATTTATGTCACAGATGACATACCCACAGCTTAAAAAAATCTGCACTCCATCGGCAAATCATCCACCTTTTAAAATTGAAAAGTAAAATCAAACCCGTGCATTTCTGCACGGGTTTTAAAATATTAAAAAGCACAGCCATTTCTGACTGTGCCTGGTCGGGATGACGTGAACGAAATAGCAGTGTTTTTATGTGCTTTTTGGTGCGAAAATGGGTAAAAGTATGCTGTTTTTGATTGTTTTGTTGTTTTTTTTGCAAGTATTTTTTAAAAATTCGTGTACGATTCGTGTATGGATTATTCTATAGAGTTCAGTATTTCAAGAGCGCGTTCACTTTCTTTAGGGAATAAATGTGAATATGTTTTTAAAGTTTGTTCTACAGTTGAATGGCCGAGGCGTCTGGCTATTTCCAAAGCATTGATGCCGTTGTTTATAAGCAGGCTGGCGTGACTATGCCTGAAGTCGTGTATTCGGATTTTCTTTTGCTGTGAAGCTTTGGCGTATTTGATGTTTTCATTTTCCAGAGAAGAATCACGCAGGGATTTATAATAACCGCAGATAAAACCATCTTCGGACCATTTCTGCCCGATAGAAAGTACAGCTTTTTGCTGTCTTGATTTATGTTCTGTGAGTATTTTCATAAGTGGTAGCGGTATCTGAATGGTTCGGATACTGCTTTTGTTTTTCGGTGGAGTTTCCACATCGCCACCTTTCAGCTTCTGAGTGATTGATTTTTTGATTGAAAAATAATCACTGTCAATGCTGCTCCAGCGCAGGGCGTGTATTTCGCCTTTTCTGGCGCCGGTGTAATATGCTATACAGAAAAACACATAGTAATCATAATAACCGGTCTGCTCAGCTGTAATCAATGCTGCATCACGGAATAGCTTGAATTCTTCAGGGGTGTAGAACTGTATCTCTGATTTTTCTTCGTAGGCGTCGCGGAAGTTGCCTACTTTTAGCAAAGGGTTTGTGGAGAGATATTCCATTTTAACGGCATAGTTGAGCAGTGCCCTGAATTCGGTGTACAGGTTTTTTCGAGTCTGAAGCCGCAGCCCTTTTTCATTGATATATGTTTTCCAGTCGGACAGGGTCTTTGTGTTTAAATGGGTAAGCTGCTTGGAGCCGAGAACAGGCTCTATGTGGAGTTTGAATATTGACTGCTTTTTTTCAAGGCTGGTTTGTCTGATCTCGTGCTGGATGCTGTTGCAGTATTCGCTGAACAGTGTGGAAAGCGTAATGCCGGTGGTTATGGAGCGTGAATCTGTTTGTTGTGTGAGCTGGCGTTCCAGCTCTTTGGCTTCGCGTGCTCCCCAGGCGGTGCGGGTGAGCTGTTTGTGATTGCCAAAACTGTCGGTATAATTAACGCGGACTTTGTATTTATAAACGCCGTCTTTGTTCTTTTCTTTTTGCTTATAAATAGGCACAAAAATACCACCTTTCGTAAAAATAGGTACACTTGATAAACCTATACGAAATGTGGTATACTCGTAGTGTTCAAGTAGGAGTATATACCACAAAACGTATAAGCTTCTATAACTAATCCTCGGTGTTGGTAGCACCGGGGATTTTTTTTATTTTATTGTATAGTTTTCACCAACGCATTTTGAACATGGGGAGCGATGTCCTTCTGAAAATGCATAGGCCATAGGACCAGATGTTATAACTTTTGCTTTTCTTAATGCAAAGCATTTGTCTGTGGAATGAAAAGACTTTCCATTTGGAGTCCAGTATACACAATAAGGGTCAACCGGAACTGTATTAGTGGGTACCTTTTCCCAGTATTCGGAAGAGGATTTTTTAGCAGTTTCTTCTTTTTTAGGATAGGCAGGAAGTGTTGGTTGTAGGGTGTAATCTTTTTCAGGCGGTGGGGTAGTGTAAACAATACTTTCAACTGCCCACTTATCAGTTGTTAAAGGTTCTGCTTGTGGTTGCTTGGTTTTAGGAACAAAAACAGGGATGTCGCCAGAGTTTGTAGTGGATGAAACACTGTTCATGGGAACTTTTTGCTGTTCAGCAACAAAACTGGTTGTAGTTATAATGGGGTCATTACTATTTTCAGTATTGTATTTGTTCTTTTTCTTTGGTTTGATCAAGAATACAATTAATGCGATGAAAAGCAACCGTATTTTAACAGAATTGGAGCTGTTCTCTTTATTGCGTTCATTTTGCTGCTGTTGCAACGATTCATACTCATTTAAATGATGTGCATCTTCCGGAACATATTTGTCGCGCTCACTGTAATCATATTGATGTTGTCTGTCATATTCTGCCTGTGTAATATAGCCGATATAGCCTTTGTCAGTTTTGTCTATCCAGTTATATTCACAGTAATCTCCGTTATGCTCGTGAGCAGGCCAGCCGTGGTGGTAGTGATACTCGTCGCTATCGTAATCAACATGGCCGCCGTATTCGTCAAGGCTTCCAGGATGTGCATAAGCAGTAATAACAGAAAGTACCGATAACAGCAAGATAAAACAGAGTGTACGTTTCATATTAAAACATTCTGATAAAGCCGATGGCTTTACCTTCGATTGATACTGAATTGATTTCGTCTTTTGTAAGGACGATTGGCGGAAAGTCTGAATTTTCTGCAATAAGCATCAGCTGGTCCGGAGCAGGGCGGTAGACCTTTTTCAGTGTGGCTTCGTCGCCTATGCGGACTGCAGCTATTTCGCCATTATCAACTGTAGGCTGTTTACGGATAAGAACCAGGTCGCCGTTCTGGCAACGCGGCAGCATACTGTCGCCTTTGCAGATTAAACAAAAGTCTGCAGAATCATCCGGGTTAAGGGAGAGATAACCTTCTATATTTTCCTGCGCCAGGATAGGTGTACCGCAGGCTATAGAGCCGATGATAGGAACACGCTTGCCGGTTGGCAGGGGGATAATGCCTGGAATATTCATTTCTGTATGTTTTGTGTTGTCTTCATCCAAATCACCAAGCAGTTGAGAGGGTGAGATATTTAATACTTTGGCAAGATTGCCGATTTTATCTCTGCGGAGATTTTTGATTTCTCCACTTTCCCAGCGTTGTACGGTGGCTTTAGAAACACCGACAGCGTTTCCGATTTCTTCAAGTGTTAAATTTAATTCTGTTCGCTTTATTCTTAAAATATCTTTAAGTTCCATATATTTCACCTTCTTTAATTTATATATTATCATTATAGTAACGAAAATGCAACAAAAAACTAAAAAAAGAGAAAAAAGTTACGAAAAAGTGTTGACAATAAAAAAAGGCTATGATAGTATAAAGTTACGGAAACGTAACGAAAGGAGAAAGAAAAATGTTTAGAATTGAAAAGTTCAAAGCTGCGTTAGTCGAAAACGGCCTTACTGTTGCAGATGCTGCAGCGGCTATGGGAATAAGTAAACAGGCATTATATCGCAAAATGAATGGCGAAAGTGATTTTTACAGAGAAGAAATACAAGCTTTCCGAAAGTTGATAAATCGTGATAATGTCGATGACATTTTTTTTGCCGAATAAGTTACGGAAACGCAACACCGAGGTGCTTTATGAGTGAAGAAAAAAATCTGGTGGAAGAAACCGGAAAGAAAATAGCAGAGCTGATAATAAAAGAAAAGCTTACATACAGCGAAGCGGAAATGGCCCTGATGTATGCAAGCGCTTTCTTGAAAGAAAGAGTAATTATTTAGTGTTTTTGGATATTTCTTCAACCTTTACTGCAAGTTTGGCAACGGCGCAGTGATAAGGCTGGGTAGGGATATACCAGGCACAGTTAGGGTTACACATCTGATTTTTGAGAGGACAGATTTTGTTTTCCATAGCAAGACCTCCTTTCGTAAAGATGTAAACAAGCATAGCACAAAAATGCAAACAAAACAATAAGCCTGTTCTGTATATAATGCCGGCACATCAAGTCGGTTATTGATGTCAAGAGAAAAATATGGTGGTTTCATAAGGCAGCTGATAATCACCTCCTGTTGAATTAAATATCACTTTATACCTCTCGAGATTTAAAAGTGTTTTGAAAAAAGTTGCTGTATGCATACTCAAAGCCGGCATTATATACAGAACAGGAAATAACAAAGAGTGAAAACAAAGGAGGTGCGGGATATGGCAAGAGTGCCCCGTATAAATGCTGACACTATGACATTGTTCAGACTGTACTATCAGTACGAAACCGTGAGCAGTAAAGACCTGCAGGAAGTGTTTGGCTTCAGCCGCTCCAAATGTGCGTACATTATACGATATGTGCGAGAGTATATGGCTGAAAAAGGGATGAAACCATATGCTCCGCCAACAGTTGTGATAGTACCGACAAATATTTTGTTTGAGGTGTACGGCTGGGATATAGAACAGATAACCAGGAAGGCCAGAGTGCTGCAGAAAAATGGGCTGGCCGGATGATCTGACACAGGGGTTAACCTTGTGTAAAGGGCAGGGAAATATAAAAGCACCTGTGATTGCGCTCATGGCACAGGGGAGCATATATGCTGCCTTTTACAAAGGGTTAAAACCACAAAAACAAAGGAGAAAAGTTATGGGCAAAAAAGGTGTAGCAGTAGTTTTACTGTCAGAAGATCGCGAAGTGAGAAACGGTGTGGTTTCTTTTGTACTGTCCCACGATAACGATATAGGCGATGTGAGACTGGATGTGACTATGGATGATGATTTTATATCAGCACGGGAAAAAGCATATCCAGGAATGGGCCAGGACCTGGAAAAATTTGTTGAAGATGAGCTGATTCCGATGCGGGATAAGCTGACAGTTATTGTGGAAAAACACATGCAGAGGTAGGGCTATGAAAACAAAAGTAAAAAGACAGCGATTTGTGCTGATGTTGATGTTTATATTCTGGGGGATGTTCCCAACAGCATACCAGATGGCAATGCTTCAGCGCGGTAAGTTCGCCATCGGGGGCGAATACTACCTGCTGATACTGCCATTTGTGATAGCTGAGCTGGTGTTCACTCTGGCTGACCTGAAGAAAGACCGGAAAGGGTGGTGCATCAGATGATAAGAGTTGTGATTGTGCCGCCAGAAGAGCCGGCATACATAAAAGAAATAGAAAACGACCTGCAGACTATGCAGGAAATAGTGGGCGGATATATTGAAGTAACCAAACTTACCCAGGGAATAAATATTATCTGCAACGAAGAAGGGCTGATTAAGAAGCTGCCTAAAAATGTGCATTTGCCGTGGCTGGTGGGAACGGTGTTCCTGGTTTCCAGCGAGATTGAGGGAGATGGCGAAATGGTGGGGCTGAAAAAGAGCACAGCCGAGAACTGGAAAAACTGCATCAACTGCGGTGTGCTGGTAGATTAGGTGGCTGTATGAAAGAAGCGGCCATATTCTTCGGTGGATTTTACGGCGGTATAGCCTGCAGTGCAGCTGTAGTAATCATAGGCTTTATGATTTGGCTGGATAGCAGACCGCCACAAAAATGATGTTCCACTTATACTCCTATAAATATTTACGGAAAAAGGTGTTTTCGCCTTTTTCTGCCTGATGTGTACCTAACCCGAGTGATGACTGCCGGGGAAAGCAGCCATTGATAAGTCTTCTGCAGGGATTATTTACCTTCATATATTAGTTATTCAACCGTACACATCAGACAGAAGAAGACGGTAAAGGGTGTTTGCCCTTGCATAGTCCCCTGAATATCTGGCCTGACCTGCCAGGTGCGCTAATTGTCCAAGGGCGCGCAGTGCATAGCACAAGTCAAAGCGAATTCAAAATATGTAAACGGCATTTTGATTGCAAACGAACAAATATTGGAAAGTTAAATAATTTCAACAATTTTACCATCAGGGGACTATATAAGAGCAAACATAATGGGGTGCATTTTATGAAATACATAGTATTTGAATATGTGGGCAAAGGTGCACTGTACCTGGTGCCGGAATCAGATAAAGCAGAGCTGAATCTGATTGAAGAATATATGAAAGATTACCCTGGCAGTGCAGAACAGATAGGTGTGCTGGAAAGCAGTCTGCAGATGGGAAGCCACTGGTGGAATGTAGGGAAAAGACCTGAAATGCTAAAACGCAAAAGCTGGCTGGAAAAACTGAGAAGCAGAAATGCGGATAATTTGTAGGTGATAGTATGGCAAAGGTGGATTACAAATCACTGGGGATGGATACAAAGCTGGGGCGCAAGTACAAATACTGTGCAAAGTGCAGGGAAGAAAGCGCTGTGACGGTGCTGTGTCCGTTGAGAGAGAAAAGCAGAAATCCGTATGTATGTGTTTATTGCTGCTGGAAATGCGGATTTTCAAGGCAGACACCGCAGGGCAGAGTCTGCAGTATACTGGTAAACCGAAAGGAAAAGGAAAGAGAAGAGCAGCAGCGTATCAGAGCTGGCAGGAAGATAAAAAAGGCTGGCGGCGGGCAAGATGCAGAGCAGAGCTTTTTATAGAGGTGCAATATGTCAAAGAAAAGCAGAGCGGTAAAAAGACGGCGCAGGTGCTACCTGTGCGGCAGAAACGGAAATGGTGACCCATTGGAAGAGCACCATGTATTCGGGGGTCCATACCGAATGAAAAGCGAAAGATATGGAGCAAAAGTTCCTTTGTGCGGATTCAGATGTCACAGGGAAGGCAAGGAGTCAGTACATAGAAACGCGGCGGTTGCGTTGGCTTTGAAAGAGGAATTTCAATTAAAAATTATGGCCGAGCAGGACTGGACTGTTGAGCAGTTTGTGGAAGAGTTCGGCAAAAATTATACATAAGTGGAAGGAGCGTATTTATGCGAGCAATGACTGTAGGCGAGCTGATGGATTTTCTTAATGAGCAGCCAAGGGAAGCGGAAGTTCTGGTATGTGGAGACAAGTGCATACCAACACAGGACGGCTGTCGGGTTACAGATGCGCTGTATATATTCAGCCGAAAAATCAATAGCGACAATGTAATTCTTTTATTTGAAGTGGAGGGCTGATTATGGATGTAATGAAATTTCAGGCAGAGATAGTGAAAAATCCTGCCCTATGGAAATGGGACTATGACAAAGAGGAAGAAATAGTGTATTTCTCTGACAGCGCAATGATAAGACAGATTCCGGTAAGGGAGTGCCTGCTGGACCTGTCAAAGTTTGAACAAACAGACTGCATTAAATGGTTCCAGGATGAGGGAGACTGGCCGGAAGTTAAACCAACAAAGCTGAGGCTGAAAGAAACAGGGTATACTGCCATACAGCTGGAAGGAGAAGGCTATAAGTGCTGGATTAACGAAGGTTATTATAAAATCTTCAAAAAATATCAGCTTGAATATAAGGGCGGCGATTATGTGAAAGTACGCCACCCATCCACGCTGGAAATCGTGGCTGTAATAGGAAAAATGAAAGTAAGTACAACGGTTTAAGGTTGTGCCTGGCTGCAGAAAAATCTGCAGTCTGACAGAGCTTTAAAAACAAAAAGGCCGCCGGTGCAGAAATGCACTGACGGCTTTGGCATAGGAAAATATATTTGGACACATGGCAGGGACAGGCCCAGGATGTGTCTTTTTTATTCCGGCAATAAGCCGGAATAAGGTCCTCGTACCCTGAAGGGTACGCGTTGGGCAAAGCCCAAGTCGGACACTTTGAACCACCAAAACGGTGGTTCTTCGGTCCTTGTAATCAGTATTGAAAACGAAACAATCTCTAATAAGTACGCGCGATTATATATAAAGGGGGTAAGGCTGTGAGGGGCAGTAGGTTGTATGAGAAAGAGCGAGACAGTCTGATGGAGCTGATAGAGCAAAATGCAGACTGGCATAGTAAAAAAGAGTACAACGCAAAAACCATACAGTCGGGTGATCAGCTGGAGGTACAACTGTATGAAACCTGGCCAACCAATGCAGCCAACAAAGGAAAGGCAGAGAATATAAGCAGGCCTGCCCAGCAGAAGCTGAACCGGAAATACAAACAGCAAAGGCTTGCCCGACTGATAAATGCAAATTTTACAGAGCGGGGGACCTGGCTGACGCTGACGTATACACAGGCAAATCTGCCAGGTGATGAACAGGAAGCAAAAAAGCTGGTGTACAACTACCTGCGCAGCGTACAGAGAAAATTTAAAGATACAGAGGTAAAGGCAGTATATACGGTGGAGCATACGGGAAAACACTGCCACCACCATATAAGCATAAACATTGGGGACCGTGATGTTCTGGAGGAGCTGTGGTGCAGTGCATCAGAGCGAGCGAGGAAAAGGAAAAAGTCAGGATATATCGTAAAAAGATACGGCAGAACCCACGCACGCCGCCTGCAGGCTGATGATTTCGGATTCACAGGTATGGCTATGTATATATGCAAGCACGGCCGATACCATACATTTGGCAAGCTGGCAGAGCCAGTGGAAAAGAAAACAAAGAACCTGAAGGGCAGAAAGTTGACCAGGGCTTTTGTAAAAAGAATAGCTGAAGACAGACGGGCGGCCAAGCTGGAGATGCAAAAGCTGTTTCCGGAATATCAGTTTAACGATATTGATGTAAGGCAGACACCGTATACCCGTGGGTATTATGTGTATGCCAGACTGAAATATATATCAGATTCGGGAGGATAAACAAATGATCATTACAAAGGAAAAATTGTTTTTAGAAGGTGCAGAAAAATATGACTATGCAACCGGAGAATATCAGCAGTATATGCTGCCGGAAGGGGCTGTTATGATTGCTGAAATAGGGCAGGAGATAGTATGTGCAGACTGTGGAGAAAAACTGCTGTTTGATGACAGCTATTCTTCCTGCAGGATAACAAATCATTATGGGATAGGCTATCTCGTGTGTGAAAAGTGTATGCAGCAGGAGATGAAAGACAGACAGGAGCAGTGGTAGGGTATGGCTGGTAAATGGTCTGCAGAAGAAACTGCTCTGTTAAAAGAACTGCTGACAGCACATACGGTACGGGAAGCGCGGCAAAAGCTGGGGCGCAGTGAGTATGCTGTAAGAAAGCAGATGCGAAAGCTGAAAGACAGTAAAGACCCGGTGAAGTACGAAGATATGAACCGGGAAGACGGTGAGAATATACGCAGGATGTATAAAAGGGCCGAAAACAAGGTAGAACGGCTGAAAATACTGAAAGAGTTATATCCAAGCTATACAAAGGAAACAATCCTGGCAGCGGCGTTACATAATCCGTTCCTGGAAAGTGATAAATTTTATGAGCAAATAACAAAGGAGCAAAACGAAGTGAAAAAAGTAATCAAAGGTTTTGACGAGGAAACCAAGGCGGCGGCAGTCAGAGCTGTAATGCTGGATGGTGAAAAAGTCACAACAGTAGCTGAAAGATATGGCATATCAGACCAGACCGTTTATAACTGGGTGAAGCGGGCGAAGAAAACACAACAGCAGTTTATAGATTATGCCGAAAAAACAGAAAAAGAGCTGGCCGAAGAAAAGGATGCAGAGCCAGAAGATAAAAAAATCGACTGGCAGCGTCTGGAAAAGGCATCAGCTGAGCGGAATAAGAAAGTCGTGGATAATCTGGGATTAGGGCAAAAACGGGATGTCGAGGACGCCATCCCCTACGCGAAAGATGAAACAGATACTGTGTATGAGTATGTGGATGAAGGCAGTAAGACTGCGATAGATGAAAAAGCAATCAAAGCAGCGGCTTTTGATGTAATTACAAACCAGATGAACGACTACCCATCAAGTAACACTGATACAATGATGCGGTTTATCCAGGGGGTACAGGCTCTGGCGGGGCAGTTATGCGAGGCGCAGGGAAAATGTTGAAAAAACAGATGGACGAAGTAAATACCAAGGCGATACTGCATTATGGCATCCAGAAACAGAGTGTTGTATGTATGGAAGAGCTGGCGGAGCTGACGAAGGAAGTTTCAAAATTTGTTAGAGGCAGCGGTTCAAAGAGTAATCTGACAGAGGAAATGGCTGATGTATATATCTGCCTTGACCAGCTGCGGAAAATGTACAATGTGGACCCAGAGCAACTGCAGGATGAAATATACCTGAAGCTGTGCAGGACCTGGCAAAGGTTGGAAGCAGAAAGGATACAAGATGAAATCACCGTGCCTGGGATGTGAAGACAGGTTTTATAACCCGGAAACAAAGAAACGTTGTCACAACAGCTGCGAAAAGTATGCACGGTATCATCGGGAAAGAGAAAAGCTGATAGCTGAGAATCAGGTGAGAGTGCAGTTTAACAGCTATAAGTATGACAATGTGCCGAGGCTGAAAAGGGCCTCTGTCAATAAAATGTTCAGGAGTACAAGAAAATGAAAAATAAAGAATTACTGCCCTGCCCTTTCTGTGGGGGTGAAGCTGGTATTGATAGGGAATATATTTTCTGTGACAGTTGTCATATTATCTTGCGTTTTGATGATTTAATTTACAATGGTGAAGCTGAAAATTTAATAGAAGCAAAAAAAATTGGTATTAAAACTTGGAACACTCGCACAAACACAATAACTGTTGGTAATGGAAAGAACTATGAGGTGCGTAATGACGGATAAAAAATTGAAACCTTGCCCTTTCTGTGGCGGTGAAGCAAAAGTTAGAAATTTTATTAGCGGTCGGGATGTTCATTGTAAAAATTGTTATGCTTCAGTAAAAATTTTAGATTCAAAGGAAGAAGCAATCAAGGCCTGGAACACTCGCACAAACACAATACCTGTTGGTAATGGAAAGGATTATGAGGTAACGCCAGTATCAGAGATTGATTGGAACAGGATGCGAAACGAATGATTAATTTACAAGATTTCGGTTTGCAGTAATCTGGCAGGTTACAAACATCAAAAAATGTAGCCTATCAGATTACATTTGGGCAAGGTGGCAATACCGTGGGGAGTGTTTGCATCCTTGCATCCTTGCCACCTTGGAATATCTAAATATGACGAAGGGAAAAGACGATGGCTAAATCAAAAAAGACATGTAATGATTGTATGCATTATGGGAGATGTGTTTCCTTAGCTGAGGAATACAACATGAATTTTATGTGGACGACTGATGCGGAAAATTGCAGAGACTTTGAACAGCTAATTCGCTGCAAAAAGTGCAGATATTATAACCGCCGATGGGGATGCCGGAAGCTGGAAATCAATGTATCTGCAGATAACTATTGCTTTATGGCAGAGCCGGCAGTGGCAGAGGTTACGGTCAGTTTGTCAGATAAAAAGATTTTGGAATTTTTGGCGAAAGAATCAGATACAGATAATTTCATAAGAACTGCTATGGAAAGACAACTGATGCGGATGGAAGGCCAGATAATCAGATGCAAGGACTGCGGATATTATAATGGCGGCGGTTTCTGCCGAAAACATGAAATCAAGACGAACAGGCGAAATTACTGTGATTCTGCAAAACTTGCTGTTTCAAACAACAAGGTGGTGCCTGATGAAAAGTAAAGGCCGTAAAGTTGGCAGGCGGTACCGCAATGCGAAGTTGCTGACTACTCTGCACGCAAAGCAGGGTAAAGACAGGTCGAGGCAGAACAGACAGGACCGCCAAATGGAAGAAAAAGTAAAACTGAGAGGTTTGAAAATTGAAAAACACAAAAAAGAAACAGAAGAAAAGACAGTATAAAAGTAATCTGCGTCGCCACAACTGTATATTTACAGCACAGACAGAGGGACATCTGCTGGAGATATGTGCATATAACGGCTGGTCTGAAAAAGATATAGGCCGTGCCATAGATGTGGTGACAAAAGCTTATCGGGTTCGGAGGAGTACAGCATGGAGAGAAAAATACGAATAAATGACATAAAGCCAGGTATGTGGGTAAAAGTGCACAGAGAGGTAAATCCCAAAGCCTCAGATATACATACAAGCAAACTGACACTGAGCATAGGTGTTATCACAGAGATACCCAGTCACCAGAGATTCCGGGTGGTGCAGTTTTACAATAAAAAGGGTGAGCCGGCATATAGAGAGTGTTTTACCTGGACAGATATTCTGTTTGTAATGCCGAATTACAGAAATGAGGCAAAGTATGGATAAGCCAGATGTAGAAGTTATGCTGAAACGATTTTTCGGCCGGATATTGGTGCGGGGTGTTGTGGCAGCAGTTGTAAGTTATTTTTAATGCCGGCAGCGGTAATTGGAGAGGGGGAGATTTGGTGACAAACAAAGAGTGGCTGAACAGAGGCTGGAAGCTGATAGAGGAAGTAAACAGCCTTGAGAAAGCCAGAGACAAGCGGATAAAGGTCCGGGGAGAAAAGAAAGCTGAAAAATACACAAAGTTGATTGATAAAAAGGTTCGCGAGCTGATTGTTGTGCACATTGAAATACTGAGAGCAATCAACCGACTGGCCGACAGAAAAGACAGAATGATTCTGCAGCTGAGATACCTGGCATATATGAGTCACGAGGAAATCGCCCGGGTGATGGAATATGACGAAACCAGAAGCGTGGCAAGAAGAATTGATTCTGCAGCTGAAAGAATAGTGCAGAGGTAGATATGGTTATAAACTGGAAAGCAAACCCACAGCAGAGAAAGTTTTTCAATGCAACGGCAGACGAGGTGCTGTATGGCGGTGCTGCAGGTGGCGGGAAAAGCTATGGTGCTGTAATGGATGCATTTATGTATGCACTGAGATATCCGAAATCAAAGCAGCTGATACTGCGCCGCACCTTCCCTGAACTGGAAAAGAGTATAATCCGTGTACATCTGGAACTGTACCCAAGAGAACTGTACAAATATAACCAGACAAACCATACAGGAAAGTTTGTAAATGGCAGTATTATAGACTTTGGCTATATTGACCACGAAAATGATGTAATACAGTATCAGTCTGCAGAATATGATGTTATACGATTTGACGAGCTGACGCACTTTACCGAAAACATGTATGTATATATGCTGTCCCGACTGCGCGGTGCCAACGATTATCCGAAGCAGATAAAAAGCGGCACCAACCCAGGAGGAATTGGTCACCGGTGGGTGAAAAAGAGGTTTATAGACACGGTACCAGCTGGGCAGGTATACACATCAGATGCAGGGACAACAAGGGTGTTTATCCCTGCGAAGGTAACTGACAACGTGGCGCTGATGAAAAAAGACCCGTCATATATAAAAAGGCTGATGAACCTGAGCGAGAAAGATAAAAAAGCTCTGCTGGATGGCAGCTGGGATTTCTTTGAAGGCGCGTATTTTTCAGAGTTTGACAGGAGTATACACGTGTGTAAGCCGTTTACAGTACCGGAATACTGGACAAAATATGTTGCCCTGGACTATGGGCTGGATATGCTGGCAGCATATGTAATAGCCGTTGATGAAAGCGGCAAAGCCTGGGTAATGCGTGAGGTAAGCGAAAGCAATCTGATTATTAAACAAGCAGCGGCACGTATAAAAAGCTTGGTAGGAAATGATAAGATAACAGCTTATTTTGCTCCACCGGATATGTGGAACAGGCGCCAGGACACAGGTAAGAGTGTGCGGGAGATTTTTGCAGAAAACGGCATTTATATCGTGAAAGCCGGAAATGACAGAGTGCAGGGATGGTATGGCCTGAAAGAATACCTGCATCCATATAAGGATGAAACAGGAAGTATTACAGCAAAGATGGCTATATTTGAAAATTGCACATATCTGATAAGCAGTTTGCCGAACCTGGTACACGATGACCACAATCCAAACGATGTATCCACAAAGCCTCACGAACTGACGCACGGTGCGGATGCAATAAGATATTTTGTAGCCGGCAGACCTATCAATGGACAGGTGCCACAGGAAAGAGATGACGACGTTCTGGATTATGATGACCAGATAGATGATTTTCTGGATTACTGAGTTATTCTTTATAAATCAGCAGACAGCGGTTTATAACGAATAATTTTTGATTTATAACGAATAACAGCCTGACATGTAATGACAGGCAGCAGCGGTGTAGAATATATATGTGCCTGGCAGGGCACCTCCTTTGTATTTAAGTTTGGCAGAGAAGACGGGATAATTCCCGTCTTTTTTGCTTTTACCTGACATGTGATGACAGGATAGCAGGGGGTAAAATAGGCTGTGAAAGGGGGTAAATTATGGCTAAAAAAGGTACCACAAAAAAAGAGGGTAAAAAAACAGCTAAAAAAAGAGGCAGACCGGCAAAGCCAAAAGAGAAAATCAAAAAGGAAGAACTGCTGACGGAAAACCAGGAGCTTTTTTTATATTTTTTAGTATACGAGGGTTTGAGCCAGCGTGAAGCCTACAGGAAAGCATACCCCAACTGCCACGCCAAAGACAGCGTGGTTGACGTGAAAGCAAGTACGCTGCTGAAGGTGGATAAGGTAAGGGTAAGGTATCAGACTATGCTGGAAGACCGCAGAAGACGCCGATACAGCCGTGCTGTTGCCCGTGCTCCACTGGTGGAAGACAGGCTGTATAACATAGCGATGGGAGAAACAAAAATCAAAATTACCGACAAAAAAGGTAGGGAGATTGAAGTGTATCCCAATGTAAAGGAACAAACCAGAGCATTGGGCGAACTGAACAGGGTATTCAGCGAAGTAATGAACAAACAGGAATTTGGAGCCACAGAAGACTCAAGGCAGGTAATTATCAATATTTCACCATTTGAAGAGTAAAGCATTTTTATAGCATCACTATAGCATCACTATAGCATCACTATAGCATCAGCATAGCATTTTATCGATTGCATTTTGTTTTATCGCTGGTTTCGATATGAGATATCGAGTGTATCGAGGGCTTGGATTAAGCTTGGATTAAGCTTGGATTGATGTTAATACGTGCATGTTTTAAGAAAAGATGCACGTATTAACAATAAATGCTGCACGTATTAACAAAAATGCTGCACGTATTAACAAAAATGCTGCACGTATTAACAAAAATGCTGCAGAAATGTAAAGTATAGTTTCAGGTTTATAGAAAAAAGTTACATTTTGTAACATTTTTCGTAATAAATTTGATTTTCAGTGGAAAAATTTTCTTTTTTTGGAGTGTTTTATAGTGTTTTCGAGTGAATATCGAGTTTAACTCGACAGGTCGCGCGAATTTTACACGCGGGCGTGAAAGGACAATGTATGAAAGCGAGAGTAAGAGGAAGGATAAACGGCCATTGCAGATACTGCAGGCGAAGGAACTGCAGCAGGTTAAAAAGATTTATACACAGATTCATCCTTTGTGATGACTGGAAATGGTGAAAGGAGGGGGAGTATGGAAGTGTTTTACACATGTGCAGTTATAGCAATGTTTGTGCTGGGTACAGGCTTTGGCTATTGCATCGGCAAAAACGGTGCGGTGGTAATCGACAGGGCTGATACAAAGAAAAAGGAAGAAATTACGGCAAAGAAATCTGTGGAACAGCAGTGGGAAGATATGATGAACTATGATGGCAATATCGGAAAGGATAAATGATGGCAGATATAACAAGCAAAGAGATATTTGAAAAATATCGCAGAGATACCAGGTACAAATCAAACTTGGAGCTGTATGACAAGATAGAGCAGCAGGAGAATTTCTTTATTGGCAGGCAGTGGGTGGGGCTGAATGCACCTGACCTGGAAAAGCCAGTAATCAATGTAACAAAGCGAGTTACAAACTATGAAATCAGTGTTCTGCTGGTTAATGATGTGGGTGTAAACTTCCGAGATGGCCTGCCTACAAGCGGCAATAAGAATATTGCAGAGATTAAAGATAACAGCAAGTGGATGGAGATGGTATCCAACGAACTGGAAAAGGTACAGGAAAATATAAAGTTTCGTGAAAAGATGCGCCACGTGCTGCGCAATGCGGCAGTAGATGGTGATGCGGCAATGTATACCCGCTTTATTCCAGAAGACGGAGGAAACCCGGATGTGGTGTCAGGTCACATCGAAACAGAGATTATTGACAATCTGAATGTACATTTTGGTGATAAACAGACATCAGAAGTACAGAAACAGCCGTGGATTATTATCAGTAAAACAGAGCTGACAAGGGGCCTGAAGGAAAAATATCCGGACAAGGAAGAATATATAAGTGCAGACGGCAGAAATTATTTCAGTGAGAATAAAAGCCGTATTGATGATGAAATGACAACAGTCTGCATTTACTTCTGGCGAAACAAGGACACGGGCAATGTATGGTATATGATGTGTACAGAAGACTGTGTACTGGAAGAGGCAACTGATACGATGCTGAAAAGATACCCTGTGTCCTGGATGAACTGGGAAATGGTGAAGGATTGCTATCACGGGATAGGTGTGGTGGAGGAAATTATACCTAATCAGATTGCAATCAATAAACTGTGGGCAATGAGCCTGCTGTATGCAAAAAACAGTTCTTTTCCAAAAATAATTTTTGATAAAACCAAACTGGATAAATGGACAAACAAGGTGGGCGCTGCCATAGGTGTGGCAGGCAATCCGAATGATGCAATAGCGGCCACGTTCAGACCAAGTGACCTGCCTGGACAGATCCTGAACCTGGTAAGCCAGACAATTTCATACACAAAAGAGTTTATGGGTGCCAATGATGCGGCGCTGGGTAATGTAAGACCGGAAAACACTTCTGCTATTATTGCGCTGCAGCAGTCAAGTGCCGCGCCACTGGAACTGCAAAGACAGACATTTTACCAGTTCATTGAGGACTGGGTGAGAACAGTATACGAGATTATGCGTGTAAAATACGGAAAAAGATATACCATAGCCGAACAGGAAATACAGGATGAAAATGGTCAGGCCATAAAACAGAAAATGGCTGTGCTGGTGGATTTTGGCGAAATGCCTGCGGACAGTGATGTGATAGTAGATATCGGGGCATCAGACTACTGGAGCGAAATTACCCAGACCAGCACAATGGATAACCTTTTCAGTAAAGGCATTTTACAGGATGCATTGGTGTATATGGAAAATGTTCCGGACAAACATATCAAAAATAAGCAGAAAGTAATTGAAGCAATTAAACGAGCCCAGGAACAGCAGCGGCAGAAAGAGGCGCAGGCCCAGCAGATGCAGATGATGGGGCTGAAAATGTAAATTTTTAACCTGACATGTAATGACAGGTAACAGTGTTTTATAATTTGGGCGAGGTAAAAAAATGAAGACTTGCATATGCAGTGAGAGACCATTGACCATAATTTCTTCCAAAACAGTAATGATGGACAATGTACCCTATGAAGAATTGCAGTTTGCGTGCAGTAACAAAAACTGCGAGCACTACAAAAAGCCGGTGGTAAGACAGCTGATAAATCTGTTGGATAAGAAAACCACTATTGAGGAAGAGATATAAGCCGCAAGGCTTTATCTATATATAATTTTGACGGAATGCCGGTAAACCAACGGCAGAAAGGAAATACATATGTTTGAAGCTGAACAGACCAATCAGTATGAAAACGATTTTTTGGCCGGTCTGAATGAGACCGATGATTTCTCTGAAGAAACAGAGGAAGAAACAACAGCCACAGAACAGGAAGAAGCAGAACAGACCAGTGAAGCTGAAACTGACGATGAAGGCGCACAGGAACAGGAACAGCAGCAGGAGCAGAAAGAAGATGCCCAGCAGGCTGAAATGTTTCCAAGAGTTATAAAATTTCTGGGTGAAGATAAACAGATTACCATGGACGAGGCGGTTATAGCTATTCAGAAAGGCATGAACTATGATCGCATGCTGGAAAAATACAAAGGTCAGCTTGCGGACGTGCAGAAAGACCCACGTATTATGTTCGTAGAAAATCTGGCGGCAAAAGCCGGGGTGGATGCAAACACATATATTACCATGCAGAACAACCAGGGTGAATACCAGGCGTTGATTGATGAATATGGTGATATTTCAAGTGTGCCAGTATCCATTATGGATAAATTCAATAAATACTCACAGTCTGCTATCGAAAAAGCAAAGGCCGACAGTAGAGCGGCAGAGGAACAGGCTTACCTGGAACAGAAAGAGGCTGAGTATTATGAGTTTATGGAAAAACATCCAGAGTTCAGCGGTGAAGTACCGCAGGAAGTAATTGCAATGGTACATAAAGGCGAAAGTCTGGAAGGTGCATATGCAATACACAGAGTGGCAGAACTTACAAAAGAGCTGGCACAGACAAAAAAAGACTTTGATATTTTTAAAGCCAACACAGCCAATAAAAACAGCGGACTGCCTGATGCAAAGGGCGGCAAAAGAGAGCTGGACGATTTTTTGGAAGGCTTACTGGGCTGATTTTGTGGCTTTGTGGCAAGAGATAAGGAGAGACAAAAATGGCAGTAAATCTTGCTTCAAAATACTCAAAACATATTCAGACAATTTATGTGAAAGAGTCACTTGTTGCTGGCAGACTGAGCCAGGAATATGACTTTAACGGTGTAAAGACAGTTACTGTATACACACCTACAACAGTTCCAATGGGCCCATATACACGCGAAGGCGCTAACCGATATGGCACACCTACAGAAATGCAGGACACAAAACAGGAACTGACACTGACACAGGACCGCGCTTTTTCACTGACAATCGATAAAGGCAACAATGAAGACCAGATGGGTGCAAAATCTGCAGGCAAAATGCTGCAGCTGCAGATTGCTGAAAGAGCTGTGCCAGAGTTTGACAAGTATGCACTTGGCAAAATGGCTACAGGTGCCGGCAAGGTAAACGCAGGTGCAGCGCTGACAAAATCAACAATCTGTGAAAGAATCTCTTCTGGCACAGAATGGCTTGATGATGCAGAAGTGCCTGAAACAGACAGAACACTGTGGATTACAACTGCTGGTTACAAACTGCTGAAACATTCAGAAGAATTTATGGCAGTGGAAAAAATCGCAGGCAGAGCGATTGCAAAAGGTGAAGTGGGTACATACGATAATATGACAGTTATCAAAGTACCAAAATCCAGAATGCCTGACGGTGTGAACTTTATTATTGCGCACAGAAATGCGGCAACAGCACCTGTGAAAATGAGCGAAACAAAAATCCATCAGGACCCACCAGGCATCTCCGGCGCACTGCTGGAAGGCAGAGAATACTATGACTGCTTTGTATTCGAAGCAAAGAAAAACGGTGTGTACTGTGACAAAAATACATCAGGCACTTAATGTAGTGAACAAAGGCGAGCAGTTATCTGCCCGCCTTTTGATATAGAGGTGGAAAATGAAAGTAAACGATATATACAGCACAAGTGTTATTTTGGTAACAGGTGCGAAAGATGAAAGTGAATACAAAGAAATTGCTGTGCCTTTGTTTAACCTGGTGCTGAGCAAATGCTTTAACGAAAATAACCACCTGCGCCGCTTTAAGGAAAAGGATGCGCTGAAAGAAATCCCGACAGTGGGAAGTCTGAATGATGAAATTCCGTATGAAGATGAGTTTGCGACTGCGCTGAAATACGGCCTGGCCGCAGAGCTGCATATTGCTGATGCCGATATGGACGATGGTAAACACAGTATTTATCTGCAGATGTTTGCCGACGAGGTAAACAAATGGGCAATGAAGGCGGTAGAAGAAAGTGTGGTGGATGTGTATGCAGAATATTAATATACCTACACCAAGAAGCACAACGAAGTACACGGTGTATGACAATCTGGCCGGGGTGGACTTCAGCCAGAGCGCAGAGAACGTGGCAAAGAACCGCAGTCCACTGCTATTGAATATGATTTCTGACAACGGCAGACATCCTGTAAAAAGGGCAGGCTGGGAGATATGCTGTACTCTTGAAAGCCCGGTCCATAATATCTGGCATACATATGTCAACAGGCAGGAATATTTCCTTGCCCATGCAGGCAGTAAGATTTATAAAATTGTTGAAAATGGCGGTGTTTTCTCTGCTGCGGTACTGAAAGAAAATGTGAACAACGGCAAAGGCTGTGGTTTTTTCTTCAGAAAAGGTGAAAAGGACGGCTTTTATATCTTAACCGGCAAGGAATACCTGGTGTTTGACGGCGAGAGCGTAAAAGATGTAATGGAAGATGCATATGTACCGACCACAGTAATTGCCCGCAGTCCTTCCGGCGGTGGTGAAAGCTATGAGGATATAAACTTCCTGACGGGCAAACGCTGTGAAAAGTTCACAGGGGACGATACAAAGATATATCAGTTGAGCGAAATTGACATTGAAAGTGTAAGCAAGGTAGAGAGCCTGAACAGCGAAGGTGATCTGGATGTGCTGAAAGCTGGCACGGATTACACAGTGGATTTAAAGCTGGGGAAAGTTACCTTTACCACTGCGCACAAAACACCTGTAGAGGGACAAGACAATATCTATATTACTTACACAAAGACAGTGGCAGGATATAAGGAAAGAATTGTGAACTGCAGTATATACGCACATTACGGCGTAGGCGGTAACAACAGGGTTTTCCTCAGTGGTAATCCGGAATATATGGCCTATGACTTCTGGAGTAACATTTACGACCCGACCTATTTTCCAGACTTGAAATATTCCATTATAGGCAGTGCCAATACGGCTGTAATGGGATATCACAAGGTAGCAGGCTATCTGGCTATAGTAAAAGAGAGAACACAGCAGGATACAACAGTTTTCCTGCGCAGCGGTTCTCTTGACAGCGAAGGCGAGGTTATATGGGAAGTAAGACCTGGCATTGTAGGTATCGGTGCAGTAAGTAAGCATTGCTTTATAGTTCTGAACGACGACCCATTGTTTCTGTCAGACAGAGGGGTGTACTCCATAACCAACAGCAGTATCACCTATGAAAGGACACTGCAGAACAGAAGCTACAACGTGGATGCAAAGCTGACAGAAGAAATAGGGCTGGAAAATGCCGTGGCTGTGGAGCATAACGGGCTGTATATCCTGGCAGTGAACAATGTGTGTTATGTGCTGGATGGTAAAAAGACCATAAGTGGCAGGGTGAGCAGCGGTTTTAACTATGAATGTTATTACTGGGATAATGTGCCTGCAAAATGCTTTTCCAGCTGGAACAGTATACTATGGTTTGGTGATGATGCAGGGAATATCTGCAGATTTAAAGACTATATGACCAGCATGGAAAAATACAACGACAACGGCCAGGCCATCAGAGCTGTATGGGCTACACCATATGACGACGACGGAATGATACACAGGTTTAAGACTGTTACAAGAAAAGGCTGCCTGGTTGTACTGGCTCCATTTACCGCCAGCAGCTGTAAGGTATATTACTGCGTTGATGGTGCAGATGAAAAATATATTACAGGCGGAACAATGGATATTTCCGACTGGTTTATAAACTTGAACTTTGAAAGGTTTACCTTTGAAAAGTCTGAAACACCGAGAGAAATCTATTTTAACAAACGGCAGAGGAAATACAAACGACTGATGCTGATGTTTGTAAATGATGAAGTCAACGAAGGGTTTGGCATACATCAGATAGTAAAAACATACAAGGTGAACGGATATTCAAAGAACAGGAGGTAACGGATGTCATTTGAAAATTTAAAAATTTCGGCAGAAGAAATAAACAGGCTGAATGTTAAAAGTGCCGCGGACTCATATAACAACAACAGTCCGCGAGACAATAAAAATATTTTTGATAAACTACCGGAGCATATTGCGGAAAAACACAATTCTCTAGTCGAATGGCTTACTGAACACGGACAGCCTGTACAGAGTGGCGATGTAATGCAGTTGCGCATCGGTGAAAGCGGAGATTTGCAGGTATCTGCTGATGGAGTGCAGTGGCTGAATGTGGCTGACAAAGCACTGGAAGGCAAGGCAGATAAAGATAAGTCCTACACAAAAGACCAGCTGTATACAAGAGAGGAAACAGATTTAAAGCTGGGTAAAAAGGCTGAAGCAGATAAAGTATACACCAAAGAGGAAACCGATAAAGCTATTGGTGACAAGATGACGGAAATTGGTGCAGGTGATATGCAGAAGGATGTGTACGATGCCGATGGTGACGGCACTGTGGATAAAGCAAAGACTGCGGGTAGTGCAGACAAGGCTACAAATGCCGACAATGGCATATTCACCTATGTGCATACAAAGTCAGGCACAGTGCATAATCTTGCCGGCAGCGGTGAAAACATCAAGTTTATTGCAGCCGCAGACTGGAACGAAGGGGACAGTCTGACAATCAATGGCAAGGTAACA